>CAYUCU010000086.1:0-16383 GCA_964443345.1 uncultured Chitinophaga sp.
AAGAAATAAACAATGAGTGCAGCAAAAAACAAAGCATTGGATGTTACCAATAATGTGGGCGGGCTGAGTGGCCAGTACCAAACCTGGTTTCTGGACTACGCCTCCTATGTAATACTGGAACGTGCCGTGCCGGCAATAGAAGATGGATTAAAACCGGTACAGCGCCGCATCCTTCATGCCATGAAAGAGATGGATGATGGCCGGTATAATAAAGTGGCCAACATTATCGGCCAGGCCATGCAATACCACCCGCATGGTGATGCCAGTATTGGTGATGCATTGGTAAACCTGGGACAAAAAGACCTGCTGATAGATACACAGGGTAACTGGGGCGATGTGCGCACTGGTGATGATGCCGCAGCTGCCCGTTATATAGAGGCAAGACTGAGCAAATTTGCCCTGGAAGTAGCCTTTAATAATAAAACAACCGAATGGCAGCTAAGTTATGATGGTCGCAAAAACGAACCGGTAACACTGCCAATGAAGTTCCCATTACTGCTGGCACAGGGTGCAGATGGGATCGCTGTTGGATTATCAACAAAAATACTCCCGCATAATTTCTGTGAACTCATCGATGCGGCAATAAAGCATCTGAGAGGACGGCGGTTTGAATTGTTTCCCGATTTTCAAACGGGAGGCATGGTAGATGTGACGGATTATAACCTGGGCAAACGGGGAGGTAAAATAAAAGTAAGGGCCCATATTGAGGAAGCAGATAAAAAAACACTGGCAATAAGAAGTGTGCCCTACGGCGTTACCACCACACAGCTGATGGAGTCTATTGTAAAAGCCAACGACCAGGGAAAGATCAAGATCAAAAAAGTAACAGACAATACTGCTGCGGATGTGGAGATACAGGTGGACCTGGCACCCGGTATTTCTCCTGATATTACCATTGATGCCCTGTATAAATTCACCGACTGCGAGATTTCTATTTCTCCCAATGCCTGTGTGATCGTAAATCATAAGCCGCAGTTTCTCGGCGTACAGGAATTATTGAAACTTTCTGTTGATAAGACCAAAGATCTGCTGGAACAGGAACTGAAGATCAAACTGAATGAGCTGCTGGAAAAATGGCATTACACCTCCCTTGAAAAAATATTCTTTGAGGAAAAGATATATAAGGAGCTGGAAAAGAAACATGAGACCTGGGATAAAGTGCTGGAAGGAATTGACAAAGCATTCGTCCCTTTTAAAAAGCAATTAAAAAGAGATATTACCCGGGAAGATATTATAAAACTGACCGAAAAGCCCGTTCGCCGGATATATAAGCTTGACATTGATGAACTCAACGACCAAATAAAAGGACTGGAAGCGGATATCAAACAAGTGAAACATGATATCAGCAACCTGGTTGATTATGCTGTGGCTTATTATGAGAACCTGCTGAAAAAATATGGTAAGGGCCGGGAACGGAAAACAGAGATCAAACAATTTGAAGTGATCGAGGCAAAGAGTGTGGCCATTGCCAATACCAAACTCTATGTGAACCGGGAAGAAGGCTTTATAGGAACCGGTTTGAAGAAAGACGAATTCCTGTTTGAATGTTCTGATCTCGATGATATCATCGTTTTTGCCAAACGGGGCATTATGAAAGTGGTGAAAGTGTCCGACAAGACCTTTATCGGCAAAGACATTATTCATGCCGCCGTCTTTCAGAAGAATGATGAACGTACTACCTATAATATGATCTATATGGATGGCAAAAGCAAAAAAAGCTTTGCCAAACGGTTCAACGTGACCGGGGTAACAAGAGATAAAGAATATGACCTCACCAAAGGGGATGAGAACAGCAAGATTCATTATTTCAGGGCCTGGCCCAATGGCGAAGCAGAAGTGGTGAAGATCGTATTGACACCCGGAAGCAAGGCCCGGATAAAAGAACTGGAATTTAATTTCGCCGAACTGGAGATCAAGGGACGCAATAGCATGGGGAATACGATAACCAAGTATCCTATCAAATCAGACGGCGTGCGGCTAAAAGAAGCCGGGGTGTCCACCATTGCCGGAAAAAAACTCTGGTATGATGATCAGTTTGGGAGACTCAATACTGATGAGAAAGGACAGTTCCTCGGAATGTTTGATGGCGAGGATAAAATACTGGTAGTGTACAGCGATGGAAATTATGAAGTGACCGACCAGGAGCTGACCCAAAAGCTGGATTCTGAGAAAGTGATCTTTATTGAGAAATTCAATCCCGATAAAATCGTAACGGCCATTTATGTGGATATGAAGACCAAACAATTCATGGCCAAGCGGTTTAAGATAGAGACCACCACATTAAAGAATAAATTCCTGTTCATCAAAGAAGGAGAAGGGAATTATGTGGAGGCCGTTACCACCGCTGAGGAACCCGTACTCGCCATGCAACAAGGCAGGGGTGCACAGATACGAAAAGGAAAACTGAAGATCACAAAGATCGCAGAGGTAACGGGATACAGAACAGTGGGAAGCAAGTTGGCCGATTACAGTAAGTCAACAGAGATAGAATGGGTGAAAGGAAAAGAAACAAACCAACCGGAACTGTTTTAATAACAGGTTCCTGTGGTTACTTGATTCCGTTCTGTTTCCTCTTGATCCGGATAGTCGCATTCTTTTCCAGGCTGCTCGACACTTTTATCTCATACTTGTTCTTCCCATCCGTAATGGTCATTAAGGCCGTATTCGGCGGGATCAGTCCCAGATTTTCTGCAAACATGGAAATATCATTCACCGCCTGTAAAGGATCAAGCCGCAGGTTTAGTTTGATGGATTTGTGTGTAAGCTTCTGGTTGTATAAGATTAGCTGTTTATTATAGAACAGTGAAATGATATCGCCGTCAATCTCGCCATTATCATACACATTCACCAGCAGCGAATCAGATTCCACTTCTATTTCATTGATCACCACATTCTCCCTTTCAGTAAATTGTTTTTCCGTCACATAGTTCACCACTTTCCGCGGGGTTACATTTACGGCAACCAATGTATCTTCCACTGCAGGTTTCCACACCTGGTATTCTTCTTTGAATTCACTGATGGCTTTCAGCACCGAATCTTTTTTACTGATATCCGCATTCAGTGAAAGATTGAAATTGATACTCCGGCAGGTGTATTTATTATCATCATAGGATATGAATGAACCCACCAGGTTGGATCCGGCCTGTGATACCCGCAAGGTGGCCTGCATGTTCATGATGCAGTCCACTTCAAAATTGTGGATGGAGCCGTAATAGATCACCGGCACATCATACAGGGTTAGTTGCCGGGTGCTGGCATTATAGTTTCCTTTTACCTGTATGCTTCGGTAGCTGTTCTTAAAGAAATAATTCATCAGGCCTTTTACATGGGCTTTTTCGGGTTGTAATACCAGTTCTACCAGGTAATTATTTGCAGAGTTGTTGGTTTTTACGTTCGCATTGCCGTACCAGTACCCAAATACGGACTGGGACCAGGAGTGAAGTGAAAGGAGCAGTAAAAGAAGTACGATTCCGTTTTTCATGCGTCAGTAATATCGTCAAAAATCATTCCCGATCAGAACGAAGTTTTACACAGTTTTATTTAACATAGCGCCGCATTTCTCTTTCCACATCCTTTTGTTTAATGCTCTCCCGCTTATCATGCAGTTTCTTGCCTTTGGCCAGGCCGATCTCTATTTTGGCAAACCGTTTTTCGGTGAAATAGATCCGCAGGGGAACTAAGGTGTATCCTTTTTCCTTCAGCCTGGCTTCGATCTTTTTGATCTCCCTTTTTTCCAGCAACAATTTACGGTCACGCAACGGATCATGATTATTCACCGTACCATGGGTGTATTCAGCAATGTGCAGGGATTTTAACCAGACCTCTCCTTTGTGCAGCAGGCAATAGCTGTCGTTGAAGCTGGCCCGCCCGGCCCGCAAGGATTTTACTTCCGTTCCCAGCAATACCATCCCTGCTTCATATTTTGCATCTATGAAAAATTCGTGAAAGACGGAACGGTTCTTTATTTCCATTTACAGATTTTTAATCCGGAACCTGAAGACGTTAAACAATTCTTTTTCTTTATTGAGTATGCCAAAAAAAAACCAAAAACGGAAGTAACATAGTCATTCCTGCTAAACCCCGGTTCCGACTTTATGGACATAAGAGAACCCTTCGAAACAGTAATGTTTAGCAGGCGTATGAAAAAAACAATAGCGGATGATAATAGTTTAAGCATTTTAATTCTTGAATAAACCCAGCACCGTTGCCAGTTTATTCTTCAATTCTTTTCGGGGTACAATGAAATCAAGGAATCCATGTTCCAGGATGAATTCGCTTCGCTGAAAACCTTCCGGCAGATCTTTCTTGATGGTTTCTTTGATCACCCGTGGTCCTGCAAAACCGATCAGCGCATCCGGCTCCGCAATATTCAGATCACCCAGCATACCAAAAGAAGCAGAGATGCCGCCAAAAGTGGGATCAGTCAGCAGGGAGATATAGGGAAGCTTTGCATCACTCAATTGAGAAAGTTTACCACTTGTTTTAGCCAGTTGCATCAGTGAAAAGGCGCTCTCCATCATCCGGGCGCCGCCACTTTTACTGATCACCATGTAAGGCATTTTATTCAAAATGGCATGGTCCACAGCACGGGAAAATTTTTCTCCCATCACACTTCCCAATGAGCCGCCGATGAATTCAAAATCCATACAGGCAATTACGATATCATGGCCGCCCACTTTGCCCACCGCCACCCGCATGGAATCTTTCAGGTCGCTTTTGCTCCATATTTCTTCCAGCCTTTTTTTGTACGGCTTCAGGTCGGTAAATTCCAGGTAGTCCTTGCTGCGGATATTATCGAATAATTCAGTGAACTCATTATTGTCGAACAGTATCTCATAATATTCGCTGCTGTTGATCCGGTGGTGGAAATTGCACTTCGGGCAAACAAATAAAAATTCCCGTAGTTCGTTTACGGTGCAGATATAATTGCAATCCGGGCATTTTACCCAAAGGCCTTCAGGGGTTTCTTTTTTTTCAGAGGTTTTGGTACTGATCCCTTTTTTTATGCGCTTGAACCAGCTGGTCTTTGTCTCTTCCGTCTTCCCTTCCTCACCAGCCAGGTTTGCGTCAAAATCTTCAAATTGTTTAGCCATAACCTGTAGTTAGGTTACAAATATAAGGAAGTTGGGAATAGATGGTAACAGCCTCAGAATCAGGGAGTATTCCAGTTCAAATTATGCAACACCCTTCACCCCATTAATTATTCGGCGCCCCGCTGTCGATCCAGCAAAGGATGGAGTTTTTTTGGGAAGTACTCAGGCTGCCGGTTTGAGGCATCCTGCCGGAAGAAACCGCAGAGCGGATATTGGTACGGGCACTAAAGATCTCTGTATAGTTGGTCAGTTGACCGGGACCATTGGTGCTTCCGGTACCATGACAGTTGGGGATGGCACAGGAAGATTGTATAATGGGATTCACATCATTTGCAAAGGCCTTATTCGTTACCGTATTGCAATCCAGTACAGGGGTGCTGCCACCACCGCCACCGTCTTTACTGCAGGAAGGGATCAATACAATAAGAAAAGAAATGGCTGCCGCCACCGAAAGGGCCTTGTTCATAAATAGTGTTTCAATAATTAGTACAGAATGTTCACTGTAGCAACGAAGACTATGCCAAAAAAGTTGTTTTTAGTATAAAGTAATGACAGTTAAATGATCTCAGCGACCTGCCGGTGAATATTACCCGCCAGTATTGCCGTAGGCACATCATTCTCATCACCACCAAACGGGTCTTCAATTTCTTCGGCTATCAGCTCCAGGCTGGCCAGAACATAAAAAATAAAAGCCACCACCGGTATTATGTAAAAGCCCAGTTGAAAAACATAACCAAAGGGAAGGGTCATGATATAAAAAAAGATGAACTTTTTGATGAACACACTATAGGAAAAAGGAATGGGGGTGTTCTTGATCCGTTCACAAGCTCCGCAAATATCAGCGAACGATTGCAATTCTGCATTCAGAAAAAGCAGTTGCTCACCCGATAGTTTGTTCTGCTGATGCAATTGATGAATATGCTGGTATAGTATAAGCGACACCTGGTTGGGAACATGCTTGTCGTGGTCTATCCGGCTAAAAATGGGCGGGTGCTCCTTGTCTTCAAACAATTCTGTACGGGTTTGTTCCTTGTGCAGGTGATTGTGTAATGCATAAGCAAAAGCAGGAATTATCTTCCGGAAAAAAGCCCGGTTCTCTTTATCACTCTCCGGCAAAAGGGCCGATAGTTTCATTGCCAGGTTGCGGCTGTTGTTTACAAGACTGCCCCAGAGCTTACGTCCTTCCCACCAGCGGTCATAAGCAGTATTGGTACGGAATACCAGCAGCATGGAAATAGCAAAACCCAGCAGGGTGTGCATCACCGGGATGTTGCGCAGGTAACTATTATCAGACAGTTTCCAGTAATACATTTCAGCCCAGGCAACAAGGCCGGAATAAATACAGATACCAACGATCAGTGGCAACAACTGGCGAAACGTATCCGCTTTATGAAAACGAAAAATAAAAGTGAACCAATCTTTGGGATTGTATGAGATCATAAAGCAGCAAATTAAATATTTTTATGTTTAATAAACGCCGCAGGAGGGAAATATCAGTAGAACTATCATTTAATAATGAATCCGCCAGTCCCACCGGGAAGACATGTATTACATAACGCTCCTCCGGAGCTGGGATCACACCGCATCGTTTTTTGCGCTACTGATATCTCGCCTCTCCGAGGCCAATACATTCGTTTAGCCTCAGCTAGGCGATATATCAGTAGACTACATTGAGACAGAGTTATGTATTTAAGCTCCATTGGAGCGATATGTAGGAAGTCCCGGAAATATTTTATACGTGACTTCAGCTGTCCATTCCAGACCGGAATTACTGTCCCGGTTTACTGTTCAATGGTGCGCCAACTGCAATGTCGCAACGATGTCCCGGCTCACCATGCTTCGGGTTCAATCCATTTGCAGCAGTACCTGTTTGCGGGGGATTTGTAAGTGTGACAGGAGTAGGTTTAATAACCGCTTGCTGTGTACCGGTTGCAGCAGCCGGTGCTATTGATGGTGATGGTGCTGGTGTGGCAACATTTGACGGGCTGTTCAGCGGTGCGCCCACAGCAATATCACAACGGTGGCCGGGCTGACCATGTTCAGGATTCATTCCCGCAGCCACAGGTTTTGGTCTTGCACCAGGTGTCGCAGCAGGGTTATTGATGGTAATAGGATTACTAACGGTAACAGGCTGTGCATTGGCAACAGGCTGCGGCGTGGTGGTAATGGTTTGCGCAGCAGGCTTACTGTCTAACGGTGCACCCACGGCAATATCACAACGATGACCGGGCTGACCATGCGCAGGATTTAAACCAGCTTTACCACTAACAGGCACAGTACCTTGCGGAATGTTTGGAACAGGAACCGTTGCATTCACCGATGGTTGTGTTTGTATCGTTTGTGTGCTTGTGGGTTGACTATTGGTAGTAACAGGAGTAGTAACAGCAGGTGTGCTGGTAGTATTGGTTGCAGGTGTGGAGCTTTCATCAGAAGATGAGCTGCCGCAACTGGTGATGATGCTTGCTACAAACAGGACGGGTAAAATGCCGGAAAATTTCATGTGTTATGTTTATTAAAAGAGGTGTAAAATAGTCAATTTTTTTATGCTGCCGGAACCTGAAGTAAACCGTTAGCCGGATGCGTTCTACTTTTCCGAAATTTTTCCTGTAAAGCCATCCAGGCCAATAAGAAAAGGCCCAAAAATCATCAAAAAGCGCATTTTTTTCATAATTAATTGATACTGTGGTGTCTTCCTCTGCTTGGAGCGATGCGAGGACCCGTTGGAAGCATTTTTCATTCGGTTGGAAGCGCTTTTCAGGTCGTTGGAAGCACTTTTAATTTGGTTGGAAACACTTTTCAGGTCGTTGGAAGCACTTTTCATTCGGTTGGAAGCACTTTTCAAGTCGTTGGAAGCACTTTTCAATTCGTTGGAAACACTTTTCAAGTGGTTGGAAGCACTTTTCAAGTCGTTGGAAACACTTTTCAAGTCGTTGGAAGCGCATCTCTGGTGGTTGGAAGAACATCTCAGGTCGTTGGAAACGCATCTCTGGTCGTTGGAAGCGATGCAGTTGTAACTGGAATGACCAGGGTGAAAGGGGAAACAACCGCTCCCGGAGCAAAACAACCCGCTGTACCTCCGTAAAAAATAACGGCTACACCGGGAAGCAACACCATATTGATGATGCAAGCAACAATCGTATCCGGAATGATAACAGTCGTATCCGGGTAAATAACTGCTTTACCCGGAAGGATCCGTGTGTGTCGTTAGTGAAATGCTGTTTTCCCTACGCCACCGTCACCCCTTCATCCAGGTACACATCCTGTATCGCATTCAGGATATCCACCCCTTCAGTCATAGGTCGCTGAAATGCTTTGCGACCGGAGATCAGTCCCATACCACCGGCCCTTTTATTGATAACAGCAGTGGTTACTGCTTCTGCCATATCACTGGCACCGGATGAAGCGCCACCAGAATTGATCAGACCGGCACGGCCCATATAACAATTCGCCACCTGGTAGCGGCAAAGATCTATCGGATGATCAGTAGTAAGTTCTTCATAAATCCGTTTATCATTTTTGCCGTAGGCAGATTCTTTGGTGTTCAATGCAAGATAACCGCCATTGTTCTCCGGCAGTTTTTGTTTGATGATGTCCGCTTCAATGGTCACACCCAGGTGATTGGCCTGCCCTGTAAGATCAGCCGACACATGAAAATCTTTTTCCTTTGTTTTAAAGGCCGGGTTGCGGAGATAGCACCAGAGGATAGTGGCCATGCCGAGTTCATGGGCCATTTCAAAAGCTTTGCTTACTTCCTGTATCTGCCTGGCAGATTCATCACTGCCGAAATAGATGGTGGCACCTACTGCCGCCGCACCAAGGTTCCAGCTTTGTTTGACAGAAGCAAATAGTATCTGGTCAAACTTATTAGGATAAGTAAGGAACTCGTTATGATTGATCTTAACAATAAAAGGAATTTTGTGTGCATACTTACGTGCAAGAAAACCCAGTCCGCCATACGTAGTGGCCACTGCATTGCAACCGCCTTCCATTGCCAGTTTAATGATATTCTCGGGATCGAAATAGATCGGGTTTTTGGCAAAAGAAGCACCGGCACTGTGTTCAATGCCCTGGTCCACCGGCAGAATGGAAAGATAACCGGTGTTGGCCAACCGTCCATGGCCATACAGGGATTGCAAATTGCGCAGCACTTGCGGGTTACGGTCGCTGATGGTCCAGATGCGGTCCACAAAATCAGGCCCGGGAAGATGAAGTTGCTCCTTTGAAATGGTGTTGGACTGATGATTGAGCAAGTATTCGGCCTTATCACCAAGAAGTGCAGTTAGTTTTTTTGAAGCCATAGGAGATAGTTAATAGATGATAGATGTTAGATGACAGATGATAATGCAAGTCCGAAAGTGGTTAACTAACGACTGTTTGGCAAAGATAAGGAGAGGGGAGAAAAGATGATAGATGTTAGATGACAGATGATAATGCAAGTCCGAAAGCGGTTAGTTAACGACTGGTTGACAAAAGCAAGGAGAGAGGGTAAAAGATGACAGATGACAGCTAATAGTTGGGGTTCATTCAAAAAGAAAAGTGTGCCCGGTTTTGAGCACACTATCATCTAACATCTATCAACTATCATCTATTATCTGCTCTTATGAATTTCGGTTAATACAATTCAGATCCTCAAACGCCACTTCTAGTCTTTTAATAAACGCTTCTTCACCTTTGCGCAGCCATACCCGTGGATCGTAATGCTTTTTATTGGGCTTGTCTTCTCCTTCAGGATTGCCAAGTTGTCCCTGCAGGTACGCCTCGAATTTTTTATAGTTGCTTAATACGCCTTCCCAGAAAGCCCATTGCAGATCAGTATCAATATTCATTTTGATGGCGCCATAGCCGATCGCTTCCCGTATCTGGTGCTGCGGGGAACCGCTGCCGCCATGAAATACAAAATACACCGGCTTCGGACCTGTCTTTAATTCTTTTTCAATAAATACCTGGCTGTTGTTCAGTATCTCCGGGCGCAGTTCCACATTACCCGGCTTATACACACCATGCACATTTCCAAATGCAGCAGCAACAGTAAACATAGAACCTACTTTGCTCAGCTCTTTATAGGAATAAGCAACATCTTCCGGTTGGGTGTAGAGTTTTGAGTTCTCCACATCGCTGTTGTCCACCCCATCTTCTTCACCACCGGTAACGCCGAGCTCTATTTCAATGCTCATCCCCAACGGGTGCATTCTTTTATAATACTCCACGGAAGTATGAATGTTTTCTTCGATCGGTTCTTCGCTCAGGTCGAGCATATGAGAACTGAACAGGGGCTGTTTTTTTTCTTTATGAAATTGTTCACCGGCATCAATCAATCCGCTGATCCAGGGCAACCATTTTTTGGACGCATGATCGGTATGCAGCACCACGGGCACACCATAGTACTTTGCCACATTATGAATATGCAGGGCGCCGGAAATACCACCGGCAATATTGGCTTGCAGGTTATCATTGGGCATTCCTTTACCGGCAATGAACTGAGCGCCACCGTTGGAAAACTGGATGATAACAGGGGAATTGACTTTAGCAGCGGTCTCTAAAGTGGCATTGATAGTGTTGGTGCCAATGGTGTTCACCGCGGGAAGGGCAAACTGGTTGTCTTTAGCATCATTGTAAAGGGCTTGCAGTTCTTCTCCGAACAGCACACCGGCTCTGTACTTTTTCATTAATTGAGTATTGTTTTTAAAAGTGGCAAATAGATCAATGGCAGGCCATGGTTAAAGCGCCGCTAATATAGATGATTTATTTAATTAAGGATGCGAACAGCTGTTAGGAGGCTTCCGGAAGAGCGTTGCGGGGAAATGTGGGAAAATGAAAATGTAACTCCCGGGAAAAGGAACTATTATCTTTTAACTTTTATCTGTTATCTCATCATACAGCTTACTAAAATACCCCGCTGCTTCTCTCAACCGGCTTCCGTACCAGCTAAAAAATTCACCATCCACCAGCACCACCTTCGTACCAGGTAATTGTGCCTGCAGTTCAGCAGCATGTTTTTGATTGAAAGGGAAAGGCTCTGAAGAAAGAAAGAGCAGTGCCGGGTTGATAGCGGCTATAGATTCGATCGTTACTTCAGGATATCTTGTTCTGGTTTTAAAAATATTGTCAAAGCCTGCCACCTGCAGCATGGAATGAATAAAGGTATCGCCGCCAACGGTCATGAAAGGGTCTTTCCAGATTAGATAGCAGCAGGTGAGTGCTGAATGGTGAATAGGGAGTAAAGAGAAGTTTTCTTTTATTTGAGCAGTGATTTCATTTGCCTGCTGCGATTTACCTGTTATCAGACCGATCTGCCCGATCATCTCATAGGCATCTTCCAGGTTGTTTACATCACTTATCCAAACCGGGAACCCTTTTTCCACACCGGACAGTTCTTCGATCTGTTCCTTTACATTCTCTTCCTTGTTGGCAATGATAAGATCGGGATGCAGTTGTTTAATGATATCAGGATTCAATTGTTTGGTGCCACCAACTCTTGTTTTGGTGCGGAACCAGGTATCCGGGTGAATACAAAATTTGGTAATGCCAATTACTTCCTGCTCAAGGCCGAGATGATACAAAAGTTCTGTTTGAGAAGGTACAACTGAAATGATCCGCTGTGGATGGTGTGATAAAGAAACACTGCGGCCGGTCTGGTCGGTAAAGGAAAGCATAGAGAGATTGATCCAAAGGGATCTTTTGGCTGCAAATTAAACAAATGAAAAAGAAGGGGAGGCAGAGGGGTGAAAGAACGTGAAGTTCACCGCGCCTCCTGCTAAATTACTTTAGCAGGAGGGTTCCGGACTTTTAGTTTCTTTCATGGATTTGGACACGGTGACACTTTGGTTTTCAAGGATCTTCTGGACTTTGGACGGTTTTCTAATCTGGACGTTGGATCTTAACTGGTTTCTCTAGGATTGGGTTTCGGTTTGTTCTTTTGGTATTGGATAATTGGATAGCAAACATAATTGGCATTTCATTAATAATATAGAGCAAAACAACGGAAGTTTTTTACGACACTTTTTACCCCTTTTATAGTAAACAGCTCATAGGCAATGCAAGAAATACCACCAGCAAAATATCGTATATCTACGATGTTAAGCTTAGTTTCAGACAGGTTCAGCCGAAAAAGGATGGTATGAAGGGTATTGTGTTAGTTGCCCAGGGCTTGTATCACATCATATTTGGTTACAATATGAAAATTGCCGGCCTCATCTTTGGCCAGCACTGCCCCGTTTTCTTTGTTGATAAGGTGGCTCAATTTCTCCACGGGAGTATCAAAAGCCACTACCGGGAATGAGGGTTCGAGCACTTCCTGTACTTTGGAATGCTTTATTTCAGGATTGTTGAATATCTTTTGAAATAAACCGCCTTCGCTGATAGCGCCAACAGGACCTGTTCCGTTAATAACGGGTATCTGTTCAATGTCATATTTCTTCATCAGGTCTACCGCCTCCAGCACTGTTTGTGAGGGATCCACAGTGATCAGCCGTTTAGTGCCTCTTGCACTTACCACATCACGGAATGTTTTTACATCCAGGAAACCCCGTTCGATCATCCATTGGTCATTGTAGATCTTTCCTACATAACGGCTGCCATGATCATGAAAGATGCAAACCACAAGGTCATCTTTTTTGAGTCTGTCCTTTAGTTGTAGCAGGCCCTGGATGCAACTGCCGGCACTATAGCCGCAAAACAATCCTTCTTCCTTGGCCAGTTTTCTTGCCATCACTGCACCGTCTTTATCTGTCACCTGTTCAAAATGATCGATCACACGCATATCATAATTCTTTGGCACAAAATCTTCACCAAAGCCTTCACTGATATAAGGATGTACTTCATTCATATCGATCTCGCCGGTGCGGAAATATTTAGTGAGTAACGAGCCGTACACATCTATCGCCCAAATTTGTATGTTGGGATTCTTTTCTTTCAGGAATTGTGCTGCCCCGGTAATGGTGCCCCCGGTACCTGCCGTGCAAACGAGGTGAGTGATCTTTCCGTCGGTCTGGTTCCATATCTCAGGACCGGTAGTTTCATAATGCGCCAGGCGGTTGGCCAGGTTGTCATACTGGTTCATGTGGTAGGAGTTGGGCACTTCCTTCGCCAGTCTTGCTGCCACACTGTAATAGCTTCTTGGGTCTTCGGGCAAAACATTGGTGGGACAAACAATTACTTCTGCACCAACTGCTTTTAGTATATCTGCTTTTTCTTTTGATTGCTTATCGGTGGTCACGAAAATACATTTGTAGCCTTTCACCACGGCGGCCAGTGCTAATCCCATACCTGTGTTGCCGCTTGTTCCTTCTATGATAGTGCCACCGGGTTTCAGCTTGCCTTCTTTTTCTGCTACTTCCACCATCTTCAGTGCCATGCGGTCTTTGATAGAGTTGCCCGGATTGAAATAATCCACTTTTGCTAATACCGTACAGGGAAGGTCTTTGGTGATCTTATTTAATCGTATCAGGGGAGTGTTACCGATCGTTTCTAATATGTTGTTTTTGATATCCATTGCAAGCGTTGTTCTTTCCGCAAAGGTAGGGAATGGCGGGGAGTGGGAAGCAGGGCGAATGGCGGGTGGGAAAAGAAAAGCCTCTCCCAAACAGGAGAGGCGGACCGGACTTAATGATATTAAATTATCATCAAGCGTTTTTAATTAGTCAGAAGAAGAGATCAATCGCACAGAGTATAAAGAGAGAAAGAGAAAAGAACTGTATTCCTCCTTTATCTATGGGCGAAGCTTTGTATTCTTTTTTCCCCTGCATGAGGCTACACTTCTTTTCTAAAAGCCTTCCTCTTATTACCTAAATAATTATCCAGCAGCACCAGCCCGATCACCACGTTGATCATCATAAAGGCGTTGATCCAGTTGTTATTGAAAAACTTGCTTATGTCAAACTTGCCAATCTCTTTGGATATCCGGCTTTCTTCACCGGTGGTGAATACCATTTGTCCAAATCCATAAATAAGAAACCCGATGAACATAGCGATAAAGAAAAAGCCAATGCCCCAGATGATCTTTTTATTAATATATGATCTAGTGGCCGGGGCGATATGGAGCTTGGATATTTCCTCCATCACATTCCTGGTAAAGCGCAATGAAGGCGCTTCCAGTTCGGAGGAGCGTAACAATTCATTTACCTGCAGCAGCTCACTGTACTTTGACTTCCACTCCGCATCCTGTTGCAGCAGCTGCTCAATCACTGTCTTTTCATCAGCGGAAACAGTTCCGTCGATAAAATTCCAGAGACGTTCCTCTATGTTGTGTTGTGTATTCATACACTACTATTTTAGATCAGTTTAAATTTCTCACTTCTTCTGCAAAATGGGTTTCCATTTTCTCTTTCAATCTTGTTCGGGCCCGGTGCAATCGTACTTTGGCTGCATTTACTTCTATGCCCAGTATTCGTGCGGTTTCATCCAGCGATTGTTCCGCTTTGTAGAACAGGGTGATGATCTGCGCATCATCCGGGGTCAGTAATCTTATTGCTTCATGTACCATGCTCAGTTTCGACTTTTGCTCCACCATATTGGCCCTCATGCCGGAATCCTGGCTGTCGGCCAGTTCAAACACGGTATCATTATCCAATGAATGAACATCCAGTTTCTTCTTTCTCAAAAAGCTGATGGCGGTATTATTTACGATGGTGTACAGCCAGGTGGTGAATTTGGAGGCGCCTTTAAAATCTGCCAGGTATTTATAAGCTTTAATAAATACGTCCTGCGCCACTTCTTCTGCATCCTCCCTTGTCTTCACCATGCGGAGGCAAAGGGTGAAGACATAGTTCTGATAGCGGTTCACAAGGCCTGCATATGCCTGGTGGTCACCACGTAGCACTTGGCTAATGATTTCATTATCATTCAGTCCGGTTGACATTCAGGTAGTAAGACTACATGATAATTGGTTAGGTTACAGTACAAGTTACGTATTTAATTCAGCGAGGTGGATAGTGAAAGGCGAAAACTGAAAGGTGAAAGGCGGACGGGCAGTTTTTTTAAAATACCCTTTATTGGCCCTGTAACCTGTTGTCTCCGGGTGTAGTCTTAGTTTCTGTACGCCGGTTAAGAGGCCCTGTGCTGAGGGCCGGCAGACAAAAAAGTTCTTTCAGGCTGTAACCCGGGTTAAACCGGTGTAGTCATAGAACAAAACGCTATTAAATTAATTACCAATAAAATCTACAATTATGCACGGCGCAGAAGCTTTAATTCCGATCACCATGTTTGCAGGAGGATTTGCAATGATATTCGGTATTTATTACCTGAAAACCCGCCAGAACCTGGCGATGATCGAAAAAGGAATGAACCCAAAAGAGTTTGCCAACCGGCCGGCTCCGTATAAGAACCTGAAATGGGCCTTGCTGCTCATCGGCGCTGGCGCAGGTTTATTCGCAGCCTATATGCTGGACCTGTATGTTATGCCCCATGAGTATTTCAGTGACACGGTTAACGGGCATGTGTATAAACACCGCACAGATGAAAACCCTGCTATTTACTTCTCCCTGATCGCCATAGGCGGCGGTCTCGGGCTGTTCGGTTCCTATAAAATGGAAAAGAAATGGTGGGATGATAATAAAGACAAAGTATAAACTTTTTGCAACACACCTTATCCGAAGCAGTCCTGTTCTTACAGGGCTGCTTTTTATTTAGTAACTACCTCTACTGCCTTTTTCACCACCTTATCTTCATTATTCAGCACCTGGTAAAAGCCGGAGTTTCTCCATTTATAACGGGCCAGCAATGCTTTCAGCCGTTGTTGTATGATGCTCCTTTCACCGGCGTTCATCGTTTTTAGTTTGAAAGAATCATTTGCTTTATTCAACAGGGTGTTCCACAGGTCATCGCTGTTAAAAGCCGCCGTGTATTCATCCGCAGTTTTATACTGATCAATCTTTTGTTTGTTTTGCAAATAATAATTGTACACCAGGTTGCTGAAATCAGAATTGGTCACCATCCGGAATATCTTTTGCAGTGAATGGCTGGTATCGAAAGGAACAAAGACGTTGGGGGTGATACCATCTCCACCAAACAAGGTGTCACGGCAGCTGGTAGTGAACCGCTGCCCGTTGTTATGCACTTTCAATGAATCGGCAGACAGCATTTCGCCACTGCTGAAACGGTCCCACAGATCATCCATATAAACTTTCTTACCTTTTTCGTAAGACCGCTGAATGCTGCGGCCCAATGGGGTATAATACCGGGCCACCGTGAGCCGTATGGCAGAGCCATCACTTAATGAATATTGTTCCTGTACCAGGCCTTTGCCAAAAGTGCGGCGACCGATGATGGTGGCACGGCACCAATCCTGCAAGGC
>CAYUCU010000087.1:0-16186 GCA_964443345.1 uncultured Chitinophaga sp.
ATTGATGTCCAGCAACCGGTTCTTCATTTCCATGATAACGGCCTGTTCGGTCACATCATTGATGCGGATAACGGTCAACCCTTCAAAGACAAATTGGTCCAATGGTATTTGCAACATCAGTTCTTCCAGTGAAAGGATGCGGTTAAAGACCTGGTCCAGCATGGTTTCCGGCATCTTTGGCATTTCACCCACCGGGTGCACATCTATGAAGCGGCCATCCAGGCGCAGTTCCATATATCTTATCAGCCCGGTGCTGTCATCCGGAAAGGGATAAATGGAACGGGACGTGTCCGGGCTGTTGTGCCCCATATATTTTTTTAAGATAAGGCCATAGGCAAAATGCAGTTTTTCCCGGTACAGGTCCTTGTTCACCGGGTTGTTATTAATAATGATCTCATTGGAACCGGGCTTTACCAGCATTTGCTTAAAAAGCGGGGAGGCATACACTGCCTGGTTCTTAAAGGGAAATAATATACCATACATGTAATTGGCCGTGGTGGGGGGAAACACCGCAGAAAGCAATTCTTCGATCAATTCTTTATGTGGTAATAATACATCCAGGTTATCTATGGTCTTCAGCAAATGGGGATGTTTATCAAACTCTGCCACCACTTCGCCATACAACTTTTGCATGCCGGGATTACCTTCGGCGATGTTTTTTTTCAGCGCTGCCACCAGCGGCCGGAAGGAAAGGCGACTGTTGAATATGGAATCGTCATCCAGAGAAACGCCGTTTTGCATGTAGTTAAGGTTTTTAATGGTCTGTCAGCTGGCAGCAAACTGCCCTTACAAAGCTACTAAATATCATTTGTTTGCATAGGCCGGATATAAGGCCCCGGGTGATACTGCTGCGGCTCCCTGTTGAAACTAAAAACCCGCCAGGCTGATCATTGCCCAACGGGTTTTATCCTGGTAATATATGGTTGTCTTTATCTTCTTTGCCGTCCCAGTGTCATTGAGATCTTTAGCTGGATGGTAAAGAAGGCATCATTGTCTTTGGGGTCGCCCCGCTGATCATTTGGATTGCTGATCTCACTGGGTGGCAGTTCATTTCTTCTGTCGGCCAGTTGCTGGGCAATAGCTGCCCGGTTTGGTGACAGGTAGGTGTTAAATAACAACGGATCGATATAGCTTTCGTTACTGACATCATCGAGGTAATCGGTGGTGAGTATCCGGTGTACAAATTCCAGCCGGGCAGTAAATGAAGGGTTCAGCTGGTAGCGGAGGCCTGCTCCTGCTGCAATATTGAACTGTGTAAGTGAGTAATTCTTTCTTTCGGGATATTCTGCAAAGCCTTGTCCCTCTGTATGCAGGGGCTGCAGGGAATACCATTGCCCGTTCAGTTTGGCTTGCGGATCGAATGAATAATAGCCCACGCCTATCACACCATAGGGAGAAAGCAGCGGGGGGTCTTCATCATCAAAATCCCGGAACATGAGCGGATGTACTTCCAGCGCCAGCTGGAATTCGGAGATCTTACTTTTGAAACTCAGGTTTCTTTCATACCGGCCGGAAGTGGTGGTGGCCACTTTTTTTAAGATGCTGTCAAAACCAACCACCTGTCCGAAGGTACCTTCCAGGCGAACGGATAATTTGTCTAAATAATTAGCCGCCACAAACACGCCAAAACTGGGTTTGGCTGTTTTCCATCTCAGGTCTTTAATAAAGTTTTTACCGATACCTTTTTTACCACCGAGATCGGTGAGGGAATTCATCACGCCAAAACTGCCGCCTATTTCAAATACAACAGCATTTTCATAATACTTGTCGTTGTAATAATAGTACTGAGCCTTCAGGGGTTGATTAAATACGGTGCTGCACACCAATGCCACTACGATTAATTTACGCATCCTCAACAGGTTTTCTTTTATAGAATTAATTACCTGGCAAATGCCAGAGGGAGTGGATCGGTTTGCGGTATATCAGGGAATTGGAAGAGGAAAAATAGGGATAAAATTTTAGATTAAATGCTTTGGAGATTTTAAATAATTGTGCACGGCCCAAATAGGGTTATTAACCGGGTTTCAAAGGGGGAAGGCTTAACGCAGAGGGCGCAGGGTGCGCTGGGGAATACAGAGAATACAGTTTACCGCAGAGACGCGGAGGCGCGGAGGAAATACGGAAATACAGAGGGAAGGCTTAACGCAGAGGGCGCAGGGTGCGCTGGGAAATACAGGGAATACAGAGAATACAATTTACCGCAGAGACGCGGAGGAAATACGGAAATACAGAGGGAAGGCTTAACGCAGAGGGCGCAGGGTGCGCTGAGAAATAAAATACAGGTAAATTGTTTACCCTGTATTTCCCAGCGTTCTCTGCGTCCTCTGCGTGAGAATCTAAAAGGTATGTCAGCCAGCTCAATTCATCTTCAGCACATTCAGCACTTTTTGCAGTGATTTATTCTGCAGGCGGATGAAGTAAGCGCCGGTAGGCAACCCGTCATTATAGATATCAATATTATAAGTGCCGGCTGTGTATTCCCTGTCGGCCAATACTTTTACCACCTGTCCCAGCGAATTGATCTGCTGTATCATAGTATGTCCGCCTGTAGTGGAAAACTGGATCGTAGCATTGATCGTATAAGGATTCGGCCACATTTTCAGCAACAGGTTGTCTGAACCGTTATTGGTATCTTCCGGATCATCCTTCACACCGCAGGGCCCTGTAATAAGTGGCAGCGGCTGATAGTTTTGCAACAGGATAGCATCCAGTGCCGGTTGTTTTACACAGAACCATTGCTCCAGCACGGAAGCATATACACTTCTGAAATCATACTGGAATGGTATATTATTTACCACCTGAATATCGGCCGGAATGCCCGGGCTGGTTCCCAGTATCCCTTTTTTGGCGTGTTTACCAAACATGATCAGCGGAGCGGCCGCACCATGGTCCGTACCAAGGCTGGCATTGGATTTTATACGGCGGCCAAATTCAGAAAAGGTCATCCCCATTACTCTGTCATCCAGTCCCATCATTTCCAGGTCTTGCTGAAAGGCGCTGATACCACCGGAAAGGTCTTTTAATAACTTAGCATGAGAACCTGTTGTGGTATCACTGGCATTCACTTGTCTTTTATGCGTGTCAAACCCGCCCATGGTAACGGTGTACACTCTTGTCTTCAACCCTCCTTTTATTAAACGGGCGACAATTTTCAATTGCTCTGCCAGTCCGTTATTAGTGGGATAGGTAGCCATTGTAGCGGACCTGCGGTAGGCCGCTCTTATAATGTCTGAATAGATCTTTGTTTTTTCTGAGATCACCCTCAGGAATTTCAATTCTTTATTTGCAGGAACGGAATTCAGCGGGTAATCTGAAAACGGATTTACAAACGAATATATTTTTTCAGGATTCGTAATGGATAAGCCCATGGAATAAATAGAACCCTGCACTGTCAATGTGGGGAAGTTACTGATCTGTATGGCCAGCGGGTCTGGCATTTGTGCATTGGGGAACGCATCGGGATAGCCGGGGAATTCATCTTCGAGATAGCGGCCCATCCAGCCGGTCTTTACCCTTTCTCTTCTGTTTCTCCTGGTATCACCACTGTTCCAAACGTCTGTATCCCGGAAATGCGAGAAGCTGGGATTTTCATAACCTACAGACTGCACGATATTCATCTTGCCATCATTGAACATATTCTGCATGGCTGTCATAGCAGGATGCAAACCGGATTTGTCGGTCCCATCGAGCCGCAGCACCTGGCTTTGCGGAATGGCCACATTGGTACGGGCATTATAATAATTACCATAGATGTCTAATGGTATCACCATGTTCAACCCATCATTACCACCACCGAGCTGTACCAGTACAAACACATGGTCGGTGTCAGTAAATGTTTCACTGAGCAAACGGGCCAGGTTGCTTTCGGCACCTTGTGCGGTGAATGAAAAACCGTTGAGTAATGCGGGCATGGTAACTGCCACCGGTACTGTATTGCGTAAAAATCTTCTTCTGTCCATGGTTGTTTTTTTAAGTCGATAGTTGATAGTCATTAGTCGAAAGTCGATAGTCGATAGTCAATAGTCGATAGTCGATAGTATTGCGGTTCATTTAGCACAGATGAAACTCGGGGAGGTTCATCAGGAACCGGAACATATTCTTTAGTGATGCATCAATCACTGCATTGTTATTCGAATTCCAGGCATTGGTCCAGATCGTATCGTCGGTGGTGTTATTGGTCAGGAAATTTGTTTTTACATAGGTCCTGGAATTGGCTGATAACGGGTAGCGCAGCAACAGTGCTGTCACATCAATGATCAGCTGATTGGGATCTGCCGGGTTGCTGGAGTAATTGGCAAAAGCCCGTACATCGATCACTGAATCATTTACCAGTGCATCTGTAAAGTCGGCCCGCTTGGGCAATGAATTACTGTTTACCCATAGTTCATAGTGCATCGGCTCCTGGTAATAGGAGGGCCATCCTGCTACATCCGGCGGCTGGAATAACTGCTGCTGCATGTCGGAAGCATTCTGATATATGGAAAAGAACAAAGGATAACCTGTGGTGTAATTGGTATAAGGTGGGAAGCTGACATTGAATTCCCGTAAGGTGCCTACAATGATATCGTAGGGGTTCTTAATATAACAGGCCTGGTTGATGGTATCAAAGAAGTGTTCGCTTTTGAACAACAGTTCCAGTGCGGGCTTCACCACATAGTTATTGCTTATCAATAGATCTGCCATTGGTATGATGACATCTGTTTCTGTGGCATCATCAATCTCATAATACACAAACCATTTGTAGAGCTTGCGGCAAATGAACCGGGCTGCTTCTGTGGTGTTGAAGATCATGTCCATCAATGCATCCAGTTCCTGGTCGGGATTGGTGCTGCCGCTGATGGTAGTGTTATTATAGAAGGCAGAGAATGTTTTGGAACCTGTATCATGCGAGCCGGCATCCAGGTAAGAGCCCAGCGGAATACTGTTTACCCGCCATCCGGTCAATACTCTTGCTGCTGCGATCACATCATCTTCTGTGTAACGGGAATCATTTCCTTTTCCGATGGTAAATAATTCCTGCAGCTCCCGGCCATAATTCTCATCGGGTGCCTGGCGGGAGTTGAGGTAGCCATTCAAATGTACCAGCATAGCAGGGTCGATCGTTACTTCCCGTACGAGTGTTTTAAAACTTCCTAATATATTAGTGCGCAACAGATCATGATGCCGGTATAAGAACTGTGCATTGTCCACTTCTGATTCCTGTACGGAAAAATGATGATGCCAGAAGAGCACCATTTTTTCCTGGATGCTTCTTGTTTGATTGATGATCAGCCCGGCCCACCATTTTTTCATACTGTCTATACGACGGCCATTTATTTGTCCTCTTATCTCTACGGCACTGGCAATGTTGGGATCGTTCACCCATGTTTGCCCGATGGCCACACCAAGGTCATCATAAAAAACGCCATCATCTTCCAGCAGTCCGTAGTCTCTTACGGGCGGACTTGGCGTTGTTATATTATTCAATAGCTCATCTACTGCTGCGCCTGGGGACAGGGTGAGGAAGTGATCGATGTCTGCTTTAGCAGCGCCAAACATCGTTCGCTTCAGCAGGTGCGTTACTTCATTTACTGTCCAGGCACCGGTATAAGGGGCCAATCCTGCAAATACAGCGCTGCGGGTGCGTTGTACTTTTTTGCCTGAATTTCCTTTCCGGGCATTTTTGAAGAATTCTCTTCTGTCCATAAGTAAAAGTTTACCAAGAGTAAAAAATGATTATCGTATCAATACAAAAGTTCCTTTCTGCTGATGCGGTTTGTTCTGCAGGTCTTTATAATCCACCAGGTAAATAAATACACTGGAGGGCTGCAGCATTCCTTTGAAATAGCCGTTCCATCGCTGGCTCATGCTGGTGCTTTTGAAAACGATCTCGCCATTGCGGTTGAATACCTGCAACTGGTAGCCTTCCGGCACCTTGCCGAGCGGTCCGAACAGATCATTTCGTCCATCACCATTTGGTGTAAACCCGGTGGGAATGTTTACGAGGGCATCGTTTAGTACCACAACGACAAACTGGTCGGGCACTTCGCAGCCATCGGGTGATGTATTGGTGGCGGTATATATGGTGGTGATCCGTGGTGAGGCTACGGGGTCGGTACAATTGGTGCAACTGAGTGAGCTGTGCGCATTCCATATCACTGTACCATTGCCATTAGAATGAAGCGTTACACTCTGACCAATAAAAATGGTATCTGCTTTCCGGATACTATCAAACGGACCGCTTACCGGAACGGGAATATATTTTACAAATGCAGAATCGTACCCGCACACATCCTGCAGCGTATCGCTGAATGGAACGAAAGCACTCATATTACAAACCACAGAATCTTTACTGAGTGAGTCCGGCATTTTTAATTTGATAAGGGCAAAATCGGCATCGCCATAGGTAGTGTTGAAGTCGCCATCATCTGATTCAGAATCACCGGCCAGGTAATATTCTTTCTTTGCGGGATCGCTGATCATAAAGCGCAGGTGATCATTTGCCCGGCCGCCCCAGTTTTGTTTCCATACTACATTGCCTGACTGGCTGAGTTTAACGGTCCAGTAATCGCCATCTCCGAGGGCGCCGGTAATATCGCCATCACCGGAATAAGAAACACCGCCGATGATATAGCCGGTACCATCTGTAATGATGGTTTTGGCATATTCGGCATCGGTGCCGCCGAGAACTTTTTGCCAGTTGAGTTTTCCTCTCTGGTCCACATTGATGACCCAATAATCCTGGCTGCCCCTGGCGCCGCTTACATCACCATCTGTGGAAGTGGTGTAGCCGGCGAGTGTTAAGGAACCATCGGCACCTTTGCTCATGCAGTAGGCCACATCATTTTGTGAGCCGCCAAATATCTTGCTGAGTATCTTATTGCCACTGGCATCTATTGCCAGCAGCCACATGTCGTAGTTTTTTTGATTAGGCGGAATATCTCCGTCTATGGAATTGGTAAAGCCGGCGAGGAAGGTGATGCCGTTGATGACCTCTATATCAAACAGCTCTTCATTTTTTGTACCTCCAAAACAACGGCTCCATTGCAGGGTGCCGGTTGCATTTATTTTTATCAGCACTCCATCTGTATAGGTGCCGGTGCTGTGATTGCCTCTTATATCTCCGTCATTAGAAGTAGAAGAGGCGGCAATTAAAAAGCCGCCATCCGTTGTGAGTTCAATATGATTGCCGATATCCAACCCGGAGCCGCCATATCTTTTTTGCCATTCGAGAGTTCCGGTAGGAGAGAGTTTTAACAGCCAGATATCTTTGGTGCCGCCAAAGCCGGAGGTAACTCCGCCATCGGTGGAATTGGTTTCGCCCAATACCATGTAGCCGCCGTCTGCTGTTTGCACCACATCTCTTGCACTTTCATAATTGGTGCCTCCAAATGATCTTTCCCATTGGATGACGCCGCATTTATCCAGCTTTAAAACCCAGAGGTCCCAGTAGTCACGGTAAGGCTGCGGACTTACATCACCGCTTCGTGAGTCGGTGTAGCCAACGACGATAGTGCCGCCATCACTGGTAAATTTTATGGAATAAGGGATATCTACATTGTTGCCACCGTAATGCATAGCCCAGTGCCGGGGAGGCAGTTGTGCACAGAGTGTTGCCGGAGCAAGGAGGCAAATAAGGTATAGTAGTTGGAATGTGTTTCTCACAAGTTGGCGGTTCATAGAATAAATAATCAGCGTTCATATGCAAGGATTATGCTAAAAGAAGATTTGTGTGGATAATTTTTATTTTTCCCGGATTATTTTTTTGATGCCTGGCTGGTTGCCCGTTGCCGGATGAGAATTTTACGCAGGGTTTTTTCTGTACCGGTCTTTGAGGATCATTTATATATACTGCAGCTTAACTCTGCTGTATAGCCATGTTTTTTATTAAAATTTTTCAGCACATGGATGACACGGGTTGGACGGATGAACACAGATTGATACTGCTTCGCAGTATTTAGGATGTACTTACTATTCTGTTTCACTTAGTTATAGGCGGAGTCCATCCAATTTATGCTGCGAAGCAGCGTAAGAGATCTGTGTTCATCCGTCCAACCCGCGTCATATCCCGCATAGGACAGGACTGGCTGTGTGCCCGAAATATTCTTCGCTACTCAGCATCAACTCCCGGAAGGAAGGATCAGGATATTTTATTTTGAAAATACCTGCAGGCCTGTTGCATGCCGCATTGTTCGCATTTGGGGTTGCGGGCCAGGCACACATAGCGGCCATGCAGGATGAGCCAATGATGGGCTTTATGTATAAGTGTTTCGGGAATATTTTTTACCAGTTCTTTTTCTACAGCCAATGGAGTGGCTGCTGTTTGTGGTACCAGTCCAATTCTTTTGCTGACGCGGAATACATGGGTATCCACCGCCATATTCGGTTGCTGATCTATAACAGACGTGATGACGTTGGCGGTCTTCCGGCCTACCCCCGGCAGTTGTACTAATTCTTCTACCGTCATCGGTATCGTTCCATCAAACTGTTCCATCACTTTGGTGGCCATGCCAATAAGATGTTTGGTTTTATTGTTAGGATAAGAAATGCTTTTGATAAAAGGGAACAGTTCTTCTACTGTTGCCTTGCTCAATGATCGTACATCAGGATATTTTTCAAAAATGGCGGGAGTGGTTGCGTTCACCCGTTTGTCGGTGCACTGTGCGGAAAGAATGACGGCCACCAGTAACTGGTAGGGATCGGAGAAGGCCAGTTCTGTTTCTGCGACAGGCATATGCTGTTCGAAGTAGTCGATAACAAAACGGTACCGTTCGTTGCGGGTCATGCTGCAAGATAGTTGTGAATAATGAATAGTTAAAAGTGAATAGTGAAAAGTGAGTCCTGTGTTCGTGGTTGTGTTGTTTTGTTTGTAGTGTTCTGTGATACGGGTTTACGGTTTGAAAATACAGGTTTGCAGTTCAATGCTACGGGCTTGCAGTTTGGTGATAGGGGTTTGCGGTTCGATGCTACGGGTTCGCAGTTTAATGCTACAGGTTCTCAGTCCAATGCTACGGGTTCCCGGTCAATTGCTTGAGGTCCCTGGTCAATTGCTTGAGGTTCTTGGTCGATTGTTAAGGGTTCTTGGTCCATTGCTAAGGGTTCCCGGTCAATTGCTAGAGGTTTCCGGTCGTTTGAGAGGGGTATCACATGTCAATGAGGCAGGTTTTTGGTCCAATGATACGGGATCCCGGTCCAATGATACGGGTTCCCGGTCCGTTGAGAGGGGTATCGCATGTCAATGAGGCAGGTTTTTGGTCCAATGATACGGGATTCCGGTCCAATGATAGCCGTTCCCGGCCCAATGATACGGGTTCCAGGTCGTTTGAATGGGGTGATTATGAGATAATTAAGCGGTTTTGGGGTGTTTTTTGGGGTTTTTGGCAGATTTTGGGCATTCCGGGACATCCTCCAGTCACGGCCGGGAGTGGGGAGAGTTGAAAAAGTGCTTTTGGATGGGTATTATCTACTGGTACCGTTTTGCTTTCAGGTAAGTTCTTATGTCTGCCGGAATTCTTTTGAACAGGTTCAGCGTATAATTTCCACTGGCATTGGCTTCTGTTTCCAGGTTGGCCACCGTTGTAATATAGTTACGCCAGGCATCCCGGCCGGCACCGCTGGTGCTGTAAAGCGCATTGTTGTTGGGCATATTTACCACAAGCACCGTTGCCGTAGTGTCTATGCGGGTGGTATCGTTGTTTCCTTTTGGCAATACCAGTATTACTTTCCATATTTTTTCCGGTACCGTTACCCGACCGGCATCAATAGTGGTAACATAGGTGCCGGCAGAATTGAACCCCCCGGTGCCATAGCTGCCCACCAAAATATAGGCTTCTTTATTTCCACCCACGAGTGTGGTGCGGGTAAAATTCTCCAATTCATCCCAGGGGCCCTGGTTCAGTGTGGGTGCCTGTGGAAACATATTGGTCATTAAAAATGTAGATGAGTTAGCAGCAACAGTGGAGGTGCGGTCGCCGGAGGGGCAATTATGTCCCCTGTCGAAGCTGGTGCCGGTGTAAGAATTGTTTTGCACCTGGTAGTAACCGGCTGGCAGATCGGTATCGGGCCTGAAATCATCCTGGCGGGGTGTGCCTCCGAGGTCTTCACTTTGCAAATGCCAGGCCACCCAGTTGGATATGCCCCGCTGTTCATTATATCCTATCTTATAATAGACGCTGTTCTTTAAATAGTTGGTGGAAAAAGTGGCATTGGTTTGCGCTTCTGTAGGGTTGCCATATAATATGGGGTCATTATCTGCCAGTACCGTTGTTGGTGGTGGTGGAGGGGGTGGTGGTGGCGGCGGGGGAGGTGTAATAATATTATCTGGTGTTTTACCACAAGAGGCGATTGCGAAAAGGGCCACCAATAGCAGTAGCCGGGAGCTTTTTGGAAGTGTCATGATGGAGGCAAGATAGGAATTTTCTTAGCTACAAAAGCGGCAGGTATTTCATTAAAACATGAAATTTTGATAATCTGCAGGCAGGGCCTTCTTTTCTACAGAGTTATATTGAGAGATGTCGCACAAAGGATAAAGAGAGAAAGAGGATAGCCTGGTTTATTTTCTCTTTTCCTCTTTTCTCCCGGGGCGAGGCTTTTATTGTTTATGTGAGAGGTGTTGCACAGAGGATAAAGAGAGAAAGAGGGTAGCCTGATTTATTTTCTCTTTTCCTCTTTTCTCCCGGGGCGAGGCTTTTATTGTTTATGAGATAGATGTCGCACAGGGGATAAAGAGATAAAGAGGGTAGCCTGGATTATTTTCTCTTTTCCTCTTTTTTCTCCGGGCGAGGCCTTTGTTGTCTATGAGAGGGATGTCGCACAGAGGGTAAGAGAGAAAGAGGATAGCTGGTTTATTTTCTCTTTTCCTCTTTTCTCTCGGGGCGAGGCCTTTATTGTCTATGAGAGAGATGTCGCACAGAGGGTAAGAGAGAAAGAGGATAGCCTGGTTTATTTTCTCTTTTCCTGTTATCCGTCCTTTCGCAGCCATTCAAACTCATCTTTCGGATCATCTGTATCAAAACCCCGGTACCGGATGATCCACACCCCGCTCATTACGGTAGTATTGATGATGGCTTCTTCTGCATGCACACATATAAATACGGGTTGTATTTGCAGGTGGGCATACTCGGGCACTTTTTCCCTGATCTTTTCCAGCATCGTCAGCATTTGTTTGAAGGTCTCTTCTTTCAGCTGGTTCTTTACTTCCACCACATAGGCATGTGTATCGCTTACCGCCAGCAGGTCTATTTCCACATTGCGGCTTTTGTGCCACCAGCGTTTGAATTTCTGGATGGTGGTATGTACCTGGTACTCCTTTTTCAGCAGGGCGAGCATGTATTGCACGCCGAGGTTCTCGATATAGCTGCCCCAATGAGAACTGAAGCTTCCGAGCTGTTCATTGGCCTGTTGCACCAGTTGCTGAAACACGGTCCTAACCTCCGCTGCTTTTTCTTTGAAGGTGTCTGTTGCGGACAAGTGTTTGGCAACGGTATTGGCAGCGGCAGCATTTTTATAGTGCTGATCGTCGTATTGTTTTTTTAATTGCTCCCGCAGTTTTTCGTTTTCACCCAACAGTTGTGTTTGCCAGGTGCCGAGCTGTTTGATCTGTTTTGCATGAAGCTGGTAGGCCGCTTTCAGCAGTTCGGTAAACTGGTTGAGGCGGGGAACAAAATCTTCCGTCATTTCTTTCATCGGTCACGATTGATAAGTTTATTAATGCTGTTCTTTTGAACGAGTGGGAAGTGTTGAGGGGAAGTGTGGTGGTGGTAATATACCGGCTGTGCTAATATGGCGGGTATTTTGGTTGGTGGTAGCCTCGACAGGAATTCATTTTTAATTGGGAATCAAAACACTAACTAAAAACCGTAAACAAAACCGTAAACTGGTGTTTTTTTGACTTGTGATACGCTTTCAAATACTCTATAGTAAAGATACTAATCTTACCATTCATTCTCATTTATCAACTCAAAATATTTATTGTAATAATAAAAGTGAATGAATGAAGTTCGATCAACCTAGGTTGATCAAATTTTGATCAGGTAGACTGATTCAACCTTCATACTCACATTTCTTTACATTCATGGACCTGCGTAAAGACAGCGATTAACTTTAAAAAAAATCGCTATGGAAAGAAATTATTTGAATCTAGTTGTTCTGCCGGAGGAAGAATGGAATCAACTCCGAATCGGACAAAATGAAATTCTGGAACTACTAAAAAATATAAAGGTTGATTCCAGAAAACCTACCCACCCCTATGGGTACATGACCGCCATTGAATTTATGGAAGCTGTGAAAATTCGAAGGACAAAATTTGATCAGCTGGTGCGTACAAGCAGGATCCGGGCGATAAAAAAACTTCGAAAAATTTATATCCCCGCCAGTGAGGTTGACCGCTATTTTAAGGATAGCACCATTCCTTAATTGCATCAAGCTGGTCAACCAGAACAGTCTATAATCCGGAGGATAGCTCTTTCGAAATTAGAAAGAAGGCTTGTTATATCCTTTTTTGCAACACTATTGTTATTTTAACTGCCTATTTACTAGCATTTTCTGAAATAACCAGCTATTTTTGCAACCAGTGAAATCATTCTTTTTTATACTGGCTTTTGCATTATTGTATATGTCCTGTCTCCCTTGCGGTGACAGCCAGGAATGTAGCTCCAGGACTGAAGTGAAGATCTCAGCAACTGATAATCATAAAGAGCATGACCACCAGTCCGAAGCCTGTACACCTTTTTGTACCTGTTCATGCTGTCCTTCTTCGATAACGTCTGTAATCTACGGTAAGGCGCAAACTGAAAACTTAGAACTCTCAAGTCGCGCTAAATATCCTTTGTTCGACATTTCCTTTCAAAGCCAGCCAGTTTCACATATCTGGCAGCCTCCTAAGCTATCTTAATTACTCCCTTGTTTTTTTGCTGCATAGCCTGACCAGGCATGTACTGCATTTTCTCATTTTATAACCATTGCAAAAATGGTAACGACCAAAAAGTCCAAAAAGGCAAAACAGCCTTTAGGAATACGAGTAATTAAAATCATTGTTATAGCACTGTTGTGTGCTATCCTTCTGGCAGCAATTGCTGAAAGGATATTTCACTTCTACAGGCATATGACTAAATAGCCTTACTACTATGCTCAATAGAATAATTCATTTTAGCATTAAGCACAAGCTCATCATCGGGCTTCTTACCCTGGCCCTTGTCGTGTGGGGTGTATGGAGCGCCGGTAAATTGCCGGTCGATGCTGTCCCTGATATAACCAATAATCAGGTGCAGATAATAACGCTGACGCCAACGCTTGCCGCACAGGAAACAGAACAACTGGTAACATACCCCATCGAGCAAAGTCTGGCCAACCTTCCGGACCTGGAAGAAATGCGTTCTATTTCAAGGTTCGGGCTTTCAGTTATCACTGTGGTATTCCATGATGATGTCGACATTTATTTTGCCCGGCAGCTCATCAATGAAAAACTCAAAGAAGCCGAAGAAAAAATTCCAAAAGGTTTGGGTACACCAGAGCTGGCACCTGTTAGTACAGGTCTTGGAGAGATCTATCAATATGTCATACATCCAAAAAAAGGCGCGGAGAATAAGTATTCAGCAATGGACCTGCGTACAATGCAGGATTGGATCGTAGCCCGTCAACTATATGGAACAGCTGGTGTGGCAGAAGTTAACAGCTTCGGGGGACTTTTAAAACAATACGAAGTAGCAGTAAATCCAGGCCGGTTAAAATCCATGAACGTCACCATTGCTGAAATATTCACAGCCCTTCAGAAGAACAATGAAAATACTGGAGGCGCTTACATTGATAAAAAACCCAATGCCTATTTTATCCGGGGAGTCGGGCTGATCAGCTCGATGAAAGACATCGAGAGTATTGTTGTAAAGAAAGTAAACAACATACCCGTGTTGATACGGGATGTTGCAGAAGTAAAATTTGGCAACGCAGTGAGATATGGCTCCGTGACCTACAACGGTGAAAAGGAAGTAGTAGGCGGAATTGTAATGATGCTTAAAGGCAATAACAGTGCAGCCGTGGTGGAACGTGTAAAAGATAAAATGGAGATAATTAAGAAAGCTTTGCCCAGCGATATTGAAGTAGAAGCATATTTGGACAGGACAAGTTTGGTTAACCGTTCGGTGAATACTGTAAAAACAAATTTAATTGAAGGAGCCATTATAGTTTTATTAGTACTGGTGCTGTTCCTCGGCAACTTCAGGGCTGGACTTATCGTAGCCTCAGCCATTCCTCTTTCAATGCTGTTTGCACTCGGAATGATGAATGTATTTGGTGTGAGCGCCAACCTAATGAGTCTGGGAGCCATCGATTTTGGATTGATCGTTGATGGAGCGGTGATCATTGTGGAAGCAACACTTCATTACCTGGCGATCAAACATATAGGCAATAGACTCAACCAGCAGCAGATGGACGATGCTGTCGAAACCAGTGCCAGGAAAATGATGAGCTCTGCCGCATTCGGTCAGATCATCATTCTGATTGTATACCTGCCTATTCTTTCGCTGCAAGGAATTGAAGGAAAAATGTTCAGGCCAATGGCGCAAACTGTGGGTTTTGCCATCCTGGGTGCCTTGATCTTGTCACTGACCTATATCCCAATGATGTCTGCACTATTTCTTTCCAAAAAAGCAGCGCATAAAAGAAATATTTCCGACAAGCTGATGGATTTTTTCCAAAGATTATATGCGCCGCTTATCCGCTGGGCAATTAAGATGAAGTATGCCGTGGTAAGCTTTGCTGTGGGTCTACTGGCAATTACGATCTTTCTGTTTGGAAGAATGGGCGGCGAGTTCATTCCGCAATTACAAGAAGGCGACTATGCTTTTCACTGTATTCTACCGCAAGGAACATCCTTAACCCAGAGTGTTGAGACTTCGATGCAGGCCAGTCGCATCATTAAATCTTTCCCGGAAGTTGAAATGGTGGTAGGTAAAACAGGTAGCGCCGAAGTGCCGACAGATCCGATGCCGCCAGAAGCAACGGACCTTATTATTAAACTCAAACCAAAAAGCCAGTGGACCACGACACATGACTACAATGAACTGGCAGTAATGATGATGGAAAAACTGGAAGTGATACCCGGAGTTTTCTTTGAAGCCTCGCAGCCAATTCAAATGCGCTTTAATGAACTAATGACGGGTGTTAGACAGGACGTGGCCATTAAAATATTTGGAGAGAACATTGACACATTAGCAGCATTAGCACCCCGTGTGGCTAGAATTGTTCAATCCGTTGATGGTGCAACAGAACCGCAAGTAGAGAGAACGACTGGGCTCCCTCAAATAACTATCCAATATGACCGGGCAAGGATCGCTGGTTATGGACTCAATATAGAAGACATCAATCACACGATCAGTACAGCCTTTGCGGGAGAAACTGCGGGAGTGGTTTTCGAGAATGAAAGAAAGTTTGACCTGGTAGTGCGGCTTGATAGTACCAGCCGGACTTCCATAGATGATGTGAGTAATCTATTTGTTGCCACGCCTGATGGCAGCCAGATCCCCCTCTCACAAGTAGCAACGGTTTCTTTTAAAGAAGGCCCAGCACAGATCAGCCGCGAGGAGGGAAAAAGAAGGATTGTTGTAGGCTTTAATGTGAAGGGAAGGGATGTTGCCAGTGTCGTTAATGAAATCCAGGACAAGTTAGTTGCCGCTAAAATTTTGCCGGTTGGTTATTATTATACCTATGGCGGGACATTTGAGAACCTCCAGCAGGCATCTGCAAGATTAAAGATTGCCGTGCCCGTTGCACTGGCATTAATTTTCTTGCTCCTTTATTTCACGTTCAAATCAATGAAAGAAGCATTACTGATCTATACCGCTATTCCTATGAGTGCGATTGGTGGAGTATTTGCTCTATTGATCCGTGGAATGCCTTTTAGCATCTCTGCAGGTGTAGGGTTTATTGCACTATTTGGTGTAGCTGTATTAAATGGGATCGTTTTGATCAGCACATTCAACCAGCTTGAAAAGGATGGAATGAAAGATGTTATTCAAAGAGTATTAGAGGGAACTAAGATCAGGCTTCGACCAGTGCTGATGACCGCATCAGTAGCGGCACTCGGATTTATCCCGATGGCAGTCTCAACCGGAGCGGGTGCAGAAGTCCAGAAACCACTTGCAACGGTAGTGATTGGTGGGCTGATCTCAGCTACTTTCCTGACGCTGGTGGTGCTTCCACTTTTATATATCAT
>CAYUCU010000088.1:0-16135 GCA_964443345.1 uncultured Chitinophaga sp.
ATATGATAAATCCAAGTGGCTGATACAGCACATGCCAGCCATTTTCTACCTGGTGTCTTACGATCTCACTCATTTGCAGCGAGCCGGTCATAAACAACACGGCAATCAATGCCAATCCCATTGGCAGTTCATAAGACACCATTTGCGAAGCGCCACGTATGGCCGCCATCAAAGAAAATTTGTTGTTAGAAGCCCAGCCGCCGATCATAATTCCATACACCCCAACGCTTACAATGCTAAACACCATCAGGATTCCCATGTCCACATCCGCCACCTGCATGGGAATTACATTGCCGCCTTTTGTATGAAAGGGTGCTGCCCAGGGAATAACGGTGCTGGTCAGTAATGCTGTTATCATGGCCAATGCCGGGCCAAGTACAAATAAGAACTTATTGGATGCCAGGGGGATGATCTCTTCCTTAAAGAATAATTTGCCCCCATCTGCCAGTGGTTGAAAAATGCCAAATGGTCCTGCCCTGTTGGGCCCGCGGCGGTCCTGCAACCAGGCTGCCACTTTTCTTTCTGCATAAGTAGTGTACATGGCAATGAAGAACGACAGACCGATAATGCCACCGATCAGCAATGCTTTTTCCAGGATAAACCACCAGTCTATTACTAATAAGGTCATGTTCATCTATAATTAGTTGGTGAGTGGTCAAAAGTGAATAGTCAATAAAACGACCTGATTCACAACTGACAATTCACTATTCACTTTTTTTCTCAAACGTCTTACTCGTTGCCGGTCCGGGCAGCGAGGCTATTTCCACACTGTTCACATCGCTCACATCATGTATATCCATCAGCAATTTCGGGTCTCGCCCACCCATTACTTCCGCAATCGTTTCTTTTGGTTTTTGCAAACCTAAATAATGCCCTTGCGAAATAACAGAATGACGATTAATGCTTGTGGGTCCTTCAATCACCCAATCGTTAGCATGCTTCTTATCAAAACGGCAAGTGTTGCAAATCCAGCCAGGCTTGCCATCATAACTTTGCACTTCACCCCATTCGTCTTTTCTTGCAGTAACCCTTAATACATCATCGCCCCGTTGCCACAAGGTTACTTTACCGCAACATTTGTCGCAATCACGGTGTGCGTCTACGGGCTTGGTAAACCATACCCTGTTCTTGAAGCGGAATGTTTTATCTGTCAATGCACCAACAGGACATACATCGATCATGTTTCCGCTGAAGTCATTGTCAATTGCTTTAGAGATGTAAGTGGAAATTTCAGCATGATCGCCCCGGTCCAGTATGCCATGTACCCTGCTGTCCGTAAGCTGGTCAGCTACATAGGTACAGCGATAACAGAGGATACACCGTGTCATGTGCAGTTGTATATAAGGGCCGATATCCTCCTTTTCAAATGTTCTTCTTTTGAATTCATAACGGGTACCTTCTTTACCATGCTCATAACCCAGGTCCTGTAAATGACATTCACCTGCCTGATCGCAGATGGGACAATCCAGCGGATGATTTAACAATAAAAATTCTACTACGCCGGCCCTTGCATCCTGTACTCTTTCACTGGTGATGTTTTTTACCACCATGCCATCCATTACATTGGTGCGGCAACTGGCTACCAGCTTCGGCATAGGTCGTGGGTCTGCAGCAGAACCGGCAGCCACTTCCACCAAACAGGTGCGGCATTTACCACCACTGCCCTGCAGCTTGCTGTAGTAGCACATTGCCGGAGGTGTTACATCACCGCCAATTTTGCGGGCCGCATTTAATATCGTAGTACCCGGAGCCACCTCGATAGTAATATTATCGATAGTGACCTTAAAATTCGCAGGTGCCTCTTTTTTTACTTCTTCAGCCATTATTTGATTCTGTTTACACTTCGTTTTTTATGATGCAGTGAAAAGGTACCACCGATCATTGCATCTAATTCTGATAAAAAGAAAGCCTGTTTTGCTCTTCCTGGTATCCCTTTTTTATGCAAAAGAACATCAGGCATATTAATATAACCGAATTTATTTTCTACCCTTATTGCCAGGTGTTTAAAAAATACTACCTGCATTCCCGCTTTTACTGTTACTCCCGCACCGGAAATGTGATACCGGTCATTTCTTTCATAGCCAAGCAATTTTACATCTGTTCTCGGCAACAATATTCCTGCTCCGCCTCCCAGTATGACATTAATGATGCATTGCTGGCTGGCAGAGCGGTATAAACTCACATATTTCTCCACCTCTGCATTAATATAGTTCAGTCCGTCGGTATGCTCGTAAGTCAGAAAATCCTTCGTAATGGTTTTGTCTCCATGATAGGTACCTTTAAATGGCCCTGTTTGCCGGATCACTCCATCCATTTTTACCGTTTGATCCTGGTCCACCACATACTTCATATGGTCAAACCCAACAGACAGCGCCAGGTTGTTTCGGATAAAGTACCCGATCCTGAAATTAGTCTGCGGAAAGGTCAGCCGGTTCAACTGCAGGTAATTATGAAAACTTATTGGTGACGGCCGGTCATGCGCCTTTACCTTATTCAGTTTGAAATCATAATCATCGCCTTTGAAACTAATGGTGCTTTTTGTATAAGCAGCACGGTTCCATCCCCACAATAGAAAAAACTGTCCTTTTCTTACTGGTGAATAACGGGCTTTCTCCTGAGAAAAAGCCTGACTTACAAATAAACAAAGAGCTAGTAGTAAAAGGGTACGTTTCATTTTATTATCCGGTCAGCACCGGCGCTTTATAAGCCTCTGCATATTCTGCAAGGCCATAGTTTCGTCTTAAACAATCTTCCGGATTATTTATATGCCACTCAAACTCATCCCGGAAATGCCGTATGGCTGCCGCCACGGGCCATGCTGCTGCATCACCCAGCGGACAGATCGTATTGCCTTCAATTTTTCGCTGTATATCCCAAAGCAGGTCAATATCACTTTTCTTTCCTTGCCCGTTCTCAATTTTCAGCAATATTTTTTCCATCCACCCGGTTCCTTCCCGGCAGGGTGAACATTGTCCGCAGCTTTCATGGCGGTAGAATCTTGCCAACGTATAGGTATGACGAACCACACACTGCGTATCATCCAATACGATGAAGCCGCCGGAGCCCATCATAGAACCGGTAGCAAAACCACCATCAGCCAGGCTTTCATAGTTCATCATTCTCTTTTCACCTTTCGCCGTTGTCAATAAAAGATTGGCTGGCAAAATGGGAACAGATGAACCGCCGGGAATACAAGCTTTCAATTTTCTTCCGTTGGCAATGCCACCGCAGTATTCATCGCTGTAGATGAATTCTTCTACAGAGATCGTCATATCTATTTCATATACACCCTGCTTCTTAATATTACCGCAGGCAGAGATCAATTTAGTACCGGTTGATTTGCCTACGCCAATCTTTGCGTACGCTTCTCCGCCTTCATTAATGATAGGGACCACGGCAGCGATCGTTTCCACATTATTCACGACGGTTGGGCAATCCCACAAACCTTTTACCGCAGGAAATGGTGGTTTGATCCTTGGGTTACCTCTTTTGCCTTCCAGGCTTTCCAGCAAGGCAGTTTCTTCTCCGCAGATATAAGCTCCGGCGCCACGTTGTACATAGATCTCACAATTGAAGCCGCTGCCCAGGATATTTTTACCCAACCAGCCATTATGTTTTGCTTCCGCAATGGCCTGCTCCAATATGTCAACGATCCAGGCATACTCCCCCCGGATATAGATATAAGAACGGCTGGAGCCCAGCGCATAAGATGAAGTGATCATTCCTTCAATGAGCAAATGCGGAATGAACTCCATTAAATACCGGTCCTTAAATGTTCCGGGTTCTGATTCATCTGCATTTACCACCAGGTAGCGGGGCACTCCTTCAGGTTTGGCCAGGAAACTCCATTTCATACCTGTTGGAAAACCCGCACCACCACGACCACGCAGTCCGCTTTTCTTTACTTCATCTGTTACTGCATCAGGTGTCATTGTCTTCAGTGCCTTCTCCACGCTCCTATAACCCCCTTCACGGCGGTACACATCATAGAGCCTGATGTTTGGAATGTGTGCTTTGTCCAGTAATAACTTTCTACCCATATGACTTGATCTTCAAATGAAGACTTAATTATTAATTATAAACTATTACTTCTTAGCTATCCTCTTACCGCCTGCCTTGCAAATAACAACCATCGTTTCCCTTTTCTCACCCATACTTCAAGCACTTTCAGGTGATACGTATTGGTGTTCCCATCCCTTGACACATTTATATCCGCAATAAACCGTGCATGTGCTATCGTCCCGTTTATCATCACCTGCAGGCTATCCTCTTTAAAGCTGTTGTAGTTCATAAATCCTGTCTCCAGGTTCCTGATCATATCAGCTTTTGTTTCTACCCAACCATTACTATGTCCGTAACTCAGTACTTTGTCGGTTTGCTGGTTGATAGAAACGGTATTGCCATTTACCAGTATCTGGTGAAACTCTTTTATTGTTGTTGTCAGTTTTACTTCATCGCTCTGCGCATAGGCAAAAACAACATTTAGTAAAAGAACTATGACCAACACTTTTTTCAAGTCTTAGTTTTTTGCTGCGGCATTTTGCCTGCATTCATTAATAATTGCATCTACTTTTTCTTTCGTCAAATGCTCCCGGTAATTTTTACCCATCTGCATCATCGGGGCATAACCACAAGCACCGAGACATTCCACCGTTTTCAACGTAAACAAGCCATCAGCACTTGTTTCGCCGGGTTTAATGCCCAGCTTATCATATATATATTTAATGATGTCATCACTTCCATTCAGCATGCAAGGCCCTGTCTGACAAACTTCAAACATGTATTTACCAACCGGTTTCAAATTATACATGCTGTAAAATGTTGCCACTTCATACACTTCAATAGGTTGCAGCTGCAGCAAGGAAGCCACATAGTCCATCGTTTCCGAACTCAGCCAGCCGCCAAATTCCTGTTGTGCCAAATGCAGCACAGGAATAACAGCACTTTTTTGCTTTCCTTCGGGATAAAAATTAATTATCCGTTGAACTTCTTGTAATTTTTCTTCAGAAAATTTCATGTATCAATTTTCTCTTAATTTAAGAATCCATTTCACCTGCAATTAAATTCAGACTGCTCATCGTCATAATTGCATCACTCAGCATTCCTCCTTTTGTCAATTCTTCAAAAGCCTGGTAATAAATAAAACAAGGCCTGCGGAAATGCAAACGGTAAGGAGTTCGTCCGCCATCACTGATCAGGTAAAACCCTAACTCACCGTTACCCCCTTCCACCGCCTGGTACACTTCGCCTTTTGGAATTTCTGTTTCACCCATCACAATTTTAAAATGGTAGATCAATGCTTCCATTTTTGTATACACGTCTGCTTTCCCGGGCAAATAATATTCAGGAGCATCTGCATGAAAAACATCAGCTTCAGCACCTTTAAACTCCTGTACTTTCCGATATGCCTGTTCGATGATGCTTAAGCTCTGCCACATTTCCTGTCCACGAACCAGCCAACGGTCATAATTATCACCTGTCGTTCCAACGGGAATTGTAAAATCAAAATCTTCATAGCTGCTGTAAGGCGTATGCACCCTTACATCATAGTCCACTCCTGCTGCACGGAGATTCGGACCTGTAAAACCATAATTCAATGCCCTGTCTGCGCTGATGGCCCCGGTTCCTTTTGTTCTGTCCATAAAGATCCGGTTACGCTGAAACAGGTTTTCAAATTCTTTCAGCACTTTAGGATACTCTGCCAGGAACTTTTCTATTTTTTCGAAAGCGATATTATTAAAGTTTCTTTCGAAACCGCCGATGCGGCCCATATTCGTTGTCAGCCTTGCTCCACAAACCTCTTCATATATTTCATAGATCAATTCCCGGTATTGCATCACATATAAAAACCCTGTGTATGCACCGGCATCCACCCCTACAATCGAATTACAAATTAAATGGTCAGAAATTCTCGCCAGTTCCATAATGATCACCCGGAGATAATCAACTCTCTTTGGCGTTTTCACTCCCAGTAATTTTTCACAGGTAATATGCCAGCCCATGTTATTGATGGGCGAAGAGCAATAATTCATCCTGTCGGTCAGTGTTGTTATCTGGTAGAGTGGCCGGCGTTCAGCTATTTTTTCAAAAGCCCGGTGGATATAACCAATTGTTTGTTCAGTTGAAACAATTCGTTCACCATCCAGTTCGAGGATATTCTGCATCACACCATGCGTTGCCGGGTGGGTTGGCCCCAGGTTCAGTGTGGTGGTCGTCTTTTCAATCGAGCCTTCCGGTAATTTGATATGTTGTTCTGACATAAGAATTAGAAAATTAGGAAATATGGAAATGTGAAAATTATCCCGTTCACCTCAACATCATTTTCACATTTTCATATTCTCACACTTACACATTATTGCTTTACCCTCTTCCAAACATCTCATCATCTTTATCCACTCTTGTCTGGTCTTCCAACGGATATTCTTTTCGCATCGGGAAATAATCCATTTCCTCTACATTCAAAATCCTTTTTAAATTCGGATGACCTACAAAGTTGAAACCATAAAAATCATAGGCTTCCCTTTCCATCCAGTTAGCGGCAGAAAATAAGCCGGTAGCTGTATAAATATCAGGTTGATTAATATCAGTAAAAACTTTGAAACGGATACGGACATTGTCTGTCATGTTGTGCAAGTGATAAACAATAGCCAGCTCCCTTCCTTTGTTATGAGGATAATGCACTCCGCCGAGAGTGGTCAGGAAACGGAACTTCAACTCTTCATCATCATATAAAAAATTAAGCACCTTCAGGTTCAGTTCTTTTGGTGCTTCGAAGGTGAGCATTCCATAGGGCTCTTCGAACCCAGTCACCTGCTCAGGAAATTTTTCGATCAGTCTTTGTTTAATATGTTCGTTGGTCAACATGAAGCCTTTAGCTTTTAGCCTTTAGCTTTTAGCCAAGGGCCTTCTTTATTTTACTTCCGTAGCCGTTAGCTCAGAGCTAACGGCTAACAGCTTTTCTTACTGTATTCCGTAACTTTCTAACAACAACTTATATTTCTCTCCATTTCTTCTTCTCAAACTTTCTTTGCCCACTAAGTCCTGCACCCGCATCACACCATCAATAATGGCTTCCGGTCTTGGCGGACAGCCTGGCACGTATACATCCACCGGTATCACCTGGTCAATACCCTGCAAGACACTGTATGTATCAAAAATACCACCGCTGCTGGCACAGGCACCTACAGCCATCACCCAGCGGGGTTCAGCCATCTGCAGATAGACCTGCTTTACAACCGGTCCCATTTTTTTGGCAATAGTTCCCATTACCATCAACAGATCGCATTGGCGGGGTGAAAATCCTACCCGTTCTGAACCAAAGCGGGCCAGGTCGTAGTGAGAACCCATAGTTGCCATGAATTCTATACCGCAACAGGAAGTGGCAAAAGGAAGCGGCCAGATCGAGTTCTTTCTCGCCAAACCGATCACTTTATTTAGTGAGGTGGTAAAAAATCCTTCTCCCTGGTGACCATCGGGCATGTCTACCATACTGATATCGGTCTCCAGCGGTTTTTGTATAAGATTATATGATACAGGACGGGACATCAATTAAAAATTTATAATTAGGAATTAATAATTACCCCACTCTTTAATAACCTTTAATGCTATTCCGAAGTTCAAGCAATTATTAATTATTAATTTTTAATCACTCATTACTAGTCTTCCCACTTTAACGCACCCTTTTTCAATATATATATAAACCCACACAGGAAAAATCCCACAAACATAAAGACTGCCCAAAACCCATCCCATCCAAGGTCCTTAAAGTTGACAGCATATGGGTAAAAGAAAATAACCTCCACATCAAACAGTACAAATAAAATGGCTGTAAGAAAGTATTTAATGGCCATCGGGTGACGGGCATCGCCGTGACTTTCGATACCACTCGCAAAATTCTGAAGCTTATCGCTGGTTTTTCGTTTAGGGCCCAGTAAATGGGTTACAACCGTCAGAAAAACCACCAAACCAACAGCAAAAAGAATCTGTAAAGCCACCGGGAGATAAGAGTTGGTGTCAGCATTATTAAGATTGACCTGTAGGAAATGAATCATAGGTTTTACTCTGTGCGCAAAAATAAGGCGGCAGGCCGAAAATACCTTAATTAAATGCGTTGACAGCAGTGCAGGCGTTGGCAAAAGCACCTGTAAAAGAAAAGTCCCCGCCATAACAGCAAGGGACTTTCTTGTAAAAGAAGAAAACCGAGTTCTTATTTCTTGACAACGGCTGTTTTATTCACCGCTGTGACTTTAGGTTTTGTTGTTTTGGTTTTGACCGTTGTTGCCTTTGCGGCAGTGGTTTTAGCTGCCGGAGCAGGAGTATTACCCCTGGGCGTTGTAGCCGGTTTGGGAGCTGGCGCCTTTTTCAGGGCATTCAGGTTGCTCTTCAAACTTTCGTTTTCGGGGTCTAATACCAGCATTTTCTCCAGGTAGGCTATTGCTTTTTCCTTATCCTTAGCCACATTAGCATAGTACTGGGCCAGGTACCCGGCCGTACTTAAGATCGACTTCCTGTTTTTGGCAGTATCTTTTTCCAATACCTCCAGGTACTTAAGACCCGGAGCCACGGCCAACCCATTTACCATAGTAGTATCTTCCAACCGGCCTATCTGGAAGAGCATTTGCCAACCAAACGTTTCGCCAGGCCATTTTTCGGTATATGTAGTGTAAAAACCTTTTGACTTTTCGTAGTTATTTCCCTGGTAGTAAGCAAAGCCTGCGTCAAAATAATCCCGTTGACCGGCATTGTCGCCTTTCAGTTTGATGATCTCTGAACGGATATCCCCTTCGCGGATGCGGTCGCCGGAGGTTTTAAATCCATCAGCCCCCTGCTTTAAAAAATCAATCTTTGAAGAAAGGACAGAATCAAGGGCAGCTCCTTTTATGTAGGCCATATAGACCTCATCTCCGGTACCACCTGTTTTGCCCAATATATCGGCCCACAATTTATAATCAAAAGACACAAAATCTTCTGGCTTTTCTTTTTTAAAGTACCATTCCATGTACTTGCGGGCATTCGGAAAATCACCTTTCTGATAATTAGCATCTGCCAGCAGTTTCAATACTTTGGGTTTTGTCTTATCCCCTTCTGCATTTACCACACTCTCTGCTTTTGCTACAGCACAGGCATAATCCTTATTGGCCCAGCAAAGTTGTGCACTTAGATATTCATGCTGTGGTTCCGGATCAGAGTTGGATATATACTTAGACAATTGTGCTTGTGCTTCAGGAAATTTGGAGCGGAAGAAATTATAGTAGAAAAGTTCGTAGTAGGCCGGGGCAAAGGTGGCATCTCTTCTTATCGCATCATTTAAATACTCCAGCACCAGCTCCCAGTTCTTTTGAGATTCGAATAATTTTGCTAACCGGAGACTGGCCACTGCAAATGAAGGATTTAATTCCAGTGCCTTTTTATAGGATTGAAATGCTTCACCACCACCTTCACCAGGACGGGCTTTGCGGTAAGCATTACCTAATTGCAACAAGGTTTCTGTGCTTTTGTCACCTTTGTCAACTGCAGCTTTTAATTTTTCAATAGCATAGTTGAAATCACCGGCCTTGGCATCCACATTGGCACGGCCGATGGCTGTAAGAACAATGGGGTCAACGCCTTTCCGGCCATTAGTGGCGGCCGTGATGGCAGATTCAAACTTTTGACGGGCATCATTCGTTTTATTCTCCATCAGATCGGAATGCCCCAGGCCAACCAGTATCAGCGGAGCACTGCCATTTGTTGCCAGTGCTTTTTCATACAACTGGCGGGCTTTGGCATTTTCATCCATGTCAAAATATGTCTGACCTAACCAGTAAGTAGCTTCAATATTATTAGGGTTCGTGGCCAGTAGTTTTTCAAATACATTAATGGCGCTTTTGAACCTGTCTGCATACAGGTGATTCATCCCCTCCTGTATGGATTGAGCTTTAGCACCGGATACAAACAGTAGTCCGGCAGCTAGAATCGAAATAGTGGTTTTCTTCATTTTCTTTTCTTCTTTTATTGTTTGTAAATATAGCTACTTTGGTTTTTCGTTCAGTCGCACCGGCCGTATTCCGAAATTTTTCTGAGCTGGTGCCAGGTAAGATCTTCTGAAAATCATTTGTCCGATCTCACCGCTCATAAAGTTTGCAAAGCCTGTTCCGAGTCCGCGGTAGTTCTCTTTCAATATATAAACCAAATCCCGTACCAGCGGGTACCGTTTTATGTAAATGTTTGCCTGGTACGCTTTACAAAAGGCTCCCGGGTAGTCTGTGCTTTCCAAATAAGCCACTTTAACTTTCTTCAAAAAACTAAGTTGTGCAGTATCTTCCGGGTTTCCGATCCACTCTACTCCTATAAATCCGATCACTCCCGGGTTTTTAGAAACATAATCAATTACTCCTTCACTCGTCCGGGCCGCCATTGCTTCAGGGGTCAACGAATCCCCACGCAACACTGAATCGATGATAAAACGTACGGTACTGGTTGCTTTAACCCCGTCAAATACAGGAATTAAATTTTTCTTAAACTTCCCTGTAAGTATTTCTTTTACTTCATTCATCCTGAACAACGTATCCGTTGAAGACGGATGAACAATCAGCGCAATACCATCTCTTGCTATTGTCATGCTCTTCAAACCGATCTTCAGGGAATCTGTTAAAAAATTATTCTCCTCTTCCGAATGCCGCCTGGTGGCAATAACCATCCGGATACTGTCTGTGAACAGGTCCTTCAGACATTCCGCTTCAGGCTTGTAAGTGACCCTGATACTGGTGCCGGGATGATTGGCTTCATATACCTGCACCTGTTCATCAATTATCGGTTTAAAAGATTCATCGGCACTTACATTGATCGTTCCCCTGTCCGGCGTATCCGTCAACAGGCTTTCCTGTTCTTTATACGATTTACAAGCAAAGACAGTCGTAATAAGAACTGCTGCGACAACTATCAAAGACCTTTTATGTTTCACCGTACGGAATTTCATCACTTGAAATATTTTTTTTGATACCCCCTGTAGATCCTCCATCCGCCATAAAGCAGGCAAAGGGCCCCAAAAACTTTCTCCAGGGAATCCGGTTGCCCCAGCTGTTCATTAATCGGCAGATTGCCAAGCCTGGACCGGAACAAAAAAAACAACCCTATCAGTAAAATAATGAAGCCCATGACATAATCCATCATGGACCTCATTGTTGAAATTTGTTTCCTTTTTTTCTTTTCATATTCCTCAAACATCCGATGCCTGATTTAGGTCTGGCAAATTATTGAAATTTATTCTTCCAGCCCTATAAATGTTACCGGCAGTACATAGCTTACTGGAACGTTCATTCCATTCTGTATGGCTGGTATCCAGCGGGGCATTTTTTTACATACTCTAACTACTTCTGCATCAAACTCGCCGCCACCGCTGGTCAATATCTCAAACGTATTTACAGAGCCGTCTTTATCCACCTTAAACTTCACTTTTACAACTTTCTTATCTCCTGCTTCCAGCCTGTCGGGAGTGGTTAAATAACGGGCCAGGAATTTCTGCAACCCTGCTTCTCCACCCGGAAACTCCGGTTCTCTTTCCTGGATGATAAAATCCTGTTCTGCCGGGCCTGAAGGGCCAGCTTTATCACCGGTCCCATTTCCATCCTGGGGAGCAACAGGTAGTTTTACCACTCCGGCATCAGGAGTGCCTGACACATTTTTATCAGAAGGAGTTTTAGTGGCAATAGCATCTGCCGGAGGCATTGGTGTCTTTACTGTTTCCTTTATATCCGGCGTTGTAAATTTTATCTCCGCTACTTTTGGTGTAGCTGGCGCCGGAGCTTTAGGTTTTACCTTCGCCACTTCTTTTGGCTTCACGGGTTCCTTTGGCTTTTCCTGTGGCAGCACATATTCTTTTATTACAATACCTGAGTTGTCTTTTTTAATTATAACTGTCTTTTCCTTTTTATCGATCCTGCTGATCAACATAAAAAGAAGGATCACCGCCATACCTGCGCCCAATGCTACCAGCATGCGCTTGTTGTAACCCTGGCGCAATGCATAGGCACCATACTCTTTGTTACGATTCTCGAACAGTATATCGAGAAGATTTGCTTGCATGATTTCATTGTTTGTCATGGTAGTGTGTGTTTGGTAATTAGATGCGAAGCCTGGCACAAATCCACAAGCTGAAAGAGAAGCTGCAAGCTGCTGGCTACATGCTTCAAGACTTTAATGCAACATTTTCTTATGACTGGGAAAGAATCTGCAGTAAGAACGACCTTGCCCGAAGCTCGCAGCCAGCAGCCAGCAGCCAGTAGCTTGCAACTAGCTATATTTGCTTTATGAAAATTTTAATGGTTTGCCTGGGAAATATCTGCCGCAGTCCGCTTGCGGAAGGAATTCTGCAGGACAAAGCTTTTAAGGCAGGTTTAACATGGAGTGTAGAAAGTGCCGGCACCAACCGGTATCACACCAACGATTCCCCGCATCCTCTTTCTCAGAAAGTAGCCCGTCAAAACGGAATTGATATCAGCAGACAATGTGCCCGAAGTTTTGTTGCCGGCGACTTTGAAGTGTATGATAAGATCTATGCTCTGGCAGGCGATGTACTGGATGAAATGAAAAGAATTGCAGGAAAAAAATTTGACGAAACAAAGGCAGACCTGCTGATGAATGAACTTTACCCGGGTGAAAATATTGATGTACCCGATCCTTATTACGGACCAGAATCAGGATATCATGAAGTGTATAAAATGATTGACAAAGCCTGCAATGTGATAATCAGGAAATATGAAAATTTGAAAATAACAACTGCTGCTAATCTTATTTGACCCCCATTTGACTGATATGGCCAAACCATCATTACCACAAGGAACCAGAGACTTCGGACCGGATGTTGTTCGTAAACGCAATTATATATTTAATACCATCAGGAATGTATTTGAATTGTATGGGTTTCAGCCGCTGGAAACACCGGCAATGGAAAACCTGGACACCCTGATGGGAAAGTATGGAGAGGAAGGTGACAAGCTGATCTTTAAGATACTGAACAACGGTCTTGATAATGCGGACAAAGAAAAACAGTTAAGGGAAGATTTTGAAAAAGTATTGCAAGGCAAGAATGTAAAAGGAATTACAGAAAGAGCGTTGAAGTATGATCTTACTATTCCCTTTGCCCGTTATGTAGCGATGAATCATGCGCAACTGACCTTCCCTTTTAAACGATACCAGGTACAACCCGTGTGGAGAGCTGACCGGCCTCAGAAAGGAAGATACCGGGAGTTTTATCAATGCGATGCAGATGTGGTGGGAAGTACTTCTTTGCTTAACGAAGTGGAACTGGTAAGCATTTACACGACAGTGTTTGACAAATTAAAAATACCGGTGGAAGTACGGATCAACAACCGGAAACTGCTGCAGGCACTGGCTGAAACCTGTGGTGGCGCTGAAAGAATGACAGACATCACCATTGCCATTGATAAGCTGGATAAGGTGGGACTGGATAAAGTAAAAGAAGAACTGGGCGTACGTGGACTGAACAGCAACCAGGTCAGTATAATAGATAACTATCTCTCTGTTGCCCGCTATTCCGGCGATAATGATACCGTGCTGGCTGAATTGACAAAACTGTTTGCAAACAGCAATACCGGCATGGAAGGATTAAACGAGATCCGGTTCATCCTTGATAATACGGGCACCCTCGCTTTCAGCAACAAGATCCTGATCGATCCCACTTTGGCAAGGGGACTGAATTATTATACCGGCTCTATCATTGAAATAAAAGCAACAGGTGTTGCGATGGGCAGTATCGGTGGTGGTGGCCGTTATGATGACCTTACCGGTTTGTTTGGCGTGCCCAATATTCCGGGTGTGGGTATCTCTTTTGGCGTGGACAGGATATATGATGTGATGGAAGAATTACATGTATTTCCCGAAGACATTCATATAGGAACACAGGTGTTGTTCTTTAACCTCGGTGAAAAAGAAAGCTGGAAAGCATTTGGCCTTATGCAGCAACTGCGGCAAAGTGGTGTTCGTTGTGAACTGTATCATGAATCAGCCAAATTTGACAAACAGTTCAAGTATGCTGAAAAGAAGAACATTCCTTATGTGATCATCATTGGTGAAAAAGAACTGGCGGAAAACACCTGTAACATTAAAAACCTTTCTACCGGTGAGCAACAGACCATTGCTGCAACGGAGCTATTGAATTTCAAATTCTGATAAATGATTGCCACAAAGGCACTAAGCCACAAAGAAAGGCGGTTATGCCTGTCTTTGTGGCTTAGTGGCCAAATATGCCTTTAGAACAATCTGTTTTTGTAAACCTGGTTGTTGGTTATCGTTTCAGGTAAGCTGCAAGATTTCGGTCTGCCAGGATGCCTTCTGTCTTGGTTCCCTCCATCGTAACATCCTGTACCTGTATGAGCAGGGTGGCTATTTTGCCATCGCCATTTCTTTTAAACGTGGCAGTGCCTCCATAGGCTACTATTTCATACACATCTTTGGTATCTGTTTTCTTCAGTTCTGAATTGCCCATGGCAGACGTAGCTGTCAACACTGCATTCTCAACAATTACCCCGATCTCGGTAACAGGACTGCCTTCGGGAAACTTATACTTGCCGGTATATTCCTGTAAGGAATCCACCTGGGCATTAAGAGAAGAAAAACTAAGTACTACCAATAAAGAAAGGAAGATCTTTTTCATGTCGTGTGGTTTTATGAACAATGCTGAACGAATTTAAGAGGAAAAAGTTACGGCAAAATTCTGAAATACATTTTGCTAAGAGGAGAAAGGAGAAAAGGAGAACTGCCTTTCCCTCTTTTCCTTCTTCTCTCCTTTCTCCTCTTAGCTCTGTATTCAGCAGTTTTATTCTATTCCCTTTTTACACCTTTTCATAAATAACAGCTGCCCCCTGCCCCACGCCGATGCACATGGTGGCAAGTCCATACCTCAATCCCTGCCGGTTCATCTCATGCAGCAGGGTGGTGGAAATGCGTACACCACTGCAACCGAGCGGGTGACCTATGGCAATGGCGCCTCCATTTACATTTACTTTATTGCTATCCAGCCCCAGTTCCCGGATGCAGGCTATGGATTGCGAAGCAAAAGCCTCGTTCAGTTCCACCAGCCCGATATCCTGTATTTGCAAGCTGGCCCTTTTCAATGCCTTTTGCGTAGCCGGCACCGGACCCATTCCCATTATTGCAGGGTCCACCCCGGCCACGGCCATAGACACTATTTTGGCCAGCGGCTGCAGGTCATATTTTTTTACAGCTTCTTCACTGGCCAGAAGCATCGCCGCAGCCCCATCATTGATACCGGAAGAATTCCCTGCAGTCACCGTTCCGTCTTTAATAAAGGCCGGTTTCAATGCTGCCAGTTTTTCCAGCGAGGTTTCCCTTGGATGTTCATCATTGATCACCCAGCTGATGAGCCCTTTACTGTTCATTTCCACAGCGGCTATCTCATCTGCCCATTTATCGGCCGCCTTTGCTGCTGCATATTTTTGTTGCGAGGCAAGTGCAAATGCATCCTGCTCCTGCCTTGTGATATTCCATTGCTTTGCTACATTCTCTGCTGTTTCTCCCATGGTAAACGGGTGATACATTGCGGCCAATGTTTTATTAATGAACCGCCAGCCCATAGTGGTATCAAAAATCTCAGCCGTTCTTGCAAAGGGCTCTGCTGTTTTACCCATAACAAAAGGCGCACGGGTCATGCTTTCCACACCGCAGGCGATCACCAGTTCTGCATCCCCGCACATCACCTGCCGGGCACCATCCATTATTGCCTGGAGACCGGAGGCGCATAAGCGGTTCACGGTATTTCCGCCTACCGTTACCGGCAAACCGGCAAGTAAGGCCGCCATCCGGGCCACATTCCGGTTATCTTCCCCTGCCTGGTTGGCAGCGCCTGCTATCACATCCTCGATCGCATTGATATCTGCTGAAGGGTTTCGTTCCACTAATGCCTTTATGATATAGGCCAGCAGATCATCCGGGCGGATACTGCTGAGCACACCGCCATATTTACCTACTGGAGTTCTTACCGCATCAACAATATATACCGGCTTCATTATTTGGGGGTTTGTGGGGGCAAATATCTGTGAAAAAGTCGGGAGTAGGGAGAGAGTCGATAGTCGGGAGTCGATAGTCGAAAGTTTTCCGAACGACCCTGCGGTAAAGT
>CAYUCU010000089.1:0-16083 GCA_964443345.1 uncultured Chitinophaga sp.
AAAGCTGAACGGATGAAGAAACGGTTGGAAAACCTGGGTGAAGTGAACCCGACAGCAATAGAAGCTTTTACCGAAATGAAAAAGCGGTACGATTTTATCGTGGAGCAAAAGACCGACCTGGTAAATGCAAAAGAAAGTTTATTAAAAACAATAGAAGAAGTGGAAGTGACGGCGAACCAGAAGTTCCTGGAAACCTTTCATAAAGTGCGGGAGAATTTTCATAAAGTGTTCCAGTCATTATTTACCGAAGATGATCAGTGCGACCTGGTGCTGGAAAATCCGGAGAATATTGCTGAAAGCGGTATTGATGTCATTGCAAAACCTAAAGGTAAACGGCCTTCTTCACTGACACAGCTGAGCGGTGGCGAAAGGACCCTGACAGCAACAGCCTTACTGTTTGCGATCTACCTGATCAAACCCGCACCATTCTGTATCCTGGATGAGGTGGATGCGCCGCTGGATGATGCCAATGTAGGGAAGTTCACTAAAATGATCCGCCAGTTCAGTGATAACTCACAGTTCATTATCGTAACGCACAACAAAATGACGATGAGTACCGTGGATGTGATCTATGGAGTGACCATGCAGGAGCCGGGTGTAAGCAAGCTGGTGAGTGTGGACTTCCGGAACCTGGAGAAACAGAATTAGAGAAAAGTGAATAGATAAAAAACTAATAGAGAATGGAGTCCTGCGAAAGCGGGACTTTTTTTATAGTATTATATTCACCTGAATCTTGAATACGATCAGATAATGACCTTATCTTTCTGGGCTTCCCGCTGTTTGGACCTTCTGCTGAAATCGGATTTTACCTTATGTACAAAGGCGCTGAGGGAAAAATAGATGCCGCTGCAAAGCAGAAACGCTGCAACTATCGCCCAAAAATACCAGTCACCCTTTTCTATATCCGCTTCAAAAAAAGCATAAAAGATCAGGAGTACAAAACCTATCAGGGAAGCAAAGCCAATAAGAAGCTTGGTAAAATAACTATCAGTGTGACTGTTTGACATAAGAAGTGTTTGAATAATGATTTAATGCGGCTCAAATGTAAGAAAAAAATAATCTAATGTTAATAGTCCGCAGGCCGACCAAATAATTTACGGGCCGACCTAATTTTGTTTTTTAAATTTACAACATGCGAAAATTGTTCCCTTTTTTATTACTGGCTTTAGCGTTTACTGCAGCAAACGCACAGGAAGCCCCCGAAGGCTTATTTATTTCTTCTAAAGCCCCTGATTTTAAAGCTACCGACCAAAATGGTAAGGAGGTACGGTTGAAAGACCTGCTTAAAAAGGGAAAAGTAGTGTTGGTGTTCTACAGGGGGCAATGGTGCCCTTACTGCAACAAAGAACTCTCCCGTCTGCAAGATTCCCTGCAACTGATCATTGATAAAGGCGCCACCCTGGTGGCAGTGTCACCTGAAAAACAGGAAAACATCACCCTGACAGTGGAAAAAACAAAAGCCACCTATCCTGTATTGCATGATGAGGGCCTGAAGATCATGAAAGCCTATGATGTGGAATATGAAATGCCGGAGAACACTGTTACCCGTTACCGTAATTCTGGTCTTGATATAGAAAAGATCAATGGAAGTAATGGTAAATACTTACCGGTGCCTGCTGTCTATATCATAGATAAGGAATCGACTGTTACGTATCGTTTTTTTGAGACCGATTACAGGAAGCGGCCCAGTGTGAAAGAATTGCTGGATAATTTATAACCCGCTTATATCTTCTTCGCTGCAAGACAAAGCGACTGAACCACGAATGGCTTTCCATCGAACTCCAGTTCGGGTTCATGTAGTGATGTGGCTTTCTCAAAGCGCAGACCATTTTTTTCTATTACTTCTTTCCAGCTTTGTTCTGTGTATTTGGTAAAACCATATTGGGTAAAGGGCATCTGGTCCATACTTTCTTTGGTGCGGATGGTGGCAAAAAATTGTCCTCCCGGTTTCAGCACCCGTTTTATTTCCTGCAGGTGAGGTTGGGGCTCATCCCAGAAATAAACAACATTGATACAAAAGATCTTATCAAAACTATTGTCTGCAAAAGGCATTTCACTGCTGCTGCCCTGCACCAGCGCCAGTTTATTTTCTTTGACAGGCTGTTCATTATCCACCCGGGCAGCCTGTACCATGGTGGTGGAAAAATCCAGACCGGAAATATGAAGGTCAGCCGCTTTTGAAAATACTTTACTGAAGAACTTCCCATTGCCAAATCCAATTTCGAGCAACCGTTCGCCGGGAGCTAACTGCATGGTGTCCAGCGTAAAATCATACAATGATTCATTGGCTTTATTCATCATCAGACCCACTTTATTTCCCATGGCGCCGCCCGGTTTGCGGAGCTGACGGGCCATCGCTTTGAATTTTAGCTTTTGAAAAAATCGTTTAAACATTTATTACAAGTATTAATTTCCCTGCCAGGTGATCTTCGCTACTTTACCATTATTACCGGCCAGGTAGATAGTGGTGCCCAGTTTGGCAATGCGGCATACATTAAAACTTTCTTTGCTGATCCAGTTCCATTTTTTCCCTCCGTTAGATGAATAATCCACGCCATTGAGGCCACAGGCCAGCAGGTCTTTTTGCGAAAGATATTCCACACAACTGCGGTAGCCATGTGGCGGCACATCCGGTGCCTTCCAGCTTTTGCCGCCATCATTGGTGTAGTAGCAACTTTTAAAGGAAGAAGTATCTGCATTAAAATCGCCGCCCACTACAATCATTTGGTTGCTGCTTTTAAGATTAGGTTTGGTGTACACAGCCACTGAGTTGGCACCGGTAGTTTCTTTTCCCTGGATGATGGGAAGAGTGAAGCTCTCATTATTTGTAAACAACCTTGACCGGAGACCGCCACTTGCCAGAAAAAACTCCTTGTTGGGAAATAGCCGGATATTGGTACCGCTGGCTGCGAAAAAAGCCTCGCCGGAATCAGCCACCAGTTTACCATCATATTCTTTCCAGGTCTCCCCACCATCATAGGTCTCTGCCAGGAACACTTTATTGTTGATCGGATCGCCGACCACCATTCCATATTTTTCACCCACAAAATCCATCGCATCCAAAAACATTCCTTTCGTTTTATTCTCATACACCACTTTCCAGGTTTCGCCGCCATCTGTTGTCTTTAAGATATAGGCCGGTTCGGCAATACCCATGATGATGGCAGTGCTGGCATCAAACGCTTCAATATCCCGGAACTCTGTTTTTTCAAATCCTTTTACGGTAAACCAGTTCCAGTTCTTACCGCCGTTATTACTTCTGCCTACGGTACCACCGCTGCCGCTTACCCACACTACATTATCATTTACCACACTTAATCCCCGCAGGCTGGTTTTGGTACCCGAAGTGAGTACCGTAACCTCCGGTGATTGTGCAAGGGAAGCGCTGTCATAAAAAAGAACAAGTAATAACGGTAAGGTGAGTTTTAGCATGATGAATTATTAATGATCAAAAAAAAATCTTAACCGGTTGGCCGGGTTAATTCTCTTAGCCTCAGAGAGGCGGAATATTAGTAGAAACAAAGAAATATTCAGGGTTTGCAGAGCCCCATCGGGGCGAAATGTAAAATATTTCGCCCCGATGGGGCTCTAATACATCACAAAACACGATTCTACTAACATTTTGCCCCTATGGGGGGGCTATGAATTTCGTTTCTAAAAATTAACTCCACCAACAAGTGAATTTAGTCATATTTCATAAAGGTACGTTTGCTGGTGCCATCATCAAACAGGTCGATAACGGCATAGGTGGGCCCAAATTCCTGGAAGGAGCCTTTCCACCAGTTGCCGGATACAGCGCCATTGCACCAGTATTTGATACCGAGATAATTTATCTCTTCCTGCAAATGTATATGCCCGCTGATGCAGAGTTTGATATTCGGGTAGTTGATAAAGAGTTTTTTTAACTGGAGAAAGTCATTGTGCATCAGGTTTCTTTTGATCAGCAGGTCGCCGTTAGGCTCTGTCTTATCAAAGAACAGGGCGGCACAAACAGACAATATAGGGATGTGGGAAGTAATGCATATAAATACATCGGGGGCCACCTGTTGCAGTTCCCGCTGCAGCCAATCCAGTTGTTCCGGATCCAGTTTGCCGATATAGCCGCCGGCAGGATTTAATTGGGTGCTGTCTAAAACAATAAAGTGCCATTTCCCTTTTGCGAAGCTGTAATACCGGTGCTTCATCCCCAGTGCTTCCACCACCCAGGTCTTTCCATACAACCTGTCTGCTGATGGGAAGCCTGCCGGAATACCTCCTTCAGTTTGTTTTATAAACCAACCCCACACATCATGATTGCCGATGGTATGATAAAGAGGCAGGCTGTTCTCATTTTGCAGCATCCTTTTCAGCAGACCGAATTGTTCCTGTGTTTGTTGTTTGTCTTTTTCCAGTGCATCCATGATGGCATCACCACCATTGATGATAAAATCAGCTTTGGGTAATAATTGTTGTACATGCTGAAGGGCTTTGGCGGCGCCTGCCTCGGGGATAAGGCCGGGCTTCAGGTGCATATCCGTAAGGTGAGCAAAGCGGATGGGTTTTTTCTTATCGGTTAGTGCAAAGGAATCTGCCGGGAGCAATGCGCCACCGATGACTGCTGCTGACGTTTGTAAAAAGGCCTTTCTTTTCATCTTGCGAGGCGAAGCCGAAGCAATCTCCTGATTTTTTTCGGCATTTCAGTGTAAAAGTTAGTGTGTCAGTTAAAAAATTGCACCACATAGGATCATAGAAACATAGGGTTAAACATAGAATTCTGGCTATATATCTCTTTGCACATATGCTTCTGTTCCGGATAAGTTGGGGTTCAAAGGAATTTTATGAAGACCATTTTTAAACTGAACCACTACAATATCATTTCAATTGCGCCAGTAGTTCTTCTTTACTTACAATCCCCTGTTTCCTCCAGGTCTCCTTTCCATTCTTATACACAATAAAAACAGGGATAGGTTCAATATTCAGTGCTTTCATCAGATCAGTATGCACTCCTGCATCTACTTTGATCAGTAAAAAATCCAGGTCTTTATTCTTTTCCAGTTCCTCCAGTACCGGCACCATCTTTACACAGGGCGGGCACCAGGTAGCTCCAAAATCCACCAATACGGTTTTATCAGCCGGAATGCTGGCCAGGTACTCCTGCAACGTCATTTGTTTTTCGGCGATCACATCTTCGAGTGGTTTGCTGGCCCGTTTCCAGGCATTGAGGCCGCCGTCTAATTCGATCACTTTCTTAAAACCATTACTCCGCATCCAGTTGGCGGCAGAAGCACTCCGGCCACCCACAAGGCAATACACATACACGGGCTTGTCTTTATCCACATATTGGATACGGTCGGCAAATTGTGATTGATTGGTCCAGTCGGCCTGCAGCGCATTTTTAATATGCCCGGTCCTGAATTCGGCAGCCGTTCTCACATCCAGTACCTGTACATTCTCCCCGGAGATCCCTTTTTCAAAGTCGTCCGGCGTTATTTTTGCTGTGTTAGCAGATTGTCCGTTACAAGCAGCCATGGAAAGAAATAAAAGCGGGAAAAATACGTTTCTCATCTGTTCCTTTTTTTCCCAAAAGTAGGATTTAGTTTTCCACGGCAAGCCGCTGAATTTCAGGCCGCTTGGCTTCACGAAGGACGGTAATAACCAAAATAGTCTTACTTTTAAGCGTTTAAATAATTCCCCTTTTATGAAAAAACAGTTTTTGTATTTGCTGGCACTGATCGTGGTTATCGGGATAGGCTGCCAGAAAGAATTGAGTTTTGAATTGCCCGACTCTCCTGCCAAAGGAAGCCTGCAAAGTGAGATAACAGGCGACTGTCTTCCAAAAACAATTGCCGGTGCATATATAGCCACCACTCCTTTAGTTCCCACTGCCAATACGATCACCGTTTCGGTACTGGTAACACAGACCGGCACCTATGCCATCGGCACAGATACCGTGAACGGGTATTACTTCAGAGGTATAGGCACCTTCACCAGTTTAGGTGTGAACACGGTAACACTCCGCGGCAACGGGACTCCTTTTGCCGAAGGCGTAAATAATTTTGTAGTAAGCTTTGACGGAACGATATGTGATATACAGATAACCGTACTGCCCGCCGGCTCCGGGCCTGCTGTGTTTACCATGACAGGTTCACCCAGTTGTACCACACCGGTAATAAACGGGGTGTATGTAAAAGGAGGCGCATTGAATGCATCCAATACCGTGGTGCTGAATGTGAATGTGACCACTGCCGGTACTTATACGGTGACCACCGTACTTACCAACGGAATGATCTTTGCCGGTACGGGAACTCTGGCAACCGGTGCACAAACCATTACACTGACCGGCTCAGGCATACCAGTTAATTCCGGGGCCACGGCCATTCCTGTTACAGCAGGAGCTACTACCTGTAGTTTTACTATCACTGTTACTGACCCGGTAACCGGTACACTGGGAGGAAACCCCGGCAGTTGTACACCGGTTACCATTGGCGGTACCTACACTCAAAATGTGGCACTTACAGCATCTAATACGATACAGGTACAGATAACCACTGCTACTGTAGGACCTTATTTGGTAACTACCAATACCGTAGCAGGTATTTCATTTGCCGGTACCGGCACATCCACCGGCGCTGTGCAAACGATCACTCTGAATGGAACAGGTACACCAACTGCAAGCGGGGTACAGAATTTCACAGTAACTTTTGGGACCAGCAGTTGTACATTCTCTATAAACGTTACTGGTCCTGCTGTATTTACAATTGATTGTCCCAATGTGCAAGTTAATGGAACCTACCAGGCGGGTGTTGCATTAGGAGCAGGTAATACAATTGTGCTGCCTATTACGGTTACTACTGCCGGCTCGTATAATATTTCTGCTGTTGTTAACGGAATGACATTCGCTTCTATCGGATCATTAACACTGGCATCCACCTCCATTACGCTTAACGGAACTGGTACGCCAACTACGGCTGTTGGTAGTCCATTCAGTCTTTCAGTAGGAACTCCGGCTTGTTTGATACCGATCACGGTTACTGCAGCGCCGGTAATTAATTGGAAATTTAATGTGGGGGCCGTTACCTACCAGGGCAGCACTGTTATGGCCGCTGTAACTACACCAGCTCCTCCATTTACCTTATTTGAGTATGAGGGCGATAACGTTGCAACAGACGCTTTCTTCTTTGATTTTATTGACTTAACAGGTGGCATAAACGCAACAGAAACCTATAATACGGCATCACAAGGCTTGACTAATGTGGGTGATTTTTATTTTACAGATGCGGCGGGCACGTTGGATCTTGAAGCTGATCCATTTGGAACAACGGTAAGTGTGATTTTTACCGTTCAAACGCATAATACGGTAACAAAAAGAATCACCGGTATCTTCTCAGGTACTGCAACAGACCTTATTTCGAGCACGGTAAAAAATATTACCGCCGGTACATTTACAATCGATTATTAATAACTGATATTCAATTTTAAATAAAAAGCCCCGTTCTTCTTTTGAGAACGGGGCTTTTTATTATAGATATTTTAATCAAAACCCTTTCTTCTTCCCCGATTCCAGCGGTGGCAATTTGAAATCATCAATAGCGCTTTTTTGCTGTATCATCTTTTCGATGTCTTCTATTTTGCGGGGGGCAAAATGGGAGAGGAGTTCATACCCATTTTCTGTTATCAGCAGATCATCTTCTATACGAACGGCGATGCTCCACCATTTCTTATCACAATTACTTCCTTCGGGAATATAAATGCCCGGCTCGATGGTGATCACCATATCTTTTTTCAGCGTTTCATAAGTGCCCCTGTCATGCACATCCAGTCCAATATGATGGCCCAGCCCGTGCGGGTAGTATTTGCTGGTCTCGCTTTTGTTTTTGATGATACCTAATTTCAGCAAGCCCTCCGCTATCACATCATAAGCGGCTTTGTTGGCATCCGCCCATTTGGAACCGTTCTTCAGTGTTTTAAAAGCGGCTTCCTGTGCATCATATACGATCTGGTAAATGGTCCTTTCTTCTTCAGAGAATTTACCATCGACCGGTACGGTCCGGGTAACATCGGCGGTATAACCATGATATTCTGCACCCACATCCATCAGCAGCATGGTGGTGCCTACTTTGGTCTTGGTGTTTTCCATATAGTGCAGCACACAGCCATTTTCTCCGGCACCGATGATGGAGCCATAGCCCACTTCTTCAGCGCCATATTTCTTGTGCACATATTCATGCAGGCCCTGTATCTCCAGTTCCGACATATCGGGCCGCACGGCTTTCATCACTTCATTTTGTCCCTGGCAGGAGATCTCCACGGCTTTGCGGATAAGGTCCATTTCTTCGGGTGTCTTTATTTCCCGCAGGTGTGCGGTAAGGTCGCGGTAGAGTTTGGTATCAAACCGGTTTTGCTGCGTCAGCTGTTCCGGCATTTTTGATTTTTGTTTGAACTGCTGTATCAGGTCGAACAGGTCAGCATTATCAAAACCGTTGGGCACATCCACGGGAAATTTATCATAAATGATCTTGGTGAACTTTGAAAAATCAATAGGCAGTTGTTTGAAGTCGCCACCATTATAGGCTGACGCAAATCCCAGTTTTTCTTTAGCGCCTTCTACTCCCAGTCTTCTGCCGGTCCATTGTTCGGCCTGGGCACTTCTTTTTTGTACAAACAAGAGTTCTTTGTACGTATTGCCGAGTGAATCGGTCTGTTCTTCTTTAAAGACAAGCAACAACGAATGCGGCTCTTTGTACCCGGTAAAATAATACATGTCCGGGTTTTGGTGATAGAGGTATTCCACATCATTGGAGAAGGTGCGGGTAGGGTAGGCAAATACCACCATTACAGAGTTGTCGGGCATTATTTGGCGGAGGGCATCCCTGCGGCCGGCATGAAATTCTTTGGGCAGGTAATCTTCGGGAAGATCGTCGGTTTGTTTGGCAGGCGGCTGGGCAATAACGGTTAGTGACAGGAGTGCAATGGCAACAAGTAGTTGCATCTTTCTTTTCAAATGGTTTAGCATAAATGGTGATTGAGTAGGATAAAAATAGCCTATTTCAATTGCTGTAGTGAGGGAATTTTTATGAATGGCGGGAGAGAAGTCGAGAGTCTGTAGTCGATAGTCGATAGTCAGAGGACTGAGGTCAGAGATATGAAGTCGGAGGTCTGAGGTCTGAGGTCAGAAGTCTGAGGTCAGAAGTCTGAGGTCAGAAGTCAGAAGTCGGAGTCTCAACTATCGACTATTGACTATCGACTCTCGACTTCTCATTCTTCCTCATCTTCTTCATAAAAAGCATCTTTATTGCTGAAGAAATGGGCTTCCCATTTTTTAACGGCATCATCGCTCAGGCATTCTATGATATCGTGAAGGCTGTCTTTTTTTAGTTTCCATTCTGTTTCCATGGGATCATCGTAGCGCTGAATGAACAGGCAATGATCGGACTCCACCGCCACTTTTATCATGATGACGGGTGCGTCTGTTTTTTCTTGTACCAGGTAATAACAACCGGTTTCCAGAAGATCGTATGTGTACATAGCTATTCCCTCTTTTGTCTTACAATTCTTAATTAGTCAATTACTGACCAGGCCTCAATACAGTTGATTGGATGGGAATTTTTTGGGTTAGGGGTCGAATCCAAAATTAAGGATTTGACCGGTTTTGGGAAGATGAAATTTTTGGTTTTGGGCAAAAATGCCTTTTAGTGACTACTGTAATTTTCTGATTTTTATTTACTTGCAGAGGATGTTGCCTATTTTAAAGCCGGCAATTCCGGGCCTTCCGGGAAGCCTTTTCGGGGGATCTATGTAATGAAAATACCTTCTGTATTCATCCGGCAGACACCGGTCCGGTTACAGAAGGTATTTGATTGCGGCCATTACAACTCGCTAAGCGGGCACTTATGACTGCACTCTTTTTTCTCCATTTTTTTCTCGATACCGGTCTTTTTCTTGTTGTTGTTCAGACTGGCAAAAGCAACAACGGTAATACCGGCGATCAGTACTGCGGCCACCACTATTTTTTTCATAGCTGACTATTTTAGATACAAAAGTTACGGCTTTTATTTTAAGGCAAAATGAACTTTTGATGAATGGCGGAAGCGGAGTCGATAGTCTGTAGTCGATAGTCAATAGTCGATAGTCGTCCGAAGGACCCTGTGGGATAGTCAATAGTCTTCCGAAGAATCCTGTGGGATAGCCTTCTGACACCGTTTAATGAACAGACTCCTGGAAAATACAGGTGCGCCTGCTAAATATGGAGGCGAGCCTACTGAATATCGAGGCGTGCCTACTGGTAGGTATAGGCGTGCCTACTAAATATGGAGGCGTGCCTACTGGTAGGTATAGGCGAGCCTACTAAATATGGAGGCGTGCCTACTGGTAGGTATAGGCGAGCCTACTAAATATGGAGGCGTGCCTACTGGTAGGTATAGGCGTGCCTACTGAATATGGAGGCGAGCCTGCCAGTTTGGCAGGTCGACCTCGCTATTTAGTAGGTCGACCTCGATCTGAGCAAGGTCGACCTTGCTATTCAGTAGGTCAACCTCGATCCGAGCAAGGTCGACCTCGATATTTAGTAGGTCGACCTCGATCTGAGCAAGGTCGACCTCGATATTCAGTAGGTCGACCTATATACAAGCAAGGTCGACCTCGCTATTTAGTAGGTCAACCTGGATTCAGGATGTCTTGTCCTGAAATAGGTTTACACCAAAAAGTAAACTTATGGATAGTAAGAGGCAAGCGGTAATTGTACAGAGGCAACCAGCTACTTCAAACTTCTCCAGTTTCTCCCTTAAAAAATATTTTGAAAGAAAAATTTGCGAAACCGAATAGCTGCACATATATTTGCAACCGAATAGCTGCGTAATTAAAAATGCAAACAAAATGAGACGTGACATCTTTCAGGCCATAGCCGACCCGACAAGGCGGGCCATTCTTACCTTGATCGCCTTGCAGGCAATGACCCCGAATGCCATTGCTGACAACTTCCACACTACCCGGCAATCTGTTTCCAAACACCTTCGCATACTTACAGAATGCGAACTGGTAAAGCAAGAGCAAAAAGGGAGGGAAATTTATTACTCACTTGAAATTCAAAAAATGAAAGAGATCGATAAGTGGATAGAGCAATTCAGAAAAATCTGGGAAAACAGGTTTGATCAACTCGACAAAGTATTATCAACAATGAAAAAATCCCGCCTGCGCTAAAGCTTCGGCGGATAAAACAAAAAAAATGGGTATTACATTATTCTTCGACTTCACTGTCGATAAACAGAACAGCACCATCATTATCAAACGTGAATTTGCAGCCGGCAGATCAACTGTTTGGGACTGCTATACAAAATCCGAGATATTGGACAAATGGTGGATGCCTTCGCCATGGAAATCCAGAACAAAAAGCATGGATTTCCGCGAAGGCGGTAAATGGCACTATGCAGCCGTTGGACCAAATGGAGAAGAACATTGGTCGATCACTACCTATGTAAAAATTGAACCGCAGAAACTATTCCTCGCCAACGATGCTTTCGGTGATGCCGATGGAAATATCAATGCTGCAATGCCCCAATCGAAATGGACAATGAATTTCAGCGACATGGATAAGAACACTCTTGTGCATGGTATCATGCAATTCCCCGACCTGGCACAGCTGGAACAAACTATTGCAATGGGATTCAAAGAAGGTCTTACTATGGCGATGGAGAACCTGGATGCACTATTAGCGAAGCGATAATTTGGGAAACCAGGTTTGACCAACCCGACAAAGTATTCTCAACCATGCCTTCGCACCGCTTCGGCAGGCAGGCAATTAAAAAGAGAAAAAATGAACAACTTACTATTTGATTTTACCGTTGACAAAGCAACAAAAACGGTACTTATAAACAGAGAATTTGATGCTGACCTTTCGTTGGTATGGGATGCATTTACCAAACCCGAAATTCTTGACCAATGGTGGGCACCGAAGCCTTATATGTCAAAAACAAAATTTATGAATTTTGAAGTTGGCGGAAAAAGATTTTATGCGATGGTAAGTCCGGAAGGACAAGAGCGTTGGGTAATTCAAAAATATACTTCCATTACTCCGAAGACCAATTTCAAATATTCGAACGCCTTTGCTGACAAAGATGAAAATCCTGAATTGCCGGGTTCTGAATGGGATTACACTTTCAGCGAACAAAGCGGAATCACAAAAGTGAGTGTCAGTATTTATAATGAATCGCTTGAAAGGATGGAGAAGCAGATTGAAATGGGCTTCAAGGAAGGATTTACGATGACATTAAAAAGCCTGGAAGATCTATTGGCAACTTTATCCAAAAAAGATGCGTCGTAAACAACCCCCTAAATAGTCGTTTCTACCACCTGTAAATACCCGGGATTACAATCACCTTTATACAACTAAAATTGATGATCTAAAAGCACCCTTGATTTTATATGAACGTACAAGCACAGATCAAAACGTACATTACCAGCCAGCCTGAACCAAAGCGCAGTGAGATGCAGGAGTTGCATCAACACATACTTCAAGTACTGCCCAAATGTAAATTATGGTTCTTAGATGGTAAAGACGATAAAGGTAAAATTGTTTCTAATCCTAATATAGGATATGGATCTTACACCATAAAATATGCTGATGGAACAACCAGGGAGTTTTATCAAATTGGTTTGAGCGCCAACACAACCGGGATCTCCGTTTATATCATGGGTATAAAAGATAAAACATACTTAGTCCAAACCTATGGAAAAAAATTAGGCAAGGCTAGTGTAACCGGGTATTGCATCAAATTCAAAACTATAAAAGATATAAACATTGAGATACTTCAGGCGGCAATACGGGATGGAGTTAAGATAACGGGTAAAAGTAGCTAACGAAAACAACGAATCCCCGGCAGACAAATTGGTTATGCCAATCACTGTGATCTTCCCATCACAATTCCCGATGGCTATCGGGAGAGAAGAATTGTCTCATAAAAAATTTATAGAATTCAAAAGCAACATCAAAATGAGAAAGTTAGTATTGTTTTTAGCAGGAGCTGTATTGCTGTCTTCAGCAGCGATGGCACAACAAATAACAGGAGTAGTAAAAGACGGACAGGGAAAAGGGATTGAAAAGGCCACCGTTTCATTACTGAGGAGCAAAGACTCATCGGTAATTAAACTGGCTGCTACAGCCGCCAGCGGTAAATACTCTTTTGCCGTACCTGGTGCCGGCACTTACCTGGTAAGCGCAACACATGTGGGATACTCACCTGTATATTCAGCGCCGGTTGAAGTAAGCGGCTCAGCGGAAATTTCTTTACCGGACATGATGATCGATAAAGCAACCGGCAACTTAGGAGATGTAACTGTTACTTCTAAAAAGCCAATGGTGGAGGTAAAGGCAGATAAAACCATTTTGAATGTGGAAGGTACCATTAATGCCACAGGTACTGATGTACTCGGGCTGCTGCGTAAGTCGCCGGGAGTATTGGTGGATAAAGATGATAACCTGAGCCTTGCCGGCAAAAATGGAGTAAAGGTTTATATAGACGGAAAACCTACGCCGCTGGCAGGTGCCGACCTTGCCAATTACCTGAAATCCATTCAGTCATCACAAGTAGAAGCGATAGAGCTTATCACCAATCCTTCTGCAAAGTATGATGCTGCCGGCAATGCAGGCATTATCAACATTAAACTGAAAAAGAATAAAGCATTTGGCACCAATGGATCAGCAAATGCAGGTTATAATATCGGTGTATATCCAAAGTATAATGGCGGCATCAATTTCAACCACCGCAATAAAGGCATTAATGTTTTTGGCAATTACAACTACAGTAATAATAAAACAGACATGGTGTTTAGCCTGTACAGGAGTTTACCGGATACCATCTTTGACAACAAGACCAATGCCATTATGCGTAATGAAAGCCATGTTTTTAAAACAGGCATTGACTTTTTCATTGACAGGAAAAACACATTTGGCGTGCTTATAAACGGCGATATTTCAGAGAACAGTTTTAATAACAACAGCCGTACTCCCATCATTTACAAACCCACAGGTTTGATGGACAGGTTGTTGGTGGCGAACAATGTGAATAAGATGAAGGGGAACAATGTGAACTTCAACCTGAACTACCGCTTTGCAGATACAGCAGGGCATGAGCTGAGCCTTGATGCTGACTATGGACTTTTCCGGAATAAAGGAAACCAGTTGCAGCCTAATTTTTATTACAATCCGTCAGGCATACTGCTGAGCCAGGTGATGTACCGCTTTATCAGCCCGACTGATATTGATATTTACACTTTTAAAGCAGATTATGAACAGAATTATCAAAAAGGAAGGCTGGGTATCGGTGGTAAAATTTCAGCAATAAACACCGGAAATAATTTTCAGCGGTTTAATGTTACTCAATTAAAGCCTGAAGTAAGATCACTGGATGTTGCCAGAAGCAACCAGTTTGACTACAAAGAAAATATCAACGCCTTTTATGTGAATTACAACAAACAACTGAAAGGGAAAATGATACAGTTTGGTGTAAGAATGGAAAATACTGTTTCTACCGGTGATTCTTATGGCCTGAATGCAGATGGCTCAGTAAATAATAGCAGCAAACAACGATTTAAAAGAAACTATACCAATTTCTTTCCCAGTGCAGCTATTACCTTCAATAAAAACCCGATGAACCAGTGGGGCCTTTCTTACAGCCGCAGGATCGACCGGCCTGCCTACCAGGATTTGAACCCTTTTGAATTTAAGTTAGATGAATACACTTTTCAGAAAGGGAACACCAATCTGAAGCCGCAATACACCAATATTGTAACGCTGACCAATACCTATAAGTACAAACTCAATACATCACTCAGCTACAGCCATGTAAAAGATGTGTTTACTTTCCTGGTGGATACAACAGAAAAGTCGAAGAGCTTTCTTACCCGTAAAAACTTAGCTACCCAGGATGTGGTGGCGCTGAACATCAGCTATCCGTTTATGTATAAAACCTATATGGCCTTTGTCAACTTCAGCGGCAATTACTCACATTACAAAGCCGACTTTGGCGGCGGCAGCAGGGTGGTGGATCTAAATGCGGCTTCTTTTAATATTTACATGCAGCACAGCTATAAGTTTGGAAAGAAACAGGAATGGACAGGCGAAATAAGCGGCTGGTATAATTCACCGGCTATCTGGGAAGGTGCTTTCAAAAGCAAATCCATGTGGACGATGGATGCCGGTGTGCAAAAAACTATTTTTAAAGGCAAGGGCACTTTCAAAGTATCAGTATCCGATATTTTCTTCAGCATGAAATTCAGCGGTTACACCGATTTTGCTGGTCAATACAGCAGGTTCAACGGCACCTTTGAAAGCCGCCAGTTTAAAACAGCGCTTACATGGAGGTTTGGCAGCGATACCGTAAATGCCGCCCGCCAGCGTAAGGATGCTTCGGAAGAAGAAAAGAAAAGAACCAAGAGCAGTGGCGGGTTTGGCGGAGGCAATTAAAAAGCATACCCGCTTTTCAGCGACATACTTGCCTACCGGCAGGCAGGCTTGCCTACCGGCAGGCATGTCCAGCTAACGAATTCCGGATGACCAGGACAGGTAAGTCCGGCAACAGAACAAATCATCAACTATATTAACTTTGCTCAGTGACAGCCTGGGCTAAAGGATCACCCGCTTTTGCAAAAAGCATAGTTGTAATGAGCCATCTTACGATAACAGACATTCCAGAGCAACAAACAAAAAGAAATGACATAGTATCAAGGTGAAGACAGCTAAGAAAGGAATACTATTCGACATGGATGGCACTATAGTGGACAATATATTGTTTCACAAAAATGCCTGGCTGGCATTTTTAAAAGATCACAACATTTCAATTGACGTAAAAGGGTTTGATGCGCAAAATCACGGAACAATTGACGAAATGATCATTCGCTTCTTTGGTCCGGACCTGCCTGTTAAAAAAATAAAAGAACTTGGACAAGAGAAAGAAAACAGGTATCGTAATTTATATCAAAGTCATATTAGGGAAATTAGTGGCTTATCAGAATTCCTAAATAAGCTGACCAGGAATAAGATTAATATCGGGCTTGCAACAATGGGTGACATTCTCAATATTGATTTTGTATTGGATAAACTTAACATAAAGA
>CAYUCU010000090.1:0-16015 GCA_964443345.1 uncultured Chitinophaga sp.
ATATCCACACATTGAATAGTGGGGTTGGCCGGTGTTTCCAGGTATAGCATCCAGATGGCCGGATTGGCTTTTAAAATACGTTCTGCGTTAATCAGGTCCCGGAGGTCATCAATAATAGCAGTAATATTGAAGGCAGGAAGAATTTTATTCACCAGCTCATTAGTGCCGCCATACAGGGAGTAATGAGTTAGAATTTTGTCGCCGGGTTTCAGTGTGGCCAGCAGCAGCGTGGAGATAGCCGCCATCCCGGATGCATGAAGGATACCTTTTACCGCTGTTTCCAAACCAAAAGTTTCCAGCAGGGCAATTTTTTCTTCCGCTTCTGTCATAGTGGGATTACCCCACCGGCTATAGATAAAACCTTCTTCCTGCCCGCTGAAGCGCCGCATGCCCTGCTCCGCATCATCATACACATACGTACTGCTGGCATAGATAGGCACCTGGTGTGCATACATCGGGTCTTGCCGGTGGCCGCCATGAACAGCAATCGAACCCCAGCCGGTTAATGTTCGCCCCGGCGAGCTGTCCGGACGGGGAAAAGTATTATCTGCCATATGGTTGAAAGACTTTTATTTTTGATAAGGAGATTTGCAAATATCCTCCTAATCCTTATAATCAAACAAATCTTACTTCTGACATGAAGGAACTCCTGAAACAGTATGCAGCATATAATATATGGGCTACCCATAAGATCACTGATGTGATACTGTCATTACCGGAAGAAAAACAAGTTGCAGAACTGCCAAGCAGCTTCACCAGTCTTTACAAAACAGTATTGCACATGCTGGATGCAGAAAGCATTTGGTGGCAGCGGCTGAAGTTGCTGGAACGCCTTACCGTACCCAGCCAGCAGTTTAAAGGCACCATGCAGGAACTGGTGACGGAGTTGCACCAGCAATCAAAACTGTGGGAAGATTGGATCGCCAATGCCTCCGAACTTTCAATTGAGCATGTATTTCAATACCAGACGTTCACAAAAGAACAGTATAAACAACCTACCTGGCAAATGTTACTGCATGTATTCAACCATAGTACGTATCACCGGGGACAGCTGATCAATATGCTGCGGCAACTGGGGGTGGAAAAATTGCCGGGTACCGACTTTAGTCTTTGGGCAAGAGGGCAACGGAAATAATTGAGTTCACCACCTTCTCAGTTGTGAATCTTTTCCTGACCACCAGGAGATGATGAATGCAATAGAGGCGGCTATACAGATTACTCCGGTAATGAAATACCCGGTCTCATATTTTATCCATCGGAGGAAACGCTCCGCATCCAGCAAATAAATTACAAAAGGAATTAAGACCAGATAAGCGATCAGCAGGATCAAAAAAGATTTGCGGAATTTTTTCCGGGAACGAAGTCGGCTCATTCTTCAATAGTATTGGTGGCCGGCAAATGTAGTTGAAGTGGACTGCCACCAAACAGAAGAAAAAAAATCTTATCCCAAATCAATGCTTTGACAAGCGTCGTTCATTTTGATCAGTAGGCCCATTTTACTAAGGTGGCTCCCCAGGTAAAGCCGCCGCCAAATGCAGCGAATACAAGATTATCTCCCTTTTTTAATTGGCTTTCCCATTCCCACAGGCAAAGAGGTATAGTAGCGGCAGTAGTATTACCGTATTTCTGAATATTGATCATTACTTTTTCCTTTGGCAATCCCATCCGGTTAGCAGTGGCATCAATTATCCGCAAGTTGGCCTGGTGTGGCACCAGCCAGGCAATATCATCACCGGTAAGGTTGTTTCTTTCCAGCAATTCAGCACTTACATCTGCCATTCCTTTTACAGCAAACTTAAAAACGGCCGGTCCTTCCTGGTAGGCATAATGTTCTTTTGCCATCACGGTTTCAATGGACGCTGGTTTTTTAGAACCACCGGCTTTCATATGCAAAAACTGGCAGCCACTGCCATCACTTCTTAAAATAGAGTCCTGTATGCCTACTGCCTCTTCGGTTGGTTCCAGTAAAATGGCGCCGGCCCCGTCTCCAAAAAGGATACAGGTGGCCCTGTCGCTGTAGTCCACTATGGCACTCATTTTATCAGCACCCACTACTACCACTTTTTTATAGCGACCGCTTTCAATAAAAGCGGCCCCGGTAGTTACTCCATACAAAAATCCGGAACAGGCAGCCTGCAGGTCAAAGCCAAATGCATTTTTTGCCCCGGTCTTATCACTAATGATATTTGCTGTGGCCGGAAAAACCAAATCCGGGGTAACGGTACAGCAGATGATACAATCAATTTCCAGCGGGTCGATGCCTCTTTTACGGCAGAGTTCCAGCACTGCCGGCGCCGCCATATCAGATGTGGCTTTACCTTCTCCTTTCAGTATCCTTCTTTCTGAAACACCAGTACGGGAGCGGATCCACTCATCGTTGGTTTCCACCATTTTTTCCAGGTCAAAATTCGTAAGCCGGTCTTCGGGAACATAGCCGCCCACAGCGGTGATAGCGGCTGTTATCTTTTTGTTGCTCATGTGGTATTGAAATTAGCTAAAAGTGGCCAAAGGTAAGAGATAGTTATGAGTCGTGAGTCTATAGTCGGTAGTCCGGGCTGTTTACTATAGACTTTCGACTCCCGACTCTTCCCCGATTTCCCTATTTTCGCAGCCTATGATAGCTTACCTGAAAGGAGATTTTGTGCACAAGAGTCCGGCCGTAGTGCAGGTAGAAGTGAATGGGGTGGGATATGAGGTGCAGATCAGCCTGAATACCTACACCAAAATTCAAAACATGGAAAAGGGACTGTTGCATACCAGCCTGCTGATCCGGGAAGATGCCCATATTTTATACGGTTTTTTTGAACTGGCAGAAAAGGAGATGTTTCAGCACCTGGTCAGCGTTTCCGGTATTGGTGCATCGACCGCACGGGTAATGCTGTCCTACATGAAACCTGACGAATTGTCACGGTGCATTATACAGGGGGATAGCCGGACCCTGGAAGGGATAAAAGGCATCGGAAAAAAGACCGCAGAAAGATTGGTTGTAGAGCTTCGGGACAAGCTGGCAAAACAGCCATTGGAAACAAATATTTCAGCTTTGAAAAACAATACTTTGCAACAGGATTCGTTAAATGCTTTGACCGCCCTGGGCATCAACCGGCAGGCAGCCGGACAGGCCATCGAGAAAACTCTGGCGGCAAATCCAAACTTATCTGTTGAGGAACTGATCAAGATGGCACTTCGTACCCTCTAAATCCACTATTTTCAGGAACTAATTGACAGAGAAAACATTGAACCTTAGAACTGCTCATATCCTTCGTACTCTGGCCGGTTTTGCCATTGTCACTATCATTGCTTCTTTTACAAGAGCAGATGATACGTACTATACCCCCGCCATTTCAGACACTACTTATTTTGCTGCAGATACCAACCGGTACCCGATCCGTGACAGGTATGGAGATCCCTATTCCAATCCCAACCGCAACACGTTCGACCTGAGAGATACTTCTTTCATTAAACGGACGATTGAGTACGATCCCAAAACAAAGCAGTATTATATCGTTGAAAAAATAGGCAGCCACTATTACCGTACCCCCACTTCTTTCACCATGGAAGAATTTGTACGGCTGCAGGGCCAAAAAGACGAGGATGATTATTTCAGAAAAAGATCGTCCCTTCTTACCAATATGAACCGCCGCCGGTTCAAACCAAAATTCAAAGTATCCAACGACTGGTTTAACCGTATCATGGGTGTGGGGCCTGACGGGAAAGTGAAGATCGATATCAAACCCTCCGGTTATGTGGACCTGCTGGCAGGTTACCAGGGGCAAAATATCAAGAACCCTACCTTGCCCGAACGGGCCCGCAAGAATGGTGGCTTTGATTTTAATATGAACTCACAGTTCCAGGTGGATGCCAGCATCGGCGAAAAATTAAAATTGCCCATCAACTATAATACACTGGCCAATTTCAATTTTGAGAACCAGCTGAAATTAGACTTCAGGGGAAAGGATGATGACATTCTGAAACAATTCCAGTTGGGAAATACCAACTTCTCTTCCAAAGGAACATTGATACCCGGTGCACAATCTTTGTTTGGTATTAAGACAATGGTGCAGTTTGGAAAATTATATATGACCATGGTGATGGCGAATATGCAATCACAACGGCAGACACAAAGCCTGCAAGGCGGAGCAACTGCACAACGGTTTTCGCTGAAGTCGGATGAATACGATGAGAACCGCCACTTCCTGGCAGCGCAATATTTCCGCAATAATTACAACAAGGCCATGAAGAGTTTGCCGGTGGTAAATTCTAAGATCCAGATACTGAAAATGGAAGTGTGGGTTACCAACCGGAATGGTGCCACTACTGATACAAGAGACGTAGTAGGATTTATGGACCTGGGAGAAAGGAACCCGTACAGAACACCACTGCTAACCGGTTCCGGGCCAGATATTCCTAATAACGATGCAAATAACCTTTACAATGACCTGAAAGCAAATCCCAGTTTCAGAAACTCTTCACTCGTACAAAACGCATTGACCGGTTATGGCTTGTTACCTGTTCAGGATTTTGAAAAAACATTTGCCCGTAAATTGAATTCCGCCGATTATTATTATAACCAGCAGATCGGTTTCATATCCCTGAACCAGCCACTGCAGCCGGATGAAGTACTGGCAGTTGCTTTTCAATTTACATATAATGGAAAACCCTACCAGGTGGGTGAATTTTCACAGGATGTGCCGCCCGATACAACAGGGACCACACAACGGGTTTTATTCCTGAAATTATTAAAAGCCACATCACAACGTACCAATCTTCCAATCTGGGACCTGATGATGAAGAATGTGTATTCGGTTGGATACGGTCAGCTGGAAAGACAGGATTTCAAACTGGACATGACATATGAAGAACCCAGTCTTGGCGAAAAAAGATATTTGCCACCAACAGATGTGCTTACCGCCTACCAGGGACAGCCGCTGATATCATTGACCAACCTCGACCGGTTGAATAATCAGAATGACCCGCAACCAGATGGCGTTTTCGACTTTGTGGAAGGCTTCACGGTCATCTCTTCTCAAAGCCGTATCATCTTCCCGGTACTGGAACCTTTCGGGCACGACCTGGATTATGTGTATGGCACGCAGGCATTGCGTGATAAATATTTGTATTACCCCTTGTATGATACCATCAAAGCGATCGCACAAACATTTGCCAACCTGAACCGGTTTAAGTTAGTAGGTAAATCCAAAACATCCGGTACTGCCCCCGGCGGTGGTTTTGCAGGCGGAGCTGGTTCCGGCAGCGGATCGGGAGACTACCAGATCGGGTACAATGTGCCCCGTGGTTCGGTAACTGTTACTGCCAACGGACAAGTGCTGCAGGAAAACGTGGACTATGAAGTGAATTATGACCTGGGTACGCTGCGGATCACCAACCAGGCCATTATAAATTCCGGTGTGCCGATATCAGTGAACTCTGAAAATAACCAGGCATTTGGTTTTCAGCAAAAGAATTTCCTGGGTATGCGCCTGGATTATATTGCCAACAAAAAATTATCACTGGGCTTTACCGTGGTGCGGCTGGGTGAAAGGCCTTTCTTTATCAAACAATCGTATGGTGAAGATCCTATCAAGAATACCATGTATGGGTTTGATGTGGATTACCGGAACAATTTGCCCCGCCTGAGCAAGTGGCTCGATAAACTGCCGTTCTATTCCACCAAAGCCATGTCATCTATCACTGCCTATGCAGAAGCGGCATGGTTTGATCCCGGGCATGCCAAACAAATAAATGGTACCAACAGTGAAGGTGGTACAGAAAAAGGCGGCCAGGTGTATATCGATGACTTTGAAGGTACCCGTGCCGGTATCGACTTGCGATTCCCGCTTATCAGCTGGACGATGGCATCCATTCCGCAGGGAAATGGTTTGTTTCCTGAATCTGGAACGATCAATGATCTGCAAAGCGGCTACAACAGGGCCAAACTCGCCTGGTATAATATTGAATCCATATTACAGGAAAGAAACAGCGGCAACAACCCGATCAAAGACCTGAATGAATTATCAAAGCCAGAAACAAGACAGGTATTACAAAAAGAGATCTTCCCCAAAAGAAGTACCCAGTTTGGCGAAGGGTTGCTGACCACATTCGACCTCGCATTTTACCCCAAAGAAAAAGGACCGTATAATTTTCAAACCAATTTGACGGCGAGTGGTAACCTGACCAATCCAAAAAAATCATGGGGTGGTCTGATGCGCAATATTGATCAAACCGATTTTGAGACCGGTAATATTGAGTATATCGAATTCTGGATGCAGGACCCGTTTGTTACCAATGGCCTTAACCCTAATGGCGGTAAGCTGTACTTTAACCTCGGTAATATTTCTGAAGACATATTAAGAGATGGAAAAAGATTGTATGAGAACGGGCTGCCCACACCTACCATTAATTCACCAGTGGACAACAATACTGTTTGGGGCAAAGTGCCTTCTAACCCACTGCAGGTGACCAATGCTTTCAGCAATGAACCTAATGACCGCCAGTTTCAGGATGTGGGCTATGATGGTTTAACAGATGATGAGGAGAGAGTAAAATTCGCTCCTTACCTTGCTGCACTGGCTACAGCCTTTGGCACTACTTCACCAATTTATCTGAAAGCACAGGCAGATCCGTCAGGAGATAACTTTAAACCTTACAGGGACCAGTCATTTGATGTGGCACCTGTTGCTGGTATCCTGCAGCGGTACCGCAGTATCAATAACCCGCATGGCAACTCGCCTATTTCGGAAAACAACTCGCAGTTTGTAAATGCCTTTACACAATACCCGGATGCAGAAGAACTGAACAGGGATAATACCATGAATGAAGTGGAAGAATATTTCCAGTATAAAGTGGATATTAAACCAAACATGGCTACCGGAAGTAATTTTATTACCGACGTAAGAACACCAACAGTGACATTGGCCAACGGACAGACACGTACGGAGAAATGGTACTTGTTCCGCATACCGGTAGATCAGTTTCAAACCAAAGTGGGCAATATCCCCGATCTGAAATCTATCCGCTTTATAAGGATGTTTGTTACTGACTTTGATGATACAGTAGTAATGCGTTTTGGAAAACTGGAACTGGTTCGCAACCAATGGAGAAAATTCCGCAGCAAGATTGATGATACAGGCAACTTTTTACCGCTGCCTGTACCTGACCCCACAACAGTAAACGTGCTGGCGGTAAATATTGAAGAAAATGATCAGCGGGACCCCATACCATACCGCATCCCTCCGGGTATTGAACGCCAGCAACAACTGAGTAATAATAATGTGGCCTTGTTCCTGAATGAACAATCCATCAGTATGCAGGTTTGCGGATTGCCACAACTGGAATCCCGTGGTATGTTCAAAACATTCAACCTTGACATGACACAGTATGGCAAACTGTCCATGTTCATTCATGCGGAATCTGTAAAGCAACAAGCCCCGATTGAAAATGGCGACCTGAATGCAGTAATAAGGATCGGGAACGATTTTTCCGGAAACTATTATGAAATAAAGATCCCGTTGAAAGTAACACTTCCTGGTGCCACGGATTCAGCACTTATCTGGCCAAGAGAGAACTACCTGGACTTCACTATCGAGGATCTGATCAACCTGAAAAAAAGAAGAAACAAGCAGGGTATTCAACCTTCCCTGTATTATAAAGAAACATTGCCAAGCGGAAGGTCTTACGCCATCATCGGTAATCCGAGCCTTGGAGAAATAAGAGGTATTTTACTGGGAGTGGAAAATGTGAACCAGGAAAATGCCTGCGCAGAGATATGGTATAATGAGCTTCGGCTTTCTCAATTAAATGAACAAGGTGGCTGGGCAGCATTGGCCCGTACCGATATCCGCCTGGCCGACCTGGGCACCATTTCCTTATCTGCCACTGCAAGAAGTATTGGCTTTGGTACACTGGAGCAACGGGTAAATGAAAGAAGCCGGGAAGACATTTATACACTCGATGCATCGGCAACTATTGAAGCCGGAAAATTGCTGCCTAAAAAACTGGGATTGCAAATACCGGTATATGCCGGCATCAGCCGTGCCAGCAGCACACCTAAGTATGATCCGTATGACCTGGATATAAAATTGAAAGACAAATTAAAAGATGCTGATCCGGCAGACAAACCCGTCATTAGAGAATATGCACAGGAAGTGACCACCATCAAAACAATAAACCTTACCAACGTAAGAAAACTGAAAACCGATGGCAAACGGCCCAAGCCCTGGAGTGTCACCAATTTTGATTTCAATTATTCATATATACAAACACTCAGTCACGACCCGCTGATAGAAAGAGATGAACTGCGTCGAACCCGTGGCGCATTAGGATACACTTATGCTCCGCAGTCAAAACCATTTGAACCGTTCAGGAAGCTGATCAAATCCAATTCAAAATGGCTGGCTTTGATCAAAGATGTGAACCTTACCTATACGCCGTCGCAGTTGTCCTTCAAAGCAGATGTGTTTCGCCAGTTTGGTGCCACCCGTCCAAGAAATGTAGGCGGCGGTCCTTATAAGATACCGGAGACGTACAACAAGTACTTCACTTTCGACAGGTATTATATCATGCAATGGAACCTTACCCGTTCTATCTCACTCGACTTCAGCGCCACCAACAGGGCACGCATAGATGAACCTGCTGGTCGTATTGATACCAAAGAGAAAAAGAGCCAGGTGCGGGACAATGTGTTCAAAGGCGGAAGAAATACCGATTACAGCCAGGACCTGACGATCAACTATAATGTACCCACCAATAAGATACCATTCCTCGACTGGACAACATTAAGGGCCAGCTATAATACCAAGTACAACTGGCTTGCCGGATCATTACTGGCCAGAACAGATTCCATTAACCTTGGAAATATATTGGCTAATACACAAACAAGGACCATTAATGGGGAATTGAAATTTGAAGAACTGTATAATAAATGGAGGTTCTTAAGAGCGGTGAATACCAACTCACCCAACCCGCCTGGTGGCAAAAGCGGTGGCAATAATCCAAGAGGTGGCGGCGGAAAATCCGGTGGTGATAATAAATCCGGCGGTGGAAGAGGTAAAGACAATAAAGGAAAAGACGCAGCAGATGATGGTAATCAACCGCAGCCGGGCAAACAACCGGAACCGCAACAGCAAGTACCGCAGCAAATGAACCAGCAGGGTAATGCCGGTGTCGCCACTAAGGCAGATACGATCCGTAATAAGAAAGGAAAGATCATCCGGATCAAGAAGCCGAAAGTGAAAAAAGTAAAGAAGGTAAAAGAAAAGAAAAATCCGAATGAATTGCCGGAGGTGAGCAACGTGGCAAAATTCCTGGTACGAATTGCAACTTCACTCAAGCGGGTAGGTATCCAGTACACAGAAGAAATGGGTACTACGCTTCCGGGTTATATGGACAGTACCAAAGTACTGGGCTATAATCCGAAGAGCCGGGCACCGGGATTTGGTTTCATATTCGGGTACCAGCCGGATACCAACTGGATCAATAATTTTGGTGCAAGAGGATTGCTCTCCAGCGACTCACTGGTAAGTGAGATGATACGACAGCAATACCGGCAGCGGCTGAATGTAACGGCACAACTGAGCCCGTTCCGTGATTTTAATATTGATGTGAACCTGGATAAAACATACTCCAAGGATTACTCAGAACTGTTTAAGGATATTGATGGCAAAACTGGTCCGGCAACACTGGCCCGCTTAAATGCATATGCATTGGGAAGCTTTAGTGTGAGTTATATTTCTTATCAAACACTGTTCAGCAAGTTTAACCCCAACGAAGTATCTGAAACGTTTAAAACATTTGAGAATAACAGGGCCATTATTTCCGCCAAGCTGGCTGGTCTGAATAATTACCAGGGTGGTGTAATAGATCCCAATGATCCTGCTTATTATAAAGGATATGGCCGGTATGCACAGGAGGTGGTGATACCGTCATTTCTTGCAGCCTATACTAAAAAAGATCCGTTGAGTGTGAATATTGCCAAGAACAGTAATCCCAACCTGCGGTCAAATCCTTTCTCAGGTATTATTCCCAAACCCAACTGGACGGTTACCTATAATGGGTTGTCAAGGCTCCCCGGGTTGGATAAACTATTTACCAACTTCTCGGTGCGGCATGGGTATCACAGTACGTTTAGCATGAACAGCTTCAATACGGCATTGTTGTTCTTTGATCCGCTGCGCATCGGTTACCCCAGCTTTGTGGATCCGCTTACCGGCAACTATGTGCCTTATTTCCTGGTACCAAATATTACCATACAGGAATCTTTTGATCCGCTGTTTGAAATAGATATGACCTTTACCAACCAGTTGCAAACAAGGTTTGAGTATAAGAAGACCCGTACCTTAAGCCTGAGCCTGATCGATTACCAGCTGGCAGAGAACCGTTCTACAGAAATGACCTTTGGATTGAACTGGAGACAGAAAGGTGTACCGCTGATCAAGAAACTTCCGTTCATGAAGAAGCAACTCGATAATGATGTTACACTCCGCATAGATGTTAGTTACAGGGATGATGCTACTTCAAACAGTAAACTGGACCAGGGAACTTCATTTGGTACAGCCGGACAGAAAGTGATCCGTATTGCCCCGTCCATTGACTATGTACTGAACAACCGGGTAAGTTTGAAATTCTATTTTGAGCAAAACAGGAACATTCCAAAGATCAGCAATGCCTTCCCGATCACCAATACAAGAGGTGGAATACAAATAAGAGTATCGCTGGCGCAATAATAATACAGCAGTATAACTACTGAACAAAGAGAGCTGAAACGTATTGAATGATACCTACTCCAGCTCTCTTTTTTTATAAAGTGGTGGGAAACACATCTCGCCCGGAGGTAAAAGAGAGAAAGAGTAACAGACACGGGGCTTTGCGAATTCTTAGGGCTACGCAATTTTTGTATTCCTCTTTTTCTCCATCTTCTCTGGGCGCTGCATTTATCTTAATTGAAGAGTACCCATTTCAATGTCAGGCAGAATCACTTCAGATCTCTTTTGTTATTGATACGGTAACAGATGGCCCAGATGGCAATGGTGATAACAATGGTAAGAAGAACATGCAGTTTGATAGCATCCAATGATTTTTGGTAGCTTTCGGGGTCCAGCAACCGGAAAAAACCGGGAGGCGGAATCAATTTATCAGATATCTCCAGTGGCATATAATCACCAATTGGACTATGCTTCCAACGGAACAGTCCCACGATCAGGTTCTCCAAAATAATAAAGTAGAAGAGGAAAACACCCAGCGCTAAAAATGCTTTTTTAATAAGAAAGCCGACCAAAAAGGCAATGGATAATTGCGCAAAGGTCTGTAAGGCAAATAAGCCAATAAAATAAGCTTTGCTCCAGGTATTATTAGCCATGCTTGTTTCATTTGAAAAACCAGACACGATGGAGACAGCGGCGTATAGTAAAGTGATGATCAATGAAATTATTACCACATCCATCAGCTTACTGGTAATAAACTGGTTGCGGCTCCAGCCATCAATGATGTTTTGCCGGTGTGTGCGGAAAGTATATTCATTGCTGATGAACATGATGATGACCACTGCGGGAATAAATACAAACCAGGAAGAAAAATAAGCCACCGTATGCCATGCTTCAGGAAAGCCAAAGGGATTGCCAAGGGCCAGTTTGGCATACTGGCTGGCTTGTGTAGGCTGACCAATAAGGTTTTCAAAACCGAGATAAAAAATATAGTTAATGCCCGGATAAGAAAGAGCCGTAATGCCCAGTATCCACCAAAAGGCATTATACTTCTTCATTTTCAGCCATTCTGTACGTATCAGCGTCATCATAGTTTTACTATTTTATGTCAGCTAAGTTGCTAAGCCGGTACTACTTAGTATCCTTTGCATCTTTGTTGAACAGGTATCTAGTTATTTGTAAGTTCAAAAAATCTTGCTTCCAGTCTTTTCTTTCTCAGCACCAGTTGGGTAAGCACCACGCCATTATTAAAGCAATGCTGGTTGAGTGCGTCCATTTTGGCGGTACCCTTTGGAAAAATGATCTGTACCGTATTGGCTTTTTCATCCACTAATACTTCTTTTCCCATATTTTTTAAAACAGCCAGCAATGCATTGATGTCCGCAGCGCTCAGTTCCACCACATCTTCATCCATCATTATATGCTCCACATCACCTGTGGTGATCAGGTTGCCGGTTTTTAAAATGGCGGCATGGGTACATACTTTTTCCACTTCATCCAGCAGGTGGCTGGCCATGATGATAGTATGCCCCTGCTCTTTCAGTTCAATGATCAGCTTTCTAATTTCTGAAATTCCCACCGGGTCCAGTCCGTTCGTTGGTTCATCCAGTACCAGCACTTTAGGATTTCCCAGTAAAGCAGCACCGATAGCCAGCCGTTGTTTCATTCCCAGGCTAAAGGATTTAAAAGCACTCCACCGCCGGTCGTACAGGTTTACTTTTTTTAATACCTCATCGATATCTTTTCTTGTTCCCCGGCCACTGATAGCCTGTGTGATCTTTAAATTATCAGTACCGGATAAATAGCTGTAGAAGTTAGGTGTTTCAAGCAGCGAGCCGATGCGCCGGCGTTGTTGCGGAGAGCCCGGCTGACCAAACCATAAAAAATCACCCCCATTAGCTTTCAGCACATCCATTACAATGCCCAGCAAGGTGGTTTTGCCACTGCCATTGGGGCCTAATATGCCGAAAACGCTTCCTTCGGGCACATCAAACGAAACTCCATTTAATGCCCGCACAGCTCCATAGGACTTGGCCAGGTTATTAATAGAAAGAACGGTACTCATACAGGTAGAAAATTATGAAATGAAGATAGTGGTTTCTTTTAGTCATGCAAAAGAAGCAGGATGAGTTACCATAAATAAAGGATGAACTGATTGCCGGCTCCGGTGTTATTCATTGGTTATCTTTAATACATTCAATTGAAACGATGAAAACAGTACTTATAACAGGTGGTACAGGATTAACAGGCCGTGCACTGGGACAGGCATTATTACAAAAAGGTTACCGGGTAGTGATACTTTCAAGACAGCCCCGGCAGCAGTCGGGTAATGCCAATCCCGTATTTGCCGAATGGAATGTGGAGCAGCAGACAATAGACAAGGAAGCAATAGCAACGGCTGATTATATTATTCACCTGGCAGGCGCCGGTGTGGCCGATAAAAGATGGAGCGCCAAAAGAAAACAGGAGATCATCAGCAGCCGGGTGCTGAGCAGTAAGCTGATAGTGGATAGCCTGAAAAATATTCCTAATAACGTACAGGCAGTGATCAGTGCTTCGGCAATTGGCTGGTATGGGCCAGATCCTGAAATACCCAACACCCATCCATTCCGTGAAGAGGCCCCCGTTCACAATGATTTTTTAGGAACCACCTGCCGGCAGTGGGAAGAAAGTATTGAACCGGTAAGACAGCTGGGCAAACGATTAGTAAAACTCCGGATCGGAATTGTGCTGAGTAAACAGGGAGGGGCATTAAAAGAATTTTTGAAGCCATTGCGATTTGGAGTGGCGGCAATTTTAGGCAATGGCCGTCAGCTTGTCAGCTGGATACATATTGATGATCTGGTTAAGCTATATATCGCAGCAATAGAAAACGGCAGTATGCAAGGGGTATATAATGCAGTGGCTCCAAACCCGGTTTCGAATAAAGAGTTAACATTGACGCTGGCACGAAGCCGGAAAAAATTTTTTATTCCTGTTCGGGTGCCTTCTTTCCTGCTGAAATTGGCATTAGGTGGGATGAGTGTGGAAGTTTTAAAGAGTGCTACAGTAAATTGTGATAAGGTATTACAGACCGGCTTTCAATTTCAATATTCAGACATCGCTGCTGCATTGGACAACTGCAGGTAACTAAGGCAGTTCCCCCGGACCAATTTCAGCATGATTGGGATGCCAGATACTGGTAAAATCTCCGAGTATTCCTGTGCTGTTGGTAAAGGAAAGATGGGCCAGCGCCAGGTTCTCAATATCCTGCTGCAATACTCTTCGGTGGACCGGGTTCATTGTTCCACCAGGCTGACCTGCAGGTTTACCTGGGTCATATTGGAATTGCGGGTCTACCAGGGTTCCTCTTGGATACATGATTCCCGGAACACCTTTTCCTCTCAGGTCGAGTATATCGGGATGGTCCAGGCCAAGTGTGTGTCCGTATTCATGAGCAGCTGTTGTAGAACCTTTGCTTAGATTCTTCAACAGGAAGTAACCTGTATTGGAACCGGTATTAAATTCCGATTCATCAACAAAAGAGATGTTGTCCAATGCAAATTCTTCTATCCGGAAGTAATTGTTCCTGGGATCAGTGTTTTCCAAAATATCCTGTTCCACCAGGTTGGGTAGGAAAGAACCGGTAATGAGAAACCGGACGGATACAGTTGTGTCATTGAGAAATAGATTTGTCTGTGGCTCATTCCACATTGTTTCAATCTCGTCCCGTATCAGTTCTGTTATGGTACTGTCAGCAGCAGTACCATAGGTAATGATATGTGATACAATGATGACCTGGTTATTTGCTATTTCTGCGGTTCCCATACAGCGTCATTCTTTGACAATTTCTAATGCGGATCTTTTTACCCAACCGTAAATGAATTTTCCATCAGCAGCTATATATTCTGTATAAATACTTTTGTCAGTTTCAGCAATACTGGGGATCCGGTCATTTTTAATAAAATATTTTTTGGGAACATAAGGATGCAGGCAGTTCTCGTCCTTAAAGATTTCTGCCCGGGCAGCGGTTATCATGGCGATTGGTGACTGCCGGTACTCTTTGCGCAACCAGGCATTATTAAATACAGGCTGTGTTTTTAGCCTGGCATATTCACCATCGGCATTAACACCGTTACCAAAACCACAATTAAAAGAAGTGGAGCGGCTGTCTATATAAATGGTAGTGCTGCTTATTTTAAACTTCAGTATGCAGGGGTGTTCTGCATCTTCATAACTATTATTAAAAGAAGCCGTATCATTCATAAATGTAATGGTGCCATCTGTTTCACCCACATGGTAATTGGGCCAGCCTAAAGTAATGTCCAGCCAGAAGCGGTAAGTGGTGCCTTCCATTTTAAGAAGTACCAGGGTAGCTGCCGCACCATTGTTTTTCTCTGTTTCAGGAGGTTCTCCCACCGGCTTAAAGGAATAACCATAAGCACCGGAATGATCGGTTTGTGCCTGGCTTGGGAGTATGGCGAGCAACCAACCACAGATAAGAATGATCTTTTTCATTTCTGTTCAGATTATAATGGTGTGTGGTGCCGGCTTATTTAAAATAGGCTTTGAACGCTTCAGACAGCCGGGCAAATTCTTTTTTTACCTGGTTCATACCGATCAGTCCGCCAGACATACCGGTAGAATCCTTATGCAGCATTACAGAGAAAAGCTCCCCTTCATTTTTTATGACCACGGATTGCTTATGGTACTTTACAAAAGCGCCAAACAGGATACGCATCACCCTGTTTCCTTTGGTGAAGGTGTAGGTTTCTCCTTCTGTTGATTTTGGCGTGTAGCCTTCAGAAGTAAAGAAAAGATTGATCTTGTTTTCCAGTTCTTCTTTGGTGCAACCGGTCATATTATAAATTACCCGGTCTTTGGCGAAATCGACTACTGTTACTTGCATGTGGTGGAGGTTTAGTTTTAGATTAGGCCTGAAGGCATCAATTGGAAGTTGAATTTAGGAAAAAGAATTATCAGTCGCCCTGATCTGTTCCGGGATTTTTGAGAAAAATCACGAGAATTTTTTGTAGTGGCATTTTTATTTAGGAATACGAGTGGCAATGGAAAATGCATTGATTCCGTTCAATGCGTGGTATTCACCATACTTGATACTTGATGAAGTAATTGCAAAATTTTCCCAGTTGACAATAAGTGGTGTTGAGAACATAATGGTATACTGGAGTTGTGTTTTTTCTGCATCAATAAAATTCCAGGAACTAATTACCCTTTGTGCTCCGGTAGGCTCAGTATATGTTCATGTATCATTACTGTTGAATGTGATAGCCTCATTATCGAGATCATGGTTGGAACTTCCTCTCAGGTAATAATAGATAGAA
>CAYUCU010000091.1:0-15977 GCA_964443345.1 uncultured Chitinophaga sp.
TGGATAAGCATTCAGGCAGGATCGTATCCGGTTTAGTAGTGGTACAATAAGAAAAAGATATAGTTACCCATCTAATACTTCCAGGCCCCCCGCAACCAGCAGGGGGCCTTTTTTTATATATCCGCATAAAAAAACCGGAATGTACTTCCGGTTATTAATCCAGGTAAACTGTATTTATTATTTTGTAAGGACCCTGATCTTTGGAACGGCACCATTCGGAATTTGGCCGGGCTGAGGAAGTAGAGGAATAGCATTATCATTTGTCCTGTTAACGTTCGGCATGATATGATACAATTCCATACCCGGTTTTACACAGGGCATGGAACCATTTCCATACGTTACAATATCGCCGTTGGTTAATGTATAAGTAAGATGCTGTTCAGGCAAAACAGAAATAGCTGCCTTCGGTTTCATTGCCAGGAGGTCCGGTTGTAATTGCTCACCCGTCACTGATTTTTTTTGCTGAAGATATTTTTGAATATCAAAAACATCATTTTGCTGTGCGGCTGCAGTATAGCATCCGAAAATACAAACAGAAAAAAATACTCTTTTCATGGATCAAAAATTTAGCTTACCTAATATACAATTATTTTTTCATTTCTTTCCAGGCATTAATAAGATGGTTGGTGGAGGTATCATGATTGGTCACCGGCTCATCAGTCAGCAATTCCGGTAATATCTTATTGGCGAGTTGCTTGCCCAATTCCACACCATACTGATCAAAACTGAAAATATTCCAAATAATGCCCTGGACGAATATTTTATGCTCATACACGGCGATCAGCTGGCCCAGTGTGAAGGGTGTTATCTTCTTCAGCAGGATCGAGTTGGTAGGTTTGTTTCCGGCAAATACTTTATACGGCAGCAGCTTTGATATCTCTTCGTTCTGCAAGCCGGAGCGTTCCAGTTCTTTTTCGGCCTCTTCTTCTGTCTTCCCGTTCATCAGCGCTTCTGTTTGTGCAAAGAAATTACTAAGCAATTTTATATGATGATCGCCGGAAGGATTATGGCTTTGTGCTGGTGCGATAAAATCACAGGGGATCAAAAGAGTGCCCTGGTGTATCAGCTGGTAAAAAGCATGCTGGCCATTGGTGCCGGGCTCTCCCCATATCACCGGGCCGGTGGCATACTCCACCGCTTCACCATTACGGTCAATGCTTTTTCCATTGCTTTCCATATTGCCCTGCTGGAAATAAGCAGGAAACCGGTGCAGGTATTGATCATAAGGTAATATCGCTTCGCTTTGTGCACCCCAAAAGTTGGTGTACCAGGTGCCCAGTAAGGCCATCAGTACGGGCATGTTTTCTTTAAAAGAGGCGGTACTGAAATGAGTATCGGCATTATGTGCTCCTTTAAGCAGCTGTTCAAAATTCTTATATCCAATAGTAAGGGCGATGGATAATCCAATGGCACTCCACAGGGAATACCTTCCACCCACCCAATCCCAGAATTCAAACATGTTCTTTTTATCAATACCAAATTTTACTACTTCAGTTTCATTGGTTGACAATGCCACAAAATGTTTGGCAATATGTTTTTCGTTCTTTGCTTTTTTTAAAAACCATTCCCTTGCGGTGTGGGCATTGGTCATGGTTTCCTGTGTGGTAAATGTTTTGGAAGCGATCAGGAAAAGCGTTCGTTCCGGGTTTACCTTTTTTAATGTTTCAACGATATGTGTGCCATCCACATTGGAAACAAAATACGTTTCGATACCATCTGCCTTGTAAGGTTTTAAGGCTTCTGTTACCATCTGTGGCCCCAGGTCGCTGCCACCTATACCGATATTGACGATGTATTTTATCTTTTTACCTGTATAACCTCTGAATTTTCCGGTATGCACCGAGTTGCAAAAGGCTTTCATTTTACGAAGCACTTTTTGTACCTCCGGCATTACATCTTTTCCGGCAGTCATTACCGGCTTTCCTGAAAAATTGCGCAGCGCAATATGCAAGACCGCTCTTTTTTCAGTAGTGTTGATGATGTCGCCATTGAGCATGGCGTTGATGCGATCTTTTAGTTTGCACTCGCCGGCCAGTTGAAGCAACAACCGGATGGTGGTATCAGTAATGAGATTTTTGGAATAATCAAAAACAGTATCCGCCAGGCAAAGAGAATATTTTTTAAACCGGTCGGGATCAGTACGAAACAATTCCCGGAGATGCACGGTTTTCATTTCTGCTGCATGCTCCTGCAGCAGGCGCCAGGCATTGGTTGATGTTGGATCGACAGATGGAAACATAGTTGCTAAGATACTTATAGTTCGTTGAAGGTTTTGATCGTACGGGCGGTCATGTCCGGCGTAATATCCAGGTGCGTTACCAGCCGGACCCGGTTGGGAGTGATAGCATATCCCAGGATGGAATGCTCCTTTAAGCGTTCTACCAGGGCAGGAGCGGTAGTGCCGTCTTTCAATTCAAAGATGACGATATTGGTTTCTACCGGTAGTACCAATTTGACAAAGCTTTTCTGAGCGATGACTGCTGCTATCTGTGTGGCATGCGCATGGTCTTCTGATAATCGTTCAATATTATGTTGCAATGCATAGATACCGGCAGCAGCTAAAAAACCCGCTTGCCGCATCCCACCCCCAAATGCCTTGCGGACCCTCCTTGCTTTTTTAATAAGCTCTTTTTTGCCCAGCAACAAACTGCCTACAGGACAACCTAAACTTTTACTTAAGCAAACAGAAATACTGTCGAAGCAGTTACCATGTTCCAAAGCTGTTTCTCCAAAGGACCCTGCGGATTTTTTGGCTACTAATGCATTCCAGAGACGGGCACCATCCAGGTGAAAAGCAAGGCCTTTCTCTTTGCACAGGGCTTGTATCTTTTTTATTTCATTCAGATCATAACAGCTGCCACCGCCACGGTTCGATGTATTTTCCAAACATACCAGGCTGGTATGTGCTTTATGAGGATCATCCGGGTTAATGGCGGCAGCTACCTGTTCAGCAGTAATTCTTCCCCTGTCACCATACAGCAGTTTGACAGAGGCGCCTGAATTAAACGCAATGCCACCACCTTCATATTGATACACATGGGCGCTTTCCTCACAGATCACTTCATCACCGGGTTGGGTATGGCATTTGATGGCGATCTGGTTCGTCATGGTGCCGGAAGGACAAAAAACAGCTGCTTCCATCCCAAACATACCGGCCGCCATGCTTTCCAGTTCATTGATGGAGGGATCTTCACCAAACACATCATCACCCACACGGGCTGTCATCATGGCTTCCAGCATTCCGGGACCGGGTTTAGTAAAAGTATCGGAACGAAAATCAATTATCATAGTGTCAATTTGATTGCAATATAATCAGTTCACTCCTGAAAATGGCCGGTTGGCGAACAGCAACAACTGGTAACTTCATATTTTTTTAATTTGGCGCCATGCTGAAAACCCAATTTGAACAACTGATTGTTTTGGTATTGTTTTCCAGCCTCACATTGGTTGCGGGATTATACCTGCTGGCTAATCATAACCGCTTGTTCCGGAGTAGTATCAAAAACAAGGTCCTGAGGAAAAACCTGGTGGTGTGGATGATTGGTCTCTGCGTGATCTTTGCCATTACACCCACCAACCCTGAGTTTTATCAAAATCTTTCGGGAAATAAATTACACCGGTATTTCCTGATACAGATCGTTGCTTCCACCATAATGGTGCTTTTTGTATTTAATATTACCTGGGCCATTTCTGAATCGAATTGGGTGAAGGGACTCTCTTTTAAGAAACGAATGATCGCTATCCTGGTCACCATTATCATCAGCACCATTGCAATAGGTGTTCCTCTTAATTATTGGGGCAATAAAGGCTCTTTCAAAAACATTGAGTATTCTGTACTGTTTAATTTTTATACAGGTGTCATCACCGGTCTGATCTATATAACGATGAGCTTCCTGGAGATCGAACGGCAAAAGAAACTCAATGAAAAAGAACTCGAACTGAGCCGCCTGCGGGAATTGAAAACGAAAGCCGAACTGGATGCCCTGCATTCCAAGATCAACCCGCATTTTTTATACAATGCGCTTAATTCCATTGCCGACCTGTCCATCACCGATGGAAAGAAAGGACGGAAGATGACCATTGCACTGGCCGACCTGTTCCGCTACAGCATCAATTACAGCAATAATAATTTTTCTACAGTAAAAGATGAGGTGGGAATGGCAGATGTGTACTTACAAATTGAGAAGATACGTTTTGAAGATAAACTGAGCTACACCTTAAAAGTAGAGGAGGGGCTGGAACAGTTTCTGCTGCCGCGGTTTTTGCTGCAACCCATTGTGGAGAATGCAGTAAAGCATGGACTAAAAGCTACCGGGCAACTGACAGAGATACACCTGGAAGTAAAACGAAACGGTAACGGAATGGTAATTAATATTGCAGATACCGGCCCGTTTTTTCCCGATGAACTGGTGCCTGGTTATGGGGTAAAAAGTGTGTATGACAAACTGGACCTGCTTTTTCCCGGCAATTATGAGATGCACTTTACCAATACGCCGGTAAAACAGGTATCTCTTTATATTCACAAACTGGTAAAAGATGAATCAGTTGTTTAAAGCAATAGTAATAGATGATGAGCCCGCCGCAAGAAGGTTGATGAAAAACCTGTTGCAGGAGTACAAAGATGTGGTGGAAGTGATCGGCGAGGCCGGCAATGGGAAGGATGCTATCGCCATCATTGAAGAATTGAAACCTGATGTGATATTCCTAGATATTCAAATGCCGGACCTCACCGGGTTTGAAGTGATAGATCAGCTGAAAGAGAAACCAAATATTATTTTCACTACGGCCTACGATGAATATGCCATCAAAGCATTTGAAACATTCTCGATTGACTATTTATTAAAACCCATTAAAGAAGAACGGCTGGAGCAAAGTATTGCCAAACTAAAACAGTTTGGAAGACTGTCAGCACCAATTGATGTGGCCGGCCTGCAGGATATTATCCGTCAGTTCCAGGCGCCGCAGAAAGCAACCGCATTACCCATTAAAACAGGCGACAGGATCAACCTCATCCGCTTTGATAGTATCAGCTACCTGGAAGCAAGTGACAAGTATGTCTTTATTTATACTGCCGAAGGACAAAAACACCTGACCGATCAATCCCTTTCCACCCTGATCACCAAATTACCCGCCCAGTTTTTCCGGATACAGAAATCATATATTATCAATAAGGACCGGATCAAAGAAATGCACCGCCACTTCAACGGCCGGTATCTTTTCATCCTCGACGACAAGTCCGCCAGCCGGCTTACCTCAGGCCGCACTTATCATGATGTGATCAAAGAGGAATTTGGGCTGTAGGGAGTAGTGAATAGTGAAAAGTGAATGATGAAAAGTGAATACAGTTACCTAATTCCAATGTTTTCCTCAGCCCTCCCCGGATATCCATGTATTCTCCCCGCCTCGGCGCCCCGGCGGTTATCCTTGTATTCCCAACCTTTCATCTCCATTATTCACCACACATCCGAAAAAGCAACGACCGAGTAACCCATTTTAAGGCTCTGCGTCACACTTATGTCTGGAAAACGGCCGGTTATCCCGAAAACAGGCCGTTTAATTTAAAACAATGTTCTTGGTAATGCCAAGTACCTACCTTTGGCCTGTAATATTCAAAATAGAGTACAAACATTTAAAAACAACAATATGAGAAAGTTCTTGCTGCTGCTGACCATTGCGCTTACCACCTTATCCTTTGTCAGCCAAGCACAGTTAAAAACCGGGAAAATAACCGGTACGGTCATCGACGGTAACACAAAGACCATTGAATCTGCCACCATTACCCTTGTCCGGGCCAAAGACTCATCTGTAGCCAAAATGAGTGTGGCCGACAAATCGGGCAACTACAGCTTTGAAGAAGTAACAGAAGGGACCTATTTCGTTTCTATCTCTGCGGTAGGGCATGAGAAAGGCTTTTCCCCGTCTTTTAGCATCACAACAAACAATCCGGTTGTTTCTTTAAAAACCATTGAATTGATTCCGGCAGCTAAAACAGTTGCCGGTGTAACAGTGACCGCCCGGAAGCCACTGGTGGAGCAAAAGATCGACCGCATGGTGGTAAATGTGGAAGCTTCTGCCACCAATGTGGGAGCAACAGCAATGGAGGTGTTGGAAAAATCTCCCGGCATCTCTGTTGATAAGGACGGCAATATCAGCCTGAAAGGAAAACAGGGCGTACAGGTATATATCGATGGCCGCCCCAGCTACTTGGCAGGTACCGACCTGGCCAACTACCTGCGGTCCATGAATGCCGCACAACTGGAACAGATCGAGATCATGACCAACCCCCCGGCAAAATATGATGCCGCCGGAAATGCTGGTATCATCAATATCAAAACAAAAAAGACAAAACAGTTTGGCTACAGCGGAAGCATATCCTCTACCTACAGTCAGGGCATCTACCCAAAATTCAGCGAGTCGGCCAACTTTAATTACAGGAAGAATAAGGTGAACCTCTTTACCAATGTGGGTTACAATAACAGGAAGAATATTCAGGAACTGGATATCCAGCGCAAATTCCTTGAACCCGTTACAAAGGAACTGAAATCACATTTCAACCAGGACGGTGAATTAAGAGAAGGTGGTGAATCCATCAATGGAAAACTGGGATTGGATTTCTTCGCTACTAAAAAAACAACGATCGGTGCCGTAGTGAATGGCTTTTACAATCCCGGTTATTTCAATAGCCGTAGTGATGTTCGCATTGCTGATCCCTTCATGGTACCTGTAGGCACCACGATATCTAACACTACCAATGACAAAAAATGGAAACACCTCGGGGCCAATCTCAACTTCCGCCATGTTTTTGATTCCACCGGTACAGAACTGACCATGGATGCCGACTTTCTTAATTATAAAAGTACCAATGTGCAGGACCTGATCAATAATTACTTTAAACCCGATGGCAGCCCTTCTGACAAGTCTGATACCTTACTCGGCAGTCTTCCCCAGCATATCCGTATCTATTCTGCCAAAGCAGACTTTGTGCGTCCATTAAAAGGGAATGCCAAATTTGAAGCCGGGATAAAGACCAGTTTTGTAAAAACAGATAACAATGCTGTTTACAACAACCTGTTCGATGCACGGGCGGTGCTGGACAGTGGCCGGTCCAATCATTTCATATATGATGAAAATGTGAATGCGGCCTATGTCAACTTCAGCAAACCGCTCAGTAAAAAAGTTACGATGCAGTTAGGGTTGCGGCTTGAAAACACCAATGCCACCGGCCATTCTACCGGTTATACTTATAACAGCACGTTGAATAAATTTGTGGCCTTTGATTCAAAATTCAAAAAGAATTACACCCAATTATTCCCGACCATGTACCTGCAGTACCAGGCAAATGAAAAGAACAGCTTTGTGCTGAATTATGGCAGAAGGATCGAACGTCCCGATTACGAAGACCTGAACCCGTTCATTACCTTTTTAGATAAGTACACTTTTGAACAGGGGAATCCCAACCTTAGTCCGCAGTTTGCACACAATATAGAGTTGAGCCATACCTTCAAAGGATTTCTGACCACCACACTTAATTACAACAAAACCACAGATATCATCGAAGATGTGCTGGAGCAGCATGCCGATGTAAATGAAACTTTTGTAAAAAAATCAAACATCGCCAGCCGTGATCAGTTTGGCATATCTGTAAATGCAGGCGGCCAGCTAAAAAAATGGTGGACAGCCAACCTGTGGACCAACCTGTATAACAATCATTACAAAGGGATCGTAAACGGTGACTACATTTCAATTGGCGCCACTACTTTCCAGGCCAACCTGACCAACCAGTTTAAATTTAAAAAAGGATGGAGCGCAGAGCTGAGCGGCTTCTACACATCACCACTTACAGAAGGCGTATTTCAGATCCGGTCTTTTGGGCAAGTGGGAGTGGGCATCAGCAAACAGGTATTCAAAGGCAAAGGCACGTTCCGTTTATCAGGAAGAGACATCTTCCTCACACAAAAAATTAATGGTACCAGCCGCTTCGGTTCTATTGATGCCGCTTTTCAGCAACGAAGAGACAGCAGGCAGGTGGCACTTGGATTTACCTACCGCTTCAGCAAAGGAAAGATGGGAAACAACCAGAAAAGAAAGACCGGCGGTGCAGATGATGAAAAGAACCGGGTAAAGACAGGCGAATAAATGAAGGTATAGCCATGAACAGATACAACCTTATCCCTATTAATACAGATCCCCCGCTTGCCGGGGGATCTGTTATTGATTAGTGGGTAGTGTCTCAGTATGAAATAAACTTGAACCACATAGAAGCATAGTAACATAGGATAAAACATAGAATCCTATGTGTGTATTTCTTTATATCTATGCTACTATCCCGGATTAGCCGGGACAAGTTGTGGTTAAAATACATTTAAGGGCAACCAATTTTTAAACTGAGATACTATCGATCAGTGCAATCTGTGGTCACCCTCATTTTTTACCGCTTGTGTATCGGTAAGTCATTATTACCCTTCGTCAGGAATACTACGAAACTCGTCATATTTCACTTCCATGACAATCTATATTCCCTGAATTTTATACCGGATCGAATCATTAACCTATAGCCATGAATTATGAGAAAGTATAGCACTCTCTTCGCCCTCTTATTTATCTGCCTCTTACCAGCCGCAGCACAAAACAAGAATGGAAAAATATCCGGAACTATTCTGGATGCCTCCGGGAAACCACTTTCCGCAGTAACGGTATCACTGCTCAAAGCAAAAGATTCTGCATTAGCCAAAGCAGCCGTTACCACCAAAGAAGGTAACTACGAGTTTGACAATATTGCTGATGGAGAATATCTCGTATCAGTAACCACCGTAGGGTTTGAAAAAAAACACAGTGATAAATTTTCTATTTCCCCAGCAGAGAATACACAGCAACTGGCTGCCCTGCAACTGGCGCCGGTAGTAAAAGGATTGGGAGAAGTGGTGGTGGTATCTAAAAGACCATTCATCGAAACCAAGATAGATAAAACAGTGGTGAATGTGGATGCCTCACCCACCAATGCAGGCGCTACCGCATTGGAAGTACTGGAAAAATCACCCGGTATCAGTGTGGATAATGATGGAAATATCAGCCTGAGAGGAAAAGCAGGAGTGATCATCATGCTTGATGGAAAATTATCGTATCTCTCTGCTGCAGACCTTACTAATTTATTGAAGAATATGCCCGCCTCTTCTCTCGACCAGATAGAGATCATGACCAACCCTTCTTCCCGCTATGATGCATCCGGAAATTCGGGGGTCATTAATATAAAAACAAAGAAAGGAAAGAGCGGCGGATTCAATGGTAGTGTGATGGTGGGTATCACCACCAGCATTTATAAACCGGAAGGGGCGCTGTATGTGATCCCCAAATCACAAAACAGTTTCAATTTTAACTGGCGTAAGAATAAGATCAACCTCTTTGGTAATTATAATCCGAATTATTTCCGCGGACGAAACCTCATGGTATTTGAGAACCGGTTCCTTGATGAGAATAAAACCATCACCGGCTATAACAATACAGAGACCCGTTTCAAATTTGGCAATAATAATCATACACTCAAACTGGGCCTGGACTGGGATGCCAACAAGCGGAATGTATTCGGCATTGTAGTAAGTGGCTTTACCTTCAGCGGTCATCCCACACCCGTTACTACCGGCAACCTGAGTGATGCTAACCGTGTCCTGGAGAGCCGCCTCGTATCCCATACAGAGAATAGAATAAAGTTTAAGAACGGAACGGTGAACCTCAACTGGAAACACAGCTTTGATTCCACCGGCAGAGAACTTACCGCCGATCTTGATTATGTGAAGTATAGTAACACCTCCAACATGGTGCTTACCACAGATTATTACAATGGTGCATTGCAACAAACAGGCAACTCACAGCTACGGGGGCACCTGCCATCTGATATCAATATATACACCTTCAAAGCAGATTATGTGCATCCCATAAAAGACGGAAGGTTTGAAGCCGGGGTAAAATCCAGTTATGTCAAAAATGATAACGAGGTAGTGTATGAAAATTTCAGAAATGGCAAATGGGAACAAGACCTCATCCGCTCCAACCATTTTATTTATGATGAGAACATTAATGCAGCATATGTAAATTTCAGCAAGCAGGTAAAAAAATGGTCTTTCCAGGCAGGGCTCCGCGTAGAGAATACCATTGCACACGGCAACCAGTTGGGCAACCAGTTGGTTCAGCAAACCAAATTCAAAAGAGATACCACCAACCTGTTCCCAACCGCATTTGTAAGTTATAAACTCAATGACAAGAACAGTCTCACTGTTTCTTACGGACGACGAATCAACCGGCCCAATTACCAGGACCTGAATCCTTTTATCTATTTCCTGGATTCCTTATCCTACCGCCAGGGAAATATTTACCTGCGTCCGCAATACACGCATAATATAGAACTCACTCATGCATTTAACAGCAAGTTCATCACCACGCTGAATTATAATAGTACCGATGATGTCATTTCGCAGGTCATCAAACCCGATCCGCTGAATCCTGACAGCAAAGCCCGTTTCCTCACCGTGGATAATGTTGCGAGCTTCCGCAACATCGGCCTGTCTGTTACCCTGCCCGTAACCGTAAACAAATGGTGGACAGCGAATTTGTTTACTAACGTATTTAATAATCATTACAAAGGCGTTTATGATACGATCAATATTGACCTGGCCTTTACTTCCTTCATGGTTAACATTACCAACAACTTTAATTTGGGTAAAGGATACACCGGGGAAATAAGCGGTTTTTACCGGCACAAAGGCATTAATAACCTGACCGAAATGGAACCCATCTACCAGGTAAGTTTTGGCTTGCAAAAACAGGTGATGAAAGGAAAAGGCACGGTACGGTTGAATGTCCGTGACCCGTTTGCCTGGCAGGAATTTAAAGGGCTGAATCAATATGGCCGTATTGATGGCAACTTCCATGCCCGCCCGGATATCCGCCAGGTAACGGCCAACTTTACGTATCGCTTCGGAAAAAACGGACAGCAAAATAATTCCCGCCGCCGCAACAGCGCCTCCCAGGATGAGCAGAACAGGGCAGGGCAGGGCGGCCAGTAATAAAGGATACAGCCAACCTGCCGCCGGCAGGTTTTTCGATGTGTGTGTAGTATATAAAGAAACGTCCCTCTTTTCTAAGAGGGACTTTTTTTTTGTCCATCCCGCTTAACGTGTTAACTTGTTGATTGGTAAAATAGTTTATTGGGTAATCGGTTAAATAGTTAATTCGTTAAACAGCCATCCCGCTAACTAATAAACCAATAAACTATTTAACCAATTAACTAATAACCCAATAAACCAAAACCCCATGCCCTCCTTCGACATCGTAAGTAAAGTAGATGCACAGGCATTAGACAATGCTGTGAATGTGGTAACCAAAGAGATCACCAACCGGTTTGATTTCAAAGGTTCTCATGTCGTCATCAACCTGGATAAAAAAGAGTTTGTTATCAAACTGGAAACAGATGATGATATGAAAATGCGGCAGCTTCTGGATGTGCTTATCAGCCGGGCACACAAACAGGGTATTGCGCCTGAAGCATTTGATGCCTCCAAAGAAGGGGGACAAAGCGGTAAAGCCTGGAAGAAAGAAGTGAAAGTAAAGAATGGCCTGGCACAGGAAGATGCCAAGAAGATCGTAAAATTGATCAAGGATTCCGGAATGAAAGTACAGGCCTCTATCAATGACGACCTGGTACGGGTGACCGCCAAAAAAATAGACGACCTGCAGGCCATCATCCAGCTGTGCAAGAATGGCAACCTTGGTATTCCGCTCCAATATGTCAATATGCGTGACTAAAACCTGCATAAGACCTGACCGGCACTATTATTTTGTGCATAACAGGGTGCAAAACGGGTGCATATCAAAGAGGCCAAAAATTTGGAAACGGGTAGTGACATAAACTATATTTGATTTACAACTGCACGGAATTTTAGCAATAAAAGGAAGTGCTTGGAAAAGCGGAAGCCCGTCAGAAGGTGGAAGCTGATCCGGGAGAAACTGAAACCCCTCAAAAGGTGGAAATTCTCCAGAAAGCATCGGGTAAGTAAACAGAAGGCGCAAGCCAGAAAGTGAGCTAACTTGGTGCTTTCATCTTTTAGGGCCACGAATACAGGTGGCCACAGATTACACGGATTAACACAGATTGAATACAGGCAGCCACGAAATCTCACAAAATTGCACGAAAAAGATTTGTATTCATTCGTGTGCATTCGTGTGATTTCGTGGGCCAAAAATGCTGCGCAGCAGCCAATCTGTGGTAATCCGTGTAATCTGTGGCTAACCCACCGCCTGTGACCCGCAGGGCCCCGGTGGTCAGTCATTTTTATCTATTCTCTTTTATCTCTCACCTCTTTTCCCTATCTTTGCCGACCAAAAAATTATCTATTCATCTGTACGGCAAAATCCGTGCAGCCTTCAAAATCATCACGTTATGAAAAAAGGACTCCATCCCGATAGCTATCGGTTAGTTGTTTTCAAAGACATGAGTAATGGTCACACCTTCCTCAGCCGTTCCACTGCAGCCTCCAAAGAGGTGGCCAAATGGGAAGATGGCAAAGAGTATCCGCTCATCAAATTAGAGATCTCCAACACCTCGCATCCGTTCTTTACTGGTAAGAACATGCTGGTGGACACTGCAGGCCGTATCGACAAATTCAAGACGAAGTACGCAAAAAAAGCAGAATAATATTATCTTTAAGCACTACTCCGAAACCGGCTTGCCGGAGGAAGAGTTTTGTTTTTCATGGCTATACTTTTAACCCTCCGATTCCTCGGAGGGTTATTTTTTGGGGATACCCGTAACAAAAAAAACACACCACAAGGACCCCAAGTTCCCTAATTTCGTTTTCAGAAGATAGAGCATGATCAAGATAATTGCCCTTTCCCCGGTATGTTCCGGGGCAGAGGTAATACATAAATCATTGCTACTATGACAACAAACCAGCTGACCAGCGAATTTGAACAGGCCCGGCCACAATTAAAGTCTTATGTCTTCCGCATTACCGCCAGCGTGGCCGATACTGAGGATATTTTGCAGGACACATTTATTAAAGCAGCTGAAAAGCTCCACCAATTCAAAGGCGACTCCTCTTTGAAAACATGGCTCTTTGCCATTGCTTCCAATATAGCCAAAGACAACCTGCGGGCACGCAAACGCTGGGTCGAAAACGTAACAGATATCGGCAAAGCAGCAGCACTGCAAGATCCCGGGTTCTATTCTGAAGTAATGCATATACATTCCACTTCCCCACAGGGACAGTTTGAAATAAAAGAACATATTGCCTTCTGTTTTACCTGCATTGCTAAATCGCTTCCATTGGAACAGCAGCTCTGTATCTTATTAAAAGAAGTGTACCATTTCAAAGTGCAGGAGATCACTGCCATACTGGACACGACAGAGGCAATGGCTAAGTATTACCTGCATACCGGCCGGCAAAAGATGATCAGCATCTTTGACGGACGCTGTGCCCTCATCAATAAAGAAGGGGCCTGTCACCAATGCTCAGAACTAAACGGGCTCTTTAACCCCAAACAGAAAGCACAGGAAGAGATTATGAAGATCGAAATGGCCAGGCAGGCTGAGAAAGCAGATAAAGAGCAACTGTTTGACCTCCGCATGCGCATCCTGCAGGATATAGACCCGTTTGAATCCATGTCTGCCCACTTGCAGCTCTGTCATATGGAACACAACCGGAAAGTAATGGATAAGCATTTGGAAAAAGCCGGCGTGTAACCTATCGTTTTGAACAGCCCAAACGTCAAAAGCGGGTAAACAAAAATTTTAAGCAATTAACTCAAAACGATCATGGGTACTATCACTCCAAACGGAAAAGCCGTTACAGTAAAAAAAACATTCCAGCGCAAAACTTCGGTCAGCATAAGCATACAGGCTGATACCGCTATCATCTGGACCTTATTAACCAGCGCCTCCGATTATCCCCGGTGGAATACGGCCATACTCGGTATAGAAGGCACCATTGGAGCCGGAGAAAAAATAAAACTGAGAGCATCGCTTGATCCTAAGAGGACCTTTAAGCTGAAAGTCAAAGAATTTCAACCCGAACAAAAACTGGTATGGGGAGATGCAATGGGCAGTCGGGAATTTACATTACTGCATAATGGAAAAGATGCCGTAGTATTTACCATGGAAGAAAAGATCGGTGGCCCTTTGTTTCCATTGTTTGCCCGGATGATACCACCCTTCGACCGTTCTTTTGAGCAGTTTGCAGCCAGTTTGAAAAAAGAAGCAGAAACCATTATGAATCATAAATAAAACGATCATGAAAATTGTAAAAGTAACCTACACCACCCGTGCAGCATTTGCAGCACAAAACCTGGAAAACATAAAGGAAGTTATGAACGAATTGCAGCAATTGGAACCCGCAGGTATCTTTTACCATGCCTGCCTGGGCACCGATGGAAAGACATTTATTCATACCGCATTCTTTGAAACCGATTCCGGTCAGCAACAACTGAACGGGCTTGCTTCCTTCAAAAAATTTCAGGCAGAACTAAAAGCCAGCGAACCAGAACAACCACCGCAACCAGAATTACTCACTCTCGCCGGATCTTCGAAACCTATATTCTAATAAATAAAAAACAGGCAACATGACAAAATCAATTTACCAGGCATCGCTTATTTTCAATCTCAACACCCGGCTTTTTCATAATGCCCTCAAAGGGGTAACGGAAGAACAGGCAAAGGAACGTATCAGTATGCATAATAATCCGCTCAGCTGGCTTGGCACCCACACCGTATGGGCCCGCTACAACGCTTGCGCCTTATTAGGAAAACCGCCCGCTAAAAACCCGTATGAAGGATTGTTTGAAAACTTTAAACCTTTTGATCCTGCATATGAATATCCCACCCTGGTCACTATCAGCGAAGAGTGGGATAAAGCCTCAGAACTTTTAAACACAGCATTGGAGGCAGTAACAGATGAGTACCTGGCCCGTCCTGCACCTTTCAAAAACCCTATAGGTGATCAAACCTTGCTGGGAGGGGTCACTTTTTTGGCACAGCATGAAAGTTATGATATCGGGCAGGTGGCCTTATTAAAAAAATACCTCACCAAAGAGGCCATGAGTTATAATTAATTATTCATTCAAACAAAAACAAACCGTTATGACAACACAGGAAGTAGCGAACAAGCTGGTGGGCTACATGCGCCAGGGACAAATGATGGAAGCACAGGCAGACCTTTATTCAGATGATGTGGTATGTATCGAACCCGAAGGGGAATGGCACCGCACCTGACAAAAGGAAAAGCCGCCGTAGCTGAAAAAGGAAAACAATTTGGTATGATGATCGAAGAACGCCATGGCGCATCCGTTTCTGACCCGGTAGTGGGTGGCGATTTCTTCAGCGTAGCCATGATGCTCGATGCCACAATGAAAGGCATGGGCCGTATGAAACTGGAAGAGATTTGTGTGTATGAAGTAAAGGACGGGAAAATAGTAAAAGAACAATTCTTTTTTAATCCCCGTAAGTGATCAGACCTAAGCAATGATACCAGCCTTTTTCTGCCGTGCAGGAAGAGGCTGGTACATTTTTTTTCTAAATTCCCATAAATACATTGGTATGGAATCAGCAGTGAAAAAGACAAGGAAAAAAGCAGTACCCAAGGGAGTAGCGGTATTCAAGAAAATGCTTGAAGATAAAAAAGTCATCAGCAAGCATTTAAAGAGCGGGGGAACATTTGAGGAACTAAAGAAAAAAGGATACCGTTTTGCGACCGTATAAAATTGCCAAAATAAAGCAAAACTATCCTGGATTTGCAACAATAGCAGGGTATTGAAGTGCAATAATGTAATCTCTGTGAAACTCTAATCCTCTGCTACTCTGTGTTTAATTTCTATCATTTTACAAAAATTGTTAGAGCGGCTTAAAAAGTTGTTGGACCGTCTGACAAAGTTGTTGAGACGGCTGAAAAGATTGTTGGAGTGGCTGAAAAAGTTGTTGAGGCGGCTGAAAAGAT
>CAYUCU010000092.1:0-15894 GCA_964443345.1 uncultured Chitinophaga sp.
AACGAAGGAAGGTATTTGGAATATTGCTAAAACCGTAAAAGGTTTATATAAATCTATCCGCTTACGTACAGACGGCGGGGCACCTGTTGTCTCCGCTCCTATCCGGTTTATGGCCAGTGGCCGTGAAGTAGGTGCAGTACGTACTGATGCTGATGGCAATGCCCATTGTTTTTTACCAAACGATAACGCCATTACAGCAGAAATATTATTTAACTGGAAGAACAGCAATTTTCAACCAGCAGCATTTACGTTACCGGTCAGTGCTTTTAAGAATAATAATATGATCACACTTACTATACCTGCTTCTTCACCATATGTGGCCTCCATGAAGGGTACTTTAAAAACCTGTAGTGGTGGTAATATTTCACAGGGCACGGTAAGAGTGATGGATCAGCTGAATGGGGTGCTTAGAGGCCATTTTACAACAGGCGGCACTCAAAGCCAATACAGCATGGCATTGGTAAGTTTTTCCGACTACTTTCCATTAACTATCCGGGCCACAGATGTAATAAACAATCAAACCGGACGTGATACCACTATTAATTTACGTACCGGCCAGGAAAATATCATCAACTTCAGAACCTGCCAGTAACATACCTTACTACCAGTGAAGTTGAGCAACCTGCTTAGTGCTCCAGTTCCCTGATCACTTTCTCATAGTCATGCTGCAGGTCTTCATGCAGGGTGGCCATTACTGCGCTGATCTTTTTTAATTGACCGTTGTTGATATTATTTATTGCCGTGTTTTGCCGGAAAGGAATCCCGGATGCTTTTAATTGCTGGCAGAAAAAAATACGGAGTTCAATGTCCGTTTGCTTGTTGCCGCTATAGCGGGACTGTTTATTGATTACCCGCAGGATCTTCCGCAACGTTTTTTTGGCAAAATATAATTGGGTAAGGTTCACGGTTCCAAACAATTCTTCTATATCCTGCTTTACACTTTTTATATATCCTTCTTCGTCCCGGGAATCGAATAATAAATAAGTAAGCAATTCTTTATTTTCTTTTTTAAATCTTGCAAGCCGGAGGCAGAGGTTGGTAAGTTCTGCTGGTTTTAATCCGGACAACTCCTGTTTGATGTCCTGTATGGATAGTGATGTCATAAAGTAAAATTAACGATTTGACCCTCACCAGCCTGTCCGGTTGTGTTGTGAAAAGGGAGGCCGGGCTACAAAGAGCATAACGTGATTTCAATAGCTCTTACAAGCTAAAAAACCCGGAGCTTACTCCGCACCAGGCGGCTGTAAGACTCCGGGGAAAGAAAGGCTAATAACGCTGCTGACAAATCAGCACCATCCTACATTCTGGCTCCACACCCTGTTACCATTTACAGTAACATAAGCGCCGATACCAGTGGGAATACCCCAGTGAGTACAAACCTTTCCACAAGCCCGTACGCTTGCACCTACGGGTACTTTGATAGGAATACACTTGTTTCCAATAACGGGCAGTTTGAAACATACCCCGTTAGGACCAACAGATGCACCTACGCAGGTAGAATAGTCGCTGGGAGTAACTCCGCCGGACGGAGCTGCCATTCCTGCACCCTGCCTGTAAACTGGTTTTGCTTGAATTGGTAAATTCATGTTGTTTACTATTTAGTGTTAAAAAATAAAAACTTTTATCCGGTTCATCCGGTTTTTCTGCAACCAGGTTTGCTGTTGAGGCAACTTGATTGATTAGCCATTATCTTCCATGCCGCCTTCTCCTGCACCTCCGTCATCTCCTGTATCTCCTCCATCACCACCCTCATCGCCTCCTTCATCAACACCACCCTCATCACCACCTTCATCACCGGCTTCAGTATCCCCGGAGCTTTCGTCCAGTTCTTCGGAGGAAGGGATCAACCCGGCCAATGCAATTTTCTTTCCGAATCTGTTCCGCTTTACTGGTTTGTTCAAGTTGGGTAAATTCATAATGTTTACATTTAAATGGTAAAGAAATAAGAGACCTGCTTACGGTAACAGAAGGGCCTGCATGACCCTTCTGTTAGCTTTTGTACATTCTCTTTTTAGCAATGACACCCCGGCCATTTCTGACACACTTTCTTGCAGGTGCGTCTTAAAAAAGCGGGCCAGGATGGCAACTTGTTGCAGGCATTGCAACAGGTGGAGCAAACACCTGATGGGTTTATTCCACCGGCAAGATTGCGGCTCACTACCTGGTTACGGTTAACCGGCTGAGACAGGTTTGGTAAATTCATGTTGTTTAAATTTTAATTGTTTAGAAATATGAGACCTGGTTTGATAGCGCTTGCTATTAGCTTTTCTGTTTACCCGCCTGCTACGCTGCTGGCAGGCTGAAAAATATTATTCCCTTTCTCATCATAATACCTGAATTCTTTCACAGCCCGCAAAGGTTCATTCATCCGGGTAAGCCATTCTATCTCCCGTGCCAGGAAGTGTTTTTTACTTTTCCTGTCATACTCATACTCACTGGTTGTCTTTTCTGTGATCACCCGGTTGGTGGTGACCGTACTGATCTGTTGCGGATCAATAAGGATCTCTGCTTCGGGACTGAACTTTACATCACTGTACAGGCTGATCACATTTCCATTAGCATCATACTCCCACAAACTGCGGGAGATACTTTCCATATCCCAGTCTTTCTTCCGCGACTGCCTCAGTTGGGTGATCTCTTCGGGTGTTTTTTGAAAAGAATACAAGCCTGTTTGTTTTTGTTTCTGGCTGTCGTAGGCATAAAGAATGGTGCGGGCCTGCATCTCATCAGGATCTGTTACATAGCGGTAAGTCACTTTCGTGTCCTTATCACTGTCATACAGGTAATGAGTGACCAGTTCGGGTTCACCCAGCAGTCCATAACTTGTTTTCTTACATATTCTGCCCAGTTTGTCATGTTCATACAGGTCCACTTTGGGTTTATCCCATTTTGTATTGAAGAATGAATACTGTTGCAGCTTTGTTTTTCCTTTCAACACTACATATTCATAATTTTCTACAAAGAGGTCATCTGCTGTGGTAATGGTGTTTTGCAGGATCTTCCATTTATCGGTGGTGTCATATATGGATTCTTCTTTGGCCACGATATCACCATTGGTGTCAAATTCAAATTTCTTGATCACCCTTCCATCTTTGTTGTAGAAGAATTTCCGGTATCCATGCATGGCGGGATCTTCGATCACGGCTTCTCCAAATTTAAAAGGCCTGTATGTAAGCACAGCCGATGCGATCCCGTTTTCCTTTATGTTACCGGAATAATTATCCTGTTTGGCCGCATTGACACTTTTGCTGATCTCATTGGTGATGATCAGGCTGGCAAAGTCTTTACCCATTTTTTCTTGTTTGAACATGAAAGAATATTCAGCTCATTTCATCAGTGTTGATCAATACACAGACCATGCCCTTATTTCACCTACGGTCACAGGCACCACATCACTTACATCAATGGTGAACCTGAATTCCTTACGGGCTACAGTCAGGCGTTCTTTAGGATTGAAGAAGCTGAGCGTTACATCATAACAGTCCGATCCTGGCCGGCAGATAGGGCTTTTTGATGCTGCGATATCATTTAGCTCCAAATTGTCTTTCAATGCAGAGGAGAAAACGGAACTTACCTGGTAGGCATTCGTGGCTGCATAGTTCAATGCTCTTTCTTCCGGGCTGGTTCCCAGGTTCCTCATTTGATAATAAATGCGGTTGAGGAAATTGCTTACGTTCTCGGCCAATGCTTTGGCAGAACCTTTGGCACCGGTGGCAGCAGCTGTCAATGCTTCGGTGGTCCAGGAATACATGCCCCGCAGATTGGGTATAAGGCTGGAAACCGTATGGCCATTTAACAAGGAAGTGGAACCATGTGTAACTCCCGGTACCGAGATTCGCTGGATGTTTCCATTTTGTTGCTGTTCAAAAAACTGCCGTATTTTTTCGTACCCGCTGGTGGCATAAGGACCGCTGGGGAATAATGCATAGATCGGTGTTGCATCTATGTTCAGTGTCCAGGTAAGCTCTTCAGCAGCCCAGGGATTGGCTTTCAAATATTTTATAAGAGCGCCGGGATCATTTGGATTACCGCCCATTGATTGGGCAAATGAATCCTGGTGTGCTTCACTGCCGAAATCATAACCAAGATTTCCGAGTGCATACACGAGTGTGCTTTCAGCAGAATCGCCGCCGCCTCCGTTATCACCACCGCCATTACCACCGTTACCACCATTTCCGCCGTTTCCATCACCACCTTCTTTGTTACCGCCACAGCCGCATCCGCAATCAGAGGGTGATACTGCTCCGGGTATTGCAGTTACCAGTGCGGGATTTACACATTCTGTTGTACCGGCACCTTCGACATTTTGATTTTTAATGTTGTTTTCCATTTTTTGCATGTTTAAGTTTTTTACAATTTTGTTTGGTTTGTTGTTTCCGGAAAAGGCAGTTCCTGTTTCCGATGGTTGTATCGCAGGCCCGTCACGGGATAATGTTAAAGGAGGATCGGTTGTACTGGTTGTGGCGGGAATAGCTTCCTCATCAGCGGAAGAGGCCATTACCATCATGCCGGGTGATGCTGTCACTTCATCAGCCATGTTTTCATCCTGTGTACCGGAGGTCGTTACTTCTTCCGGTACTTCAGCAGGGCACACGGAAGCTTTATTATGTTGTGGCAATATGTTTTGACACAGTGCGAATATTTTTCTGCCTGCTGTGGAGAATTCAAGACCGGATGCAAGGACACCGGGATTTTCGTTTATGGCTGCCATTGCTGCGGGCAGATTTAATTTGCCCCTGAGAAAGCGTTTGCAATCTATTCCACCATCTCCTGTACATGGAGTGGCCGTATTTTCAAGGATGGACCTGATTGCATATACGTCTGGTTTAATACCATTCTTTACCTGCAAGCTCATAAGCAATCCCACCACTCCTGACACAATGGGAGTGGCATAACTGGTGGCGCCATTTGTTTGGAAGGTAGTGCCGCCCGCTAATGCAGCAACCTGGTTTTTACCCGGTGCTATTATACCATTGACCTGGTAGTTGGGGCCAAAATTTGTTTCCGGAGTTGGGTTTCCGTTTTCATCCATAGAACCTACAGCAAGCACCCGCCTGTCTGCGGCCGGTACATGCAGACAGTTGCAGCCGTCATTACCTGCGGCTGCAACTATTAATACGCCTGCTTTATAACAATCATCTATAGCCCGTTTTAATAAAAATTCAGAATCTCCATATTTTGAAAATTGTCCTCCGCTGATATTAATAATATTTGCTCCTTTCTCCAAAGCGATCTTGATCGCTCCTGCCAGCCGTACCTGTGAAGCGGAAGAAAAATTTCCATTTGCATCTTCAGTATATATCGGAATTACCAACCCGCTGCATCCCGGTGCGATCCCTTCCACTATGCTTCCCTGTTTTCCAAATATCAGGCTGTACACTGCTGTACCATGCCTCAATGCCAGTCCATCTGATGCGGAAGGGGTAACTGCTGCTGAAGTTGCGGATACGGTACTTTCAGCACTGCTGTTAAAGCAGGCATGCTTCATATCAACGGGGCCATCCAGCACAGCGATCTTAACTGATGGATCGCCATAGGTGATCGCCTGCAAGTCTGATAATCCTGAGAAGTTACTCATACACTTAATAAACTATTGGTTCTGTTTCTTACATCCGGGGTTCGGATAAAATAGCGCCTTCCTTGTTCTTCTAAGGTGTATTGGTAAATTGTACATCGCTTCCGGTACCACTACTTCCTGAAACACATTACCCGGCCATCCGGGGCAGTGCATTTCAATTCACTTTAATAACTAATCAGGAGATTTAACCTCTTTCATAAAAGAAAGAATGTGACGGAACAGATAACTAAAATAGGAAGGTTGAAAATCAGTTGGCAACGGACGATAGCTATCGTCCGGCTATTGTCCTAACGTCCATTGGTACAATATTTATCCAGCAATGGTTTTATTATTCTGGAAATACTGCTTTTTATTTTTTCATTTCGTTCCGCCTCGTGTCTCAATTTTCTGAAATCTCTTTTGGGATACCTGTCTTTTGGCGGTGCCTGTAAATGCTGATGGAGGTACACAAACAAACCGCGGTTACCAATTACTTTAATAGCCCCGGATTCATGCAGTTCATAAAACAGTGTAAGAAAAGGGAGGAGGTGTTTTGACGGCAGTTCAATTTTAAAATCTGTTTTTATTTTGTCGAAAAGAAGATACAGTTGTTTTTTACACCGGACACTCTGGAATGTCTTTGTCAGGTCATCTACAAACAGATCAAGCTGCTTTTCTCCCTGCCAGTCGAGTTTTACCGGTTTTGAAAGCTTGATGATACTACGGTATTGTTGTTCCCTTTGTGTATTGGCAAATGCTTTCAGGTTGGCTGAGGTTAACAGCCGTTCCAGTACTGAAAAATCCCAGTCATGCTTTGAATAGGTCTTGCTGGCCGTTTGAATAAGCAGGTCAAAATATTCAAACAGTTCGAGTCCTGAAAGCTGGTATGTTTCCCTGACCAGGTAAATCGCTAATTCAGCGATCTGCAACGCTGTTCCTTCTTTGGCCCCGGCTTGCCTGTTATCCTGTAGCGGCTTATAGATAGTGGTCACAAATTCCCTGATCGTCAAAACGAATTGTGAGATGATCTCGTTTTTGTTATGGCTGTCTGCTGCCTGGTAAAAATCATTGAGTGAAGATTCAATTTCGCTGTAAATACAATGATCAGTAAGCACCCTGACTATTTCGGCCTGCTGCTGTGGTGTATAATATTTTTTAATAAAATCAGCAAAAGTCATGGCACAACAAATTACTCTCTGTTTGACAGATGAAAGATTACCGTTATGATTGCCACTAATTGCCCTTTCTGTTATCCCGGCTCAGAGAAGGCCGAACCTGTTCTCTATGGTATGCACACCTTGTCTCCTTCTGTTGCGCCAGGTCTTATTTATTACAGGTATCCAGGGGGGACTATTTTTTGTTATGCGCTGGCTTTGACAGGATATTGATTCCGGAAGTTTCTTGAAGTGTACGCAGGCTTGCATCAGAATGTTATTGTTATTACCCTTCCTCTCTAACGGCAAAATACCTCTTAGGGTTTTCTCCGGCAATACCATGTTTATGGTATTATAGTACTGACAATGTAATTTATTAAAAGATGTTTATTGATCTATACAGGAAACTACTTAGTGTTTTTTCTACTTTCATTTTATTCCGGCAGCATGCATGAACCGTTGTTCCATCACTCCATACTAATTTCCGCAGCGTGTTAATTTGAAAAATAACAACACATGCTTTAAGAAGACCAGGGCCGGCTATTGATTTGTATAGCCGAACACCCGGGAGCTTCAGCATAATACTGGCCACATACCTGATTTCCCCGATTTATCTGAATACCAGAAATACACATTAAATTTATAGCCTGGAACTTCCAGGAACCAAACACCCATGCACAGCCCAATTTTTCGAACCACCTGTTTTAAACCTGTTGTTGTATTAACCTGTTGCCTGCTGCTGAGCATTGCCGGATATTCACAAAGGGCAAGAGTGGACAGCCTGCGCAAAAAATTACTGGAGGAAACAACTGACACAGGCCGGGTGCGTTTATTGTGGACACTTGCCCGTGACATGAACAAATACAACCCTGATTCGGCCCTGCAACTGGCACAGGAGGGCTTGTACCTGGCACAGCATATTGATGATAAAGAAGGTGAGTCCCGCTCCCTCGGTATATTGGCCAATACCTTTATGAAGATCGGCAACTATCCCCGTGCCCTGGAACTGAACCTGCAGAAACTGCAACTGGAAGAAAAAAGAAAGGTCCCCCGCAACCTGGCCAGTGTGCTGATGAACATCGGCATCGTGTATGCATTGCAGGATGAATACCGGCAAGCCCTGCAATACTATGCCAAAGCAGATTCAGTGATCGTGAAAGACAGCCTGAAAGACCTGCGGTTTAATATTAACCTGAATATCGGTGATACTTATAACCGGCTGAATGTTTCAGATTCCGCTTATCTCTTCTTCAATAAATCGTTGCAAATAGCTACTGAAGGAAGCGACCGTGAAAACATGGGCATCTCACTAACGGGGCTGGGCCACTCCTACCTGAAACTGGGCAGCTATGAACTATGTCTTCAAAGTTATACAAGTGCCCTTGCCTACCTGGAAGAAGCCAACAACGATGAGATATTCAGCGAAGCGGCCCTGGGCCTTGCCGGCCTGTACCGGAAACTGCACCGGGCCGACTCATCGGAATACTTTGCCAAACTATCGCTTCAGAAAGCCCGGCAGGGTGGTTTCAATTCCGCAGAACTGCAGGCTGCCGCATTTCTTGCCGATCATTTTCAGTCGGCAAAACGCATCGACAGTGCTTTTGCCTATGTTAGTTTTTTAAAAACATTGAATGATTCAGTAAACAGTAAAAGCCGTATCCGGGAATCGCAGATCATTACAACTAATGAGCAGTTCCGGCAGACTGAACTGGAAGAAGCAAGGAAACAGGCACAGAAAAAAAGAATGCAGCAGCTGCAAATGCTGATGATCGGAATTTTTATTCCCGGTATTTTTTTATTGACACTGATACTGAGCCGTGTGCGGGTACACCCCCGGTTTGTCCGGCTGCTCGGAGTGCTGTCACTACTCTTCCTTTTTGAATACCTTACCCTGCTGTTGCATCCTATGGTGGCCCGTATCACTCATCATACACCTTTGCTGGAGATACTGATCTTTGTGGGAGTGGCTGCCTTGCTGATACCCCTGCATCACCGGCTGGAACATTGGCTGATCCATAAACTAAGTCATTTTCATTTTAAACACCAAAAGGCGAACGTGCAGCCGGGAACTGCTGAAGGGGATGACAAAAAAAAGTCACCTGCCTGAGACAGATGACTTGAATTAGATCAGCACGAGATAAATTAATCACCGGGTGCTGTTGGCTTCTGCTTCAGCGTATCGCCCGCTCCTGTTGAATCCGGAGTAGTCGGAGCCGGAGCAGGTGTTGGTGCAACGGTATCCGTTTTTGCCGGTTCTTCCTTCTTTTTGTCGCCGCTGTTATTACAGGCTGCAAAGGTGAAGGCTGCAAAAAGTACCGCCAGCATTGCCCTTGAAATTGATTTTAGATGGTTTTGGTTCATATACTTAAAGTATTTAGGTTATAAGAATACGACAATAACTGAATAAATCCAAAAAAAACGTTTACTTTAAACCAGTGGTTTGAAGTGGATTAATTCTGTAGCCGTAAATCAAACCACTAAATAGAAGTTAACCGGCTAACCTGTAAGCTGCAACCGCATGAATGCAAGATCCATTTTAGTTTTCCTTGTAGCTGCTGTATCAGCACCGTTTTCTGTGTGCGGGCAAACGGTATACCAGCTGAGTTATAAATCACCCAGTGCCGGTGACACTACCACCTATTCTTCCTTTTTTATGAGCTATGGCAATGGAAGCGGTTTGGTCCGTATAAAAAAGCCGGGTACTGCTGCTATTGTGGAAATGGAAGTGCTGGAGCAATATGCTGTGGACAAAGACGGAATGCCCGACACCACACTGGTGTATTACGAACCAGTAAGCATTAAGAAACTTAAAAGCAACACGATCACCCCTCCGGTGCCGGTTACTTTCTGGTTTAAACTTTCGGCAACTAATATGTATGAACCATGGGGAGTGACCGAAAAAGCAAGTGACCCGGTTCCTGCTGCCGGCAACTTTCTTTCTGCTGAACTGCTGCCACAGGAAAAGCTGCAACTCAATAAACCGCTGGTCTTGTCCTATTTTGATACGGCCAGTTATTATTATAAGAACCTGTTTGTAAAAAATTCGGGCAACAAAGGCGGCACCGGTGTGGACCCCAAAAAGACCCGCATGTTCCTTTTGGTGGTGGCCAGTACCAGGGATTCATCGCTATTACCCAATTGCCTGATTGATGCCCGTAAAGTGGTGGAATTATTCACCGACATTGCAGAAAATGAATTGGGTATTGGTTTGTTTGTGGATTCTGTTTATGGCAACCGGTATAATAAAGTGGCCGTAGAGACGGCGCTTTCCAAACTAAAGCCGGGTGCCAATGATATCGTTGTCTTTTATTATTCCGGTCATGGTTTTTCCGAAAAGAAAATGGCAGACAAGCAATTTCCTTTTCTTGATCTAAGAGACCCCAACAAACGGCCACGACCACAGGCCATCACACAATCCCTGAACATACAGGATATTTATTCAAGCATTGTGAAAAAAGGGGCCCGGCTGAACCTGGTATTAAGTGATTGCTGCAATGATACCATTGAAGCAAAGAAAACAAAAAGCATTGTACCAACGCCCACACCAAAAGCCCCGGTTAAATATAGTTTAGCCAATATGAACGCCCTCTTCCTGGCCAAAGCGCCGAAGAGCTACCTGATGACGGCAGCGAGCAAAGATGAACGGGCCATCATCACTCCGCGGTACAGTTCTTACTTCACTTATTTTTTTCTTGAATCGCTGCGAACTTTTTTAAGTCCCGTAAAGGGTAATCCCAGCTGGGACCTGGTGATGGAGGATGCAAAGAAACAAACTACATTGTTTGCAGGGAAAGTGCCTTGTCCTAATGGAAGGAAGTGTGTGCAGAATCCGAAGATGCTGGTGGTAAAATGATTTTTTCAACACAGAGATATCTCTGTGTTGAAAAATAATTAGCTTTTACTTTTCCGGTTCAGCATATGTACGCATGGTAAACTTCTTGACCAGTGCGATCCATTGCGGATTATTCCGGAAAGCATCCCAGTCATTGTCCATGCTTAATACATAACCGCTGTTGAAACCCGTTTGCAAAGCAGTTCCCAGCCTTTTCAGCGCTTCGGTCTTGTTACCGGTTTGCGCATAGAGTTTTGCGATGCTGTAGGATACAGAGGCATTCTTCTTAAGCTGCTCCAGGTACTTTTTATAATAAGGAATTGCTTTGGCCGGTTGCTTTGAGAGCAAGTACCGCCTGCCCGATAATTCATCGGCTGCCGGTAATGCATAAGGATACATATCCTTTGCTTTTTTGATCAGCGTATCTCCTTTGGTAAACTGCCCCGCAAGAACACACCATTCTCCGTACAGCATTTGGTGCGTGAAATTGATCTTACTGCTGTCATAAAGATAGGTGAGCTGTTGCAGGCCTTCCCGGTGTTTGTACAAAGCTTTGCATACATCTGCCAGGTGCATCCTTGCACTTATGTTACCCGGGGCCAGGTCCACTGCTTTTGCATAATAAGGATAAGCCATTTTCTTTGATCCTGACCAGTTCAGCACATCCCCGATCTTATAATTGACATCTGCTTTTACCAGGGTTTCCACAACCAGGCTGTCGGCTTTCAGCAGGTATTTAAATGCATCTGCCCGGGGGAAGTAGATACGATAGGGAAGTCCAACCTGTTTCATTATTCCGGGTATAGTAACCGAGGTTATTTCGTAGTCAACACGTTTACTAAATTTTTCCACAGGTATCGTGGTCTCATTCTTATCCAGGGCGTATTCACTGTTATATAGTTTTCTGATGATCTTCTCATCAACAAAAACCTCCCGATTGAGTTTTGGAAAGAAAATGATAGTATCCATAAGCGCCTTTATAGCGGGCTTTTCCGCTCTTTGATATAACAAAATACCCAGGCGGTACGGCCATTCGAAATTATCTTCAAACCGTTCAGTAGCTCTCCGGTAAAATTCATTTAGCCCCCGGTCGGTTCTTTCCGTATCATACTGCCGGTAGCTTTGGATCACATTCTCTGCTTCGGTATAGCGGTCCTGTCGTTCCATCATCTGGTGCAGCTCGATGTACCCGCCCATAAATGCCGGATCTTCTGATATGCTGTTGCGGTACCAGGTCTCTGCTTCTGTAAAATGGTCCCATTGATCATACAGGCTGGCAAGAAAAAAATAATTGTTTATGCGTTGGAAATACAGATCCCTGAACGTTTTTTCGAAACAGGCATGATCGTATGGAAAAACTTTTTTCCTGAGCGCAGAGTCCATGTAGTTATTAAAAGAAACAGTATCACGGAAACAGGTGTTGGCGAAATGGTGCATGATCTCCGCCTGTTCCCATTTCCCCTGGTCGTAAAATATCTTGCCCATATAATAAAAGACAAGGGGGTTGTACGGATCCACAGCAATGATCTTTTTATAGATCCTTTCTGCATTGGCGTATTCTCTACCTTCATATTCCTTATAGCCCCAGTACATAAATGCCATCACATCATCTTTCAGCAACCGCAATGTATCCATGGGGCATTCGAAAAATTCGGTGATAAGCCCGGCTGCATCAACATCCCCGAGTGGAAGCACCCCCTTTTTAAAATGATAGCCTTTTTTCCGGATCTCCGCTTCGTGAAAGAAAGAATCGGCTAATTCATACTTTGTTGTTTTTAAATACACAAAGCCCAGCCTCTCAAACGGCAGGTAATGCCTCGAGTTAATATCAATAGCCTGCCTGAAATGTTGTTCTGCAAATAACAGGTTGCCGGTTGCTTCATTTAATGTGCCCATGTTGTTTTGCGTGGTTTGCAGCCCGGGTTGCAATCGTATTGCCTCGTTGCCGGCTTCTTCTGCTTTGCCGGGTTTGCCTGTAATGGCGTACAGGCCGCATAAATTTGCCTGTGGAAATGCCCAGGAAGGGGCCAGTTCTGATGCCTTTATAAAATACTTTTCGGCTTCGGAATAGTTTTTTTTCTTTTCAAATAACAATCCAAGTTCATTATGGATGTAAGCTGCATTATCATCCATGGCCAGCGCTTTTAGCTGAATGGCGATTGACTGATCCACCAGCTTTCTTTGTTCGGCCTCATTTACAAATGGTAATTTCAGCCGCAGGGCTACCCCGCTAAAGTACTGCCCGTTTACTGTAAGGATATGAAACAGCGGATCTTCAGGATCCACCAGCTTTGCGGCTATAGTAAACATATCCGCATACTTGTCAAAACTGCTAATATTGTTGCTGAAGTACCTTCTTTTTTCCAGTTCCGCTGCATCTCCTTCGAGGTATTTATTGATCACCTGCTGGCCTGTGGAATGCAGCAATTCAATCATTTTTTCTATAAAAGACCTTAGCTGCACCGAATCGGTACGGATGTTCTTTTCCATTGCTTCTACCTGGCTGCTATCCGTTATATTCCACTGCAATTTTTTTAATTTTTCGATAAGTACAAATGGGACCTCTTTTGGGATGGCCTGGCTGATCTCTGCATAATCTGACCCTGGAATGCTTTCCATGCTGTCTTTTAAAGTTCTCCACGGAAAGACGGGCCCCGCTTCGCTGGTTATAGCTGCCTGTGCTTCTGCCCTTGTGCTTTCAAGTACCAGGGTGTTTACAGCGGCCAGGTTAAACTTTGGATTGCCTTTTAGTACCGGCGTTTGCTTATGCTTTAATTCTATCAGCAGCGCATCATTGGCTATGGATGAATCTACATACTGTTGTGCTTCGTTTAGTGTAACGATATTATCATTGTTCTTATCTGCTAACCCTTTCAATCCATTAATAAGGTACCAGGAAAAAACACCGCGGCCATTGCCCCAGCGTTCATCTTCCATAGACAGTTCATCGGGATTGCAGGATGCGATCCGTATCTCCCTGTCTTTGACCAGGCTGAGTTCCTTTCCGGTGAGAAAGCCGCCCCGCACCGAACTACCTGCCAATTTTCCGGAATGACAGGCATCGGTGATGATGATAACGTTGGCATTGAGGTCCATTGATAAGGTGTGTGCATAATCATTCAGGTCTTCTATGCTCACTGCATTGTTGGTATAATTATTAATAGGTGTGTTGTAAGCGAGCAGGTAACCGAGCCTGGCCCTTGTATTGGTTTCCACATCACCATGCCCGGAAAAATAGATGTACACCAGGCTTTTACTTTTTTCATCCTGGATCGTGTTGAATTCTACTCTCTTCCTTACCCATTTCAATGAGTTGTAGATAGCTCCCGTAGTGGCATTGGTATCAATCAGCAAGCGGATATTATCTTCAGGAATGGCGCCCCCGGCGGTTGACATGAGGTAGTCGGCAAAGACCTGTGCATCCCTGTTAGCGTAATTGAGGTTAAGCCGGTCATTCTCATAATTAGCAATACCGATCACCAGGGCGTAGGTGTTTTCGGAACTGGTGGCTGAAAGGTTCTCTTCTTTCTTTTTCTGAGCAAACAGGAAAGAAACAGCGAACATCCCGCAGAGTAAGAAAACTAAGTGTTTCATATTATTAAACAAAAGATAATCTAAAAATGCCAAACCCGAAACTATCTTCCGTTCCTATGAACTGAAGGATACAAAACTTTGTCTATTTTTACTGCTCAACTCAGAAAATATAGCTATGATAATAACATCCTGCTCCTGCCTGCTGGCATTGACGTTGGTATTCAGCACAGCCAGTTGTGCCAATAACGGCACCGCTGATGCGGCAATTAATAAAGGTGATACCACCCACCCCGTGGAAACGAAAAAAGCCAATACCAATTATGCTCCTGCCTTTGCCGGACAAACAAGGGTGAATGCGGTAAAAACCAGCACTCCTTATAAAGTAGAGAAACTCGCTTCCAGTTTAGGAAGACCGTGGGCCGTGATCCCGATGCCGGACGGACGCTTGCTTATAACCGAAAAATCCGGCTTCATGCAATTATATACTGCTGCCGGTGCATTGGTGAAAAAGATAACCGGTTTCCCCGGAGTGGATGACTCCGGACAAGGCGGCCTGTTAGATGTGGCACTTGACCCTGGCTTCACCACCAATAAAATGATCTACTGGTCTTTCTCTGAAAAATATGGTTTTGGCAACCTGATGGCAGTGGCCAAAGGGCAACTGAATGAAGCAGCGGGAACTGTTGATAATGCTGTGGTGATCTTCCGGGCCACCCCTGCATTGAAGAGTTCGCTGCATTTTGGTTCCCGTTTGATATTTGATAAAGATGGTAACCTGTTTGTGAGTACGGGTGAACGTTCGGTGAATGAAGGGCGAAAGCAGGCACAATGGCTGCACTCCGGTTTGGGTAAGATCTTTAAAATAACCAAAGACGGCAAACCAGCTCCCGGCAATCCTTTTATCAACCAGAAAGATGCAATGCCTGAAATATATGCGTATGGTATCCGTAATGCGCAAAGCCTGGACATTCACCCGGTGACCGGTGATCTATGGGAAGCAGAGTTTGGCCCCCGTGGTGGTGATGAACTGAATATCATTAAAGCAGGTAAGAATTATGGCTGGCCCATTATTACGTACGGTATTGAATATAGCGGCGGTGAAGTAGGTGATGGTATTCAGCAGAAAGCAGGTATGGAACAACCGGTATATTACTGGGACCCGGTACTCTCTCCCGGTGGTATGGCTTTTTATAAAAGCAAAATCATTCCGGAATGGGAGAACAACCTGTTCATCTGCGGCCTCAGCAGCTCTCATATTGCCCGGCTGGTAATAGTCAATAATAAAGTGGTGGGTGAAGAACGGCTGCTGGCTGATAAAACAGAACGGTTTCGTGATGTGACCTATCATAACGGCGCCCTTTACACCGTTACCGATATGGGCAACTTGTATAAGATCAGTAAGAAATAGGTTGGTGACTAAGCAGTTACAGCAACCATTATTTCTATTAGTAGCAAAAAATTAACTTCTCAAAGTCTGCCTGCCGGCACAGGTGTTGCCATTTGTTTCTATTTTTGAAAGGCAGTATGTACTGCTGCCGGGAAAAAATTCTTCCTTGTTTTATGAATTCTTTCTCTGTGCTTCATCCTGTTACTAACCAAACCCACAGATCATGAACAAGCTGATTCTCCTTCTTACAGGTCTGCTGCTTTCCACCCAACTCCTGGCGTGGTATCCCATTACTCCAAGACCTCTCCGCAAACTGGTAATTGAAAGTGAAAATATCATCTGGGGAAAAGTGATTGAAACAGGTTCTCTAAAGCCCCAAAAAAGGGAAGATGACTGGGAAAGAGATTTTGCTATTATTGAAATACAGGAG
>CAYUCU010000093.1:0-15814 GCA_964443345.1 uncultured Chitinophaga sp.
TATTGTCTTTTCAATTGACCTAATACGGTACCCTGGTCATTCTGTATAGTAAACCGACCAATGGTGAGATAGCGGAGAAACATTTCTTTGGTTTGTTTGCCTGGAATTTTGCCCAGCCACTTTACTGTATTCTTTAAAACAAAAATGATAAGGTTGCGGCCAGACTGGAAGAAGACAAATAATATCAGTATCAGCAGTCCCCGGAACCAAATGCTTTTGTAATGCGGCAACACATAGATCTTTTCCAATAAATTATGAAAGGGGATAAACACTTTTGTCATCCACCAGGAGGAATATGTTTTTGAAGGAGGAAATTGCCAGTGACAAATAATATCAATAAACTGAAGCATCAAAAATAAGGCAAGCAGTGATTTAATGACAGACAACCACTGGTGCCGGGCGATCAGCATCTTTGTTTTATACATCCATTTGGCAATTCTTTTGTACGATCCTTTCATAGGCCATGATCCTGGCCCTTTATTAGAAAACCACCAATGAACGAACCTGAATACTGCATTGAAATTGAGAAACCTGTATAGGGGTTCCGGCAGGATGGATTTGGCCAGGTATTTAGGCACATGCTTGCCAGTAAAAACATGCGTATGGCAATTGATGATCGGGTATTTCTCTTTGGCAATTGCTGGTTCCGTTGCAGGATTAGTTTCTTCTGTCATACTATAAATTTAACGATTCAATCAAAACCACCTGCGTAAAAAGCTCCAGGCATTTTCGCAAAATATATTCTGGATGATAAGATCCGCACTTACTTTATTAAAAGAGTGTTCTAGCCTTTCGGGGTGATCTCTCAGGTAATTAAAAGCATGGCGCTCCAGGTAGCCAGCCAGGTCATCATACTCTTCAGCGGTCCAGAATGCATTCAGCGGGTCTACCAGGCCATCGTAATCCGAACCGATCGCCATATTGCCCCAGGCATACAATCCTTTATCATCCAGCAACTCTGCTATGTACTGGATCTGTTTCCATACCAGTTCACTGCGATAGTGCATGATCTTGTTTTTAAACAACGAATGTTTTACCCTTCTGATCGTATCATCATTGGCCAGCCTTCTTTCATCCAGCTGAATGCCTATGATGCCGGCACTCTGCACCATTTCAATGATCTCATTATCGTAGAAATTGATGAGGTTATGATCTTTGAACTTTCCATCTCCTCCGGTAACATTTTCTATCGGGTTGATAAAAGTATTGCCCAGCTCCGGGTAGTTTGATACCGTGTCGCCATATTTTGGTAATCCATTGCAAACGCCATGACTGATAATAACAGGTATCTCACTATTGTATTTGGTTTTGCGCAGCTCATAAAAGCGGTTACGTCCAACCGGGCTCATATGTTTTACATCGATCAGGATGCGGTCGTTATTCGTATTGTCCAGTAAGATATCCAGCACCTCTTCTCCCAGCGGTGTGAAACCTGTATTGATCATATTTTCCTGGTCGGTCAGCTTCCCGATCTCTTTTCGGAGGCTGCGGGCATGGCCACAGAGTTCATTGAAGAAATGATGGCTGAATGTAACAAACCAGGGTGCATGCGGCAGCTTTTTCAGGTCTTTTGCATTCTTCTTTACTTCAGCCGGATTGCACGGATTTTCTAACCCGCAGTTGAGAACATGTAATCCTTCCACCGCACAGATCAATGATATTACAAACGGAGTGGAAGCGCTGGCGCCGGCGTTCGGGTGATCATTATCTGTAATGTTTTGCTGTAGTTCACTAAAATCTTTTGGCAGCCGGTAAGTAAACCAATGACCGTCGATCCGGATGGGATTATTCTCACATTCTTCCATGAACTTCATTTCATTCATAAAGTCTTTCCAGTAGTCTTTTATGGATTGTATGGCATTGATACGGGGACGACCGAAGCCTGCTGCAAAATCATCGATCAGATCACCGATAAGCCCGGTGCCCAGTTTATTTTTAAAGAATGGCTGTTCGGTGGCTCCGAGGCCAACTGTAAGCACCATCAGCCGGCCATAGAGGGAAGCCGTGAGGTTGTTTTGTGAGAACTTACTAACACTTAAGAAGATGTTGAGCAACTTATCACTCAGTGATGGCGGATTATAATACCAGAGGCTGGATTTATTGCTGGCAGAAGTGCTTTGTGGTTCCGGCGGTTTACCGGTTTCTTTATGTGCTTTCGCAAACGCTTTATATTGCGGGTGGCAATGGAGATCGATGGAAAAATTCATGTTTGGCATATCCGTGAATTTATAAGTAAGAAAGGTTTAGAAAATAGAAGGGGTGTTATCAGGAGTGATCTCCGCCATGCCGTTGCCGGATCAGGGCCTTTACGTCTGCAATGACTTCTGCTTTCTTTACATTTTTTCCCGGGCAGGTTTTGTGTGTTGTAGCAGGGTCTTCTTTGTGCAGGCGCAGGCTATCCGGGTTAAGTCCAAGCACAGCAGACAGGCTGGCTATTGCAGCTACTGCATTTTGTCTTACGGCAAGCCCCCTTCCGGAACTAAAACTATCCGTGGTATAATTGCCCAGCATTTCAAAACCTAAAGCGAGCTTATTCCAGGAAGGGGAATGAATTCCCGACATGGTAAGCGGAGTAAATACCCATATCTTTTTATCATCAATGAAAAGGTGTGGTCCGGCGCTCCATTTTTTCTGGTCACGGTAAAAGCTGACAAAGTTCAGCATATGTTGTTTTGTAAAACCATTGGGGCGCAGTGCCAGGTCGGGAACAAAGGTATTATGCAGTACAATAAATGAAGGCCGCCATCCTGTCCATTGTAATGAGTGGCAATAAGTGTCGAATTGATCAGCAGTAAAGCTTAATACTACGATTGGTTTCCAGTTTGGCATAAAACAAGGTTTAGGTTAAAGAAATATTTTTAAATAAGGCAGGGTACGTTGGGTTACTGCTACTGCACCGTTCGCCGTACATTCACGAGTTTGTTCAGCATATCAAACCAAAAGGGTGCGCCCATGGAAATGCAACAGGCAGCAATGAACCAGCCGGCCAGCATCAGCAAAAAATTTATGGTTCTGTCGCTATTGGGTTTCCCTTTTACTTCTTCGCAGAACATGCCATCTTTCCAGCCCAGCGGTAGTTTGGCAGAATCTAACTGGCTGACCAATGAATGCATAGCCACAATGTTCCTGTCGGTATATCTTCCTGCCAGTGCAGCCATCGTATCTTCTTTTTCTTTCAGTATCTTTTTTCTTCCCTCAATAGTAGTATCTGCATCCCATTTCATTTTAAAAAGGCTGTCTTGTTCTGCACTGATCGTTTTAAAACTGCTGGTATAGTATTGTGTAACGGCTTCGGGTTTGTCAACGATCTTTTCGGCCATGGCTACCAGGCTGCTGCGCAGCGTTCCGTCTTTATAGATCTTTTTCGCCAGCTTAATAACATTGAGATTAAAAATGAGGGTGATTGCCAGTGCAATTATCCGTATGGATACTACGGTATGGGATTCATACCAACCGGTGACCCGTTTCATGTAACCATTAAACCAGTCCTCAATTTTTTGCTGCAATTCAGCAAGGGTGGAGGACGTATCTGCGAGGTTTTTCAAAACGGCATACAGGCTGCCTCCGCTGTTAACAAAAGTTTGCAGGCCTGTTTTAAAATCATCCATTGTGGTGCTTTGGGCTACAACGGGTTTGTCTTTGTTAGCAGCTGCTTTTGCTGACACCAGGTTCATAACAGCGAGGGCAAAATTGGCTGCCGGTATATAACTGGGCAGCCGTTTATTGTCCAGGTTTTTCTTCAGGATCTGTATCTGTGGATGGTTGTAAAAGGTTTCAATATTATCGGCTGTACTGTCCGGCAGTGCCCGCATCAGTTTTACCCGTCCTTCCAGTTTTTTGCCATCAAACAATTGCCAGAGTGATTTCCACAGCATCTTGCTGCGGTATTTCAGGTTTACGGCTATCAGTTCCTGGATGACATAGGTAATGATGCTGAAGATGAAAAAAATGAGCACCAGCGAGATACCGGTTTCGAGAAAAGCATTCATGGTTGCATTGGTTTTTGCTGTTTACAAGGCACACTAAAATTGTTGCTTTCCTTTCTATTGGAATGGGAGGGAAGCACCTGTTTAGCGACCGTGTTTTCACCGGGGCCGTTATTTCAAAAGGGAGATAGTAAATATCAGGTATTGAAAGGAGGAAGACAATAACCTGTTTTGGGTATTTTTTGGGCAGCAGCGATCATTTTTTCCGGTCCAGGGTATCATTACCACTGGTACTGTTAGCTACCATTTTATATACATCACCGATCGATTTTATTTCATTGGCATCAATGGTGAGCACATAGTTGGTGAGGTTGTTGATCGTAACGGTGTTAAGATCTATCATTGAGTCTGCTGCAAACATATAGGCAGCGGTATCAAAACGCACCTCCGGCACTCCGTTTTTGGCCGGAATTGGGTTATCTTTTTTTGCAAAGTTTATAAAGTTCTCCAATCTTGAAAGCTGGTTCATGATATTGAGTTCAGCTTTTGTGTAGTTCATGTAATATTTGATGTTTTCATTGAAGTTTTCCTGTTGTTTAAATACCGGGGGAAAAAAGCCGCAGAAAGTAACTACCATAAGGATACCCAGGAATAGGGCCCGGAGCGAAGCTTTAGCACCGCCCCACCCCTTATTGATAATGATAAAAAGCACTACACCGCCAATACAGGAGTAGAGCATGGTAAGAATCAGCACGCCATAATAATTCCTGAAGAATAAACGACTCAATTGCAGATAATGGCTTTTACGAAGCGAAAGGATCTGCTGCTGGGTTTTGAATGTAGTAAATTGTTTTTCGCTGAGGTGATCCGGCTTTTTTAAACTGTCGATATACTTATTAATAAGCTGTTGAGATTGTTCATAGGGCCTCATCATCCGTTTGGCTTCCCGTGACATTTGCCCGCTGGCCACCAGGAAGATCATTACAGCAGAGAGTACAACAGCAGCAAACACAATAATGGCTTTTGTTTTCTCTGACAGGCTTTGGTAGGTGGTGACCAGTGTAGGCATAAGGAATGTTTTAATAGCATTCAGTCTAAGGAACAGGTAAGATCAGTTAATATCTAATGCCCGATGCCGGCATCGTTTTCCGGGAGAGGCGGATAGAACAAGGTTACGACAATGGATGAGGCAAGTCAATACTAGTTTTAGGGTATTTTGGGGGGTGGGGGAATCTATTTTTTCTTTTCTCCTTGTCCACTAAAATTGAATTTCACACTGAGAAAGCCTAATACATTCCCATTTTTTGGATCGTATTTGAATTGAAGAGGTATCCATATGTCATTAATGATACGTACCCGTACAGTACCATTAAAGGTTAGCCTGTCTTTCTTTTCTCCGGCATACAGGCCGCTGAAAACGTGGTTGTATTCGCCGCTGAATTTCATTTCAAAGAATGAATGTTCAGCATCGCTGTTCCGGATGACGAGGTTGATGCCCGGCTCAATACGGAAGATAGATCGCTTCAGGTCGCGACCGGCTTGTAAAGTATCGTTCACGAAATTGACAGTGGCTGGAATATTAAATTCCCAGTTAGCCCCGGGTTTTGAGTCTCCAAAGCCTTGCAGGTATTCGAGTTTCACTAGCACATTGGAGAACATGAATTGATCTTTGTAGGTCGTATCGCTGATGCTGAGTGTAAGGAGGGGTTTGCTTTGAAAGGATTTTTTTACAGCTTCATAACCCTCGTTAATAACTTTTTTGAAGCTTACGTTGGCATCCTTTGTCACCAGCGCATCAATTTTTGTCAGCCCTTCGTCCTTAATTATTTTTTGTACCAGGGCTTTTGCATCTGCATCCAACTGACTGAATTTAAAGGTTTCATCGGTTAGTAATTTATTGACCTGTGCTCTGATACTATTTCTCTTTGTCTGATCAGCAATGCCACTCAGTTCTTTTGAAACACTTTTGTTCAAAACATGATAATCTTCGCTTTTTAACAGGGCAAGATCTATGAATTCATCATAAATCGTGAAATCCCTTTTGTTGATAATAGCATAACTGATGCCTGATGAAAACCCATTGAAACGATAGCTGGTATCCAGCTTTATATTGAAATTGAAATTAAGGTTTCTTAGTATACGGTTTTTTCTATAATTATTATATAGCTCCAGATCTTTATTTGCCTTCATCATTACAGCATAGGGATTGGAACTGAATTTTAATTCTTTGTCTTTTCCTGTCAATTTGTCGAAGCCAATTTGAAAGAAGCTTGTAAGCACATCTTTATAATTTCCGGTAGCCAAGGAATCGGCTGTTATTACGGCCTTTGTTTGATTACTTTGTGCTTTTCCACTTATTGAAAGAAAAGACAATAAGGCCAGCAGTATAGAGGTCTGGAGAGTTTTTTTCATAACTATGGTTTAATTTATACCAAGGCTGTCAAAAATATCGCCTTGCTTATATTTTCGGGGTGATGATACAGTCGATACAGGAGTAGTGCTTCTGTTTGTAGTAAGGATTGCATTACCGGCGCAGGCTCCATCAATTGCTAACTCATCACCTGACCTTGCATCATTGAATGTCATTGTTCCCCCATTACGGTTTGTTTGTTCGTCTATCTGCACCCTGTTCCGGAATAGAGTTGCTGTTACTTTACCGCCGCCCAAACGAAACTCCACACTTATCGTCAAGCTGTTATTATCCGCCGCAAGCGATAAACTCCGGGCGGCCTTTTTTTTGACTGGAGCTTTTTTCTTAGGTGCCCCCTTTTTCGCAGATTTAGTTCCTGCTTTCTTTTTAGTTGCCATTGTCGTTGATTTTTGGTTCCTGAAGAATATGCTATTATACTTCTGATTATAAAGGTGAATGATTGTCAGGAAAAGACAAGTGCTCTTTCCACCCATTCTCCTCCCGTGTTTTCACCCTGGCAGGCAATAAATTTTCAAATGAAAGGAGGTTGGCAACAAGGGTACAGAACGATAATTGGCATGTCAATACCCATTTTATGGTATTTCAAAAAAGAACCCCGCTTATAAAGGCGGGGCTTCCGATGCTTCTTGAATGGACCTTATGTTGAAAGGCTTATGGTTATGCGCATTATACATGCGACTAGGGCTTCTTCGCTGAAGCATCAATGTACCTGCAATATGCGGGAAGCATTGATACAAGTCAATACTCATTTCATGGTATTTTTGGGGGTTCCGGGCCGCTTTAGCACCGGAAACAGCCCTCTTTTCCAGTCAAACGCTGGTTAGTATGGAACAGACCGGTCTTTTGGGGCCCTGGCAGGGATGCCACTCTTTTTCAACTGGCCACTATCCGGGATAATACTACAGGATTTTCTGTATGCCCCTGCTGGTACGGCTTTGGCGATTTTAATGTCTTTTCTTTTGCAGACTTGGGCATAATTAATTACAAAAACACTTGCTTTTTTTTGGTAAATTGTAGATGACCCGGCACAAAAAAGCAATGTGGATAACCCTGTTTCAGCGGTGAAAAATTGGTGCAGAAAGAAAAAGTTTTTTAAAAGAGTTGTTGATTCGTCCCACACCTTTATTTTCGTTGTCTGACTGAACGGAAACATTCCACTAACCAAGAGATAACAATTTCTTAAAACATATTGGAACATGCGCCAAAGGTCACCTGCCTGCCGACAGGCAGGTTGGTAAACAATCAATGGTTTAACTCTTTATCGCCCTAACCGAACACATGGACCTGACCAACCTGAATAAAGACCGTAAGAAAGTAAGGAAATCCTCTCTTGACCTTGGCACTATGGTATATGGCAAAGTACCCCCCCAGGCCAAAGACCTGGAAGAAGCCGTGCTGGGCGCCATCATGCTGGAGAAAAGCGCTTTTGATACGGTGGTAGAAATATTGAAACCTGAATGTTTCTATGTAGAAGCGCATCAGCGTATCTACAAGGCTATGCAGGGTCTTGCCAATAAAAGTCAGCCTATTGATATACTTACTGTGGCCGAGGAACTCCGCTTCCGGGAAGAACTGGAAATGATAGGCGGAGCATATTATGTGACCAAGCTTACCAATACCGTTGTTTCCTCTGCCAATATAGAAGCCCACTCCAGGATCATCCTGCAAAAATTCATTCAGCGGGAACTGATCCGCATCAGCGGCGAGATCATCGGCGATGCATACGAAGATTCAACTGATGTATTCGATCTGCTGGATGATGCAGAAAGCAAATTGTTTGAGATCACCAACAACCACCTCCGCAAGAACTTTGACACCATTGATTCTGTACTGGTAAAAACCATTCAGCGTATAGAAGACCTGCGCCATAAGAACGAAGAGGTGACGGGTGTGCCGAGCGGCTTTGCGGCCCTTGACAGGGTAACGTACGGTTGGCAGAATACTGACTTAATAATCTTAGCCGCCAGGCCTGCGGTAGGTAAAACGGCCTTTGCCCTGAACCTTGCCCGCAATGCCGTGATGCATGCCAGCAAGCAAACACCCGTGGCCTTATTTTCGTTAGAGATGAGTGCCGGACAGTTGGTACAGCGTATCCTTTCTGCCGAAAGCGAGATATGGCTGGAGAAAATTGCACGAGGCAAACTGGAAGAACATGAAATGAAACAATTGTATGCAAGGGGTATTCAGCGGCTGGCGCAAGCCCCATTGTTTATTGATGATACACCTGCACTGAACATCTTTGAATTGCGGGCAAAGTGCCGCCGCTTAAAGAACAAGCATAATATTGGTCTTATTATTATTGACTACCTGCAGTTGATGAGCGGTACTGGCGAGAACCGCAACAGCAACAGGGAACAGGAGATCAGTAACATCTCCAGAAACCTGAAAGGTCTCGCTAAAGAATTGAATGTACCTATCATCGCCCTGTCACAGTTAAGCCGTGCGGTGGAAACCCGTGGCGCCAAAGACGGGGCCAAAACACCGCAGCTGAGTGACCTTCGTGAATCGGGAGCTATTGAGCAGGATGCGGATATGGTTATCTTCCTGTCACGTCCCGAATATTACGATATTACCACCAGTGCCGAGGGAGAAAATATAAAAGGATTGACAGAGGTAAAGATAGCCAAGCACCGGAATGGTACACTGGAAACGATCAAGCTAAAAGCCCTGCTGCACATACAGAAATTTACCGGCTGGGATGATGATCCATATAATGGTATCGGACTTCCAGGTGGTAGCTGGAAACCTGTGCCGGATGCGGAAGGTGATGGTGCCAGGGTGTTTGTACAAACAGGCAGCCGGATGAATGATTTGCCGCCGGATGATGAAGACACTCCGTTCTAGATGATAACGGATAGTTGATAGATGATAGCTCCTTAATTTCGGGGAGCTATTATTATTTTAGAGTTATTAACTAATACATTTTTGTTACCAGCTACAGTAACACGGATGATCGTCCCTTCCGCCGATTGGCGGACACTTCATCTGTAGTGCATATGGCATCAATAAGAAAGACAATGGCACTCCCTTTTTTTTATATCAGCAATTACGAAGAAGCACAGCAACAAATAGTGCTTGATGAAGACACTTCCAAACATGTGGTGCAGGTGCTGCGCATGAAAACCGGCGAGAAACTAAACCTTACAGATGGGAAAGGAAATTTATTGACATGCGGAATAACAGCGATCAATAAAAGACACTGTGAAGTGGAAGTATTATCATCTGTCAGCTATCCGTTATCATCTAAAAAAATAACCATTGCTATTTCCATCATCAAAAACCCCAGCCGCTTCGAGTGGTTTTTAGAAAAGGCAACCGAGATAGGCGTGAGTGCCATCATCCCGCTGATCTGCGAAAGAACGGAGAAAGAACGATTCCGCTACGACCGGATGAATGGAATTTGCATCAGCGCCATGCTGCAAAGTCAGCAGTGCTGGCTGCCGGTACTCCACGAGCCTGCGAAATTTGAAAATTTGAAAATGTGGAAATTTGAAAATGGTGCTAACTTAATTGCGCATTGTATTGAAGGTAACAAGCAGGCATTATCAAATTTGCAAATTTCCAAATCTGCCCATTCCCTTATCTGCATCGGTCCCGAAGGAGATTTTACTCCCAAAGAAATTGAACTGGCTTTGCAGAATGGTTTTATCCCGGTTAGCCTCGGCGAAACAAGGTTAAGAACAGAAACAGCCGGGGTAGTGGCCGCTACTTTACTTTGCCTGGTCTGACAAATTTTCTGTTTCTTCTTCCAGCACCGGTTCATTCAATTGCACCACATGTCTCCTCTTCCTGGCAGCACGGCTCATCATCGTCATGTTCAGCATTTCCACAATAAAAGAGAAGGCCATACCAAAGTAGATATAATTTTTCAGGTGCAGCTGATGTGCGGCCTCACTATCCCATCCCTCAATGATCAGGCTGATACCGATCATTACCAGGAAGGAAAGGGCCAGCATTTTAAGCGTTGGATGTTTATGAATGAAGGAAGATATTTTGGGACTGAATAAAAACATGATGATCATGGCGATGATGACCGCAGCGATCATGATCTCTACATGCTTGGCCGTACCACCGGCAGTGATGATACTGTCGAAAGAGAATACTGCATCGATCAAAACAATTTGGCCAATAGCTTTGCCAAATGAAAGTGGTTTTTGGTGTGCTAATGATTCATTCGGGTCTTCCCCTTCCAGCTTGTGATGTATCTCCATCACCGATTTATAAATAAGAAATAATCCCCCGAATAGCATAACAAGGCTTGCGAGGTCAAACCCTTTTCCAAACCAGTGTTGAGGAATGATGTATTTTCCTTTTTGCGCCAGCAACCAACCTAATCCCATCAATAATAAGCTCCGCATGATGATGCCGGAGATCATCCAGAAGCGGCGGGCTTTTGATTGTTGCTTATTGCCCTTTAGCCTGTTCAGTATGATGCTGACGAAAATAACATTATCAATGCCAAGTACCACTTCGAGTACTACGAGAATAAAAAAACTGATAATACTTTCTGAGGTAAACAAATATTCCATTCAGTAACTGCTTATAATGATTTGCAAATTCTTTTTACAATTGCAGGGCCTTCGTAAATCAAACCCGTCCATACCTGTACCAATGCGGCGCCGGCATCCATTTTCTCTTTTGCATCGGTAGCCGTAAAAATACCGCCGCTGGCAATAACAGGGATCTTTCCGCCTGTTTTTTGGCAAATATAGCGTACTACTTCTGTGCTTCTTTGTTTTAGTGGCAATCCGCTTAATCCTCCGGCTCCGATAGTTTCGAGTTTTGAGTTTTGAGTTAGGAGACCTTCCCGGCTGATGGTGGTGTTGGTGGCAACTAACCCATCTAATTTTATTTCCAATGCCAGGTCTATCACATCATCTATTTGTTCTTGCGTAAGGTCTGGTGCGATCTTTAGCAACAAAGGTTTGGGTTGACTTTGTGTGGCATTGATCGTTTGCAGGTGCGATAGAATTTTGCGGAGCGAATCTTTTTCCTGTAGTTCCCTGAGACCGGGAGTATTAGGCGAACTTACATTCACCACGAAATAATCAACATAAGGATGCAATTCATTAAAGCATATCTCGTAATCTTTCCAGGCATCTTCGTTGGGAGTTACTTTATTCTTGCCAATATTACCTCCGATGACCAGAGGGGAGTGGGGGGTGGCGAGTGAGGAGTGGGGTTTCCGGGATTGACTATTTACTATTCTCCATTGCTTCAGCCTTTCAGCAACCACCTTCACTCCGTCATTATTGAATCCCATCCGGTTGATCAGCGCTTTATCTTTTGGTAAACGGAATAACCGTGGTTTGTCATTTCCGGCTTGTGGCAGTGGGGTTACTGTTCCTATTTCCACAAATCCAAAACCGAGGCATTCCAATTCTTCCAGGTATTTAGCATTTTTATCAAAGCCGGCACCGAGGCCTGCTTTATTAGGAAATTGAATATTGAATAAGGAATATTGGGTATTGGTTTTGGGTTGGTATAAACCTGTAAGCATTTTTTTAAAACCAATGCTGCATAAAAGCTTCAAACAATTCATCGAGAAATAGTGCACCCATTCGGGAGGGAAGAGAAACAGAAAAGAACGTACAATTTTATACATGCCTATTCTGCTTTTTTAATGAGTTTTTCCAGCTCTTTTTCGGTAATTGATTCTTTATCTGCTTTGTCATAAACATCAAGCAGGGTAATATGTTCATCTTCAATTTTTACATACGTTATTACTCTTGCCCCACCACTTTTTCCAGATTGTTTGGAACTTATTTTCCACCGGATCTTATAACAATTCTTTCCAAGAGAAGTGCCTTGAAGCGGATTTTCAGCAAGAGAATCCAAAAGGAGTTCGTAATCTTTTTTTATCGAAGGATACTTTTTTGCGAGTTTTTTCAGATGCCTGGCAAACTCCTCAGTACGGGAAATTCTATAACTCATTGATCAGGCTTTGAGCAGTTTTCAACTTTATTTTCCCCTGCTCTGCCAGTTTTGCCTGCTTTAGGGCGGATAGAAAATCCTTGGCCTGCTTCTTTTTTTTGCCCGTTAACCCCAATGTCGGGTCGTTCACTATCTGAATAAATTTGATCTCCTCCAGGCTTTCGATCACCTTTTTGGCTTTTTTGTCCTTGATCCTGATGGTAATAATATTATCCATGTCGCAGATTTTCACAAAAATACACCTTCAAATGCTATTTTAATTAAGGCCATTTTATACCTTTGGTGTAGAAGGTTGCATAAACAACTTTTAATCAAACAATGCAGGAAGCATACATAATCGCCGGATACCGCACCGCAGTAGGTAAAGCAAAACGGGGTGGATTTCGTTTCTACCGCCCGGATGACCTGGCCGTGGAAGTGATCAAAGGAGTGATGGCTACCGTGCCCCAACTCAATCCAAAAAGAGTGGATGATGTGATAGTGGGCAATGCCGTGCCGGAAGCGGAGCAAGGCCTGCAGTTTGGCCGCATCATTTCTGCCCGTGCATTGGGGTTTGATGTGCCTGGTGTAACGGTAAACCGTTATTGTGCTTCCGGATTAGAGACGATTGCCATGGCTACTGCCAAGATCCGGATGGGTATGGCAGAATGCATCATTGCTGGTGGCACGGAAAGCATGAGCCTGGTGCCAACCGCCGGATGGAAAACGGTTCCTTCCTACAATATTGCCAAAGACGATCCTGATTATTATTTGAGCATGGGATTAACTGCAGAAGCAGTGGCAAAAGATTTCAGCATCAGCAGGGAAGCCCAGGATGAATTCTCATACAACTCACATCAGAAAGCAATTGCTGCTATACAAAACGGCCATTTTAAACCGGGCATTCTTCCTATCAATGTTGAAGAAACCTACCTGGATGCAAAAGGAAAAAAGCAAAAGCGAAATTATACAATGGATACGGATGAAGGCCCAAGGGCAGATACATCTGTAGAAGCATTGGCAAAACTAAAACCCGCATTTGCCGCAGGTGGTGTGGTTACTGCAGGCAATTCTTCTCAAACCTCTGATGGTGCCGCCTTTGTAATTGTAATGGGAGAGAAGATGATGAATGAACTGGGATTAAAACCTATTGGTCGCCTGGTAAACAGCGCTGTCGCCGGTGTGCATCCCCGGATCATGGGAATTGGCCCTGTGGCGGCAATACCCAAAGTGCTGAAACAGGCGGGCATGAACCTTGGCGATATTGACCTGATAGAATTGAATGAAGCATTTGCTTCCCAGGCCCTGGCAGTGATAAGAGAAGCCGGACTTGATCCTGCCAAAGTAAATATCAACGGGGGAGCTATTGCATTGGGGCACCCGCTTGGCTGTACCGGATGTAAGCTTACCATTCAAAACCTGCATGATATGAAACGGCTGAATAAGAAATACGGAATGATTACCGCCTGTGTGGGCGGTGGCCAGGGCATCGCAGGGATTATTGAGAATTTATAACACCTTACTTCAGCGTATAGTACGACCGGATTGCCTTTCAATCCGGTTTTTTATTGGATAGACAGCAAGTCGTTATTTTCCTATTGCAAATGAGCGGATCAGGCGCAATATTTGTTAAAGAAACTTTAAACGATTCTGTACTTTTAGTGTCACAGCCTATTGCTATACCCGGTCCGAGTACTTCATCCGGGCTGGTAAAATCTTATTATTATGGATAGAAGAGATTTTCTGACTGCCAAGAGAAAGAAGCATGTTTCAGACAATGAAGGCGGTTCCGCCAAACCATTCCGCACTACTTCCGGTATTAATACTTATGCAGGCCCCTGGACCGAGCAGGAAGTAATTCACCTGCTGAAGAGAACCATGTTTGGTGCAAAAAAAGCTGATATAAACTATTTTAAAAACCTGACCGTCAGCCAGGCTGTGGATGAACTTTTAACACCAACCGCACCACCGCCGCCTGTGCCTGTTAAGGAGTATGTTACTTCTCCCAATGCTACCACACCGGATACAAACATTGTTCAGGGTACCACCTGGATCAATGACATAAACAGTGATGGTACGGTACAATCACAACGCCGTGCTTCGTACAAAAAATGGTGGACCGGTGTACTCATCAACCAGGACAGAAGCATCCGGGAAAAACTGAACATGTTCTGGATTGACCATTTTGGTAATGAAGCTTCTGACCTGGGCAATGCCAATTGGGTATACAAGCAACATGTATTGATTCGCCAGTACGGACTTGGTAATTTTAAGAACCTGGTAAGAGATATTACAAAGGACGTAGCCATGCTCCGCTACCTGAACGGGTATTTGAATAACAAAAACGCACCCGATGAAAACTATGCGAGAGAGCTTATGGAATTATTTACACTTGGCAAAGGCCCGGGTTCCCAATATACAGAAGCAGATGTAAGAGAAGCAGCAAAAGTGCTGACCGGCTGGCAAATAAATGGCACCACTTATACTTCGGTATTTAATCCCACCCGCCATAGTACAGAAAATAAGACCTTTTCTTCTTTCTTTAATAATACTACTATCACTGGCAGCACCAGGGCTACTGCCGGCGATCTGGAACTGAATGACCTTTTGAATATGATCTTTCAACAACAGGAGGTAGCCAAATTCCTGGTACGCAAAATATACCGCTGGTTTGTTTATTATGCAATTGATGCCAGTGCCGAAACGAATGTGATAGCCCCGCTGGCAGATATTTTCAGAACTAATAATTATGAGATCAAACCACTGCTCACGGCTTTATTCAAAAGCGAACATTTTTTTGATATACTGAACCGGGGCTGTATGATAAAGCCGCCTGCCGACCAGGTGATCGGCTCATTGCGGGAAATGAATGTGGCCTTTCGCCCCGATACGGATTGGGATACAAATTATGGTCTTTGGAATACTTTTTATACCTGGATGGTGAATATGGGACAAAACCTGCATGATCCTCCTAATGTATCAGGCATGCCCGCCTACTACCAGGAGCCCTCTTTTCATGAGATATGGATCAACTCAGATTCTTTGCCAAAGCGAAACCAGTTTACAGACACCATGATCAATACAGGTTATGCCCGCAATGGTTTCCGGGTGCAATTCAATTGTGTGGCTTTTGCACAAACACTGAATAATCCCGGCAACCCGAATGATCTCATTGATGAAGCATTGCAGGTACTTTTCAGAAATGAACTGTCGGTGCAATCAAAAGGACAAATCAAAACACAGATATTATTGACAGGACAACAATGGGATTATTATTGGACCAATGCCTGGACAGCTTATATAGCCAGTCCCACCGTTGCCAATTTTAATATAGTGAATACCCGGCTGAAATCACTGTTCCAGTATTTTTTCAATTTATCTGAATACCAGTTGGCTTAAAACAGCATTTTCATTATTCAAGCATATACAATGAAAAGAAGAGATTTTTTAGTAAGCACCTTACCAGCAGCAGCCATTTTGCCCGAGGTAATAAATGGATACTCTGTAAAGGCCTTTAATGTAAACTCGCCGCTGGTACAGGCAT
>CAYUCU010000094.1:0-15734 GCA_964443345.1 uncultured Chitinophaga sp.
CTAAGAAAGGCGTTCACCTGGTAAAGGGAGATATCGTGACACAGGTGCAGCAAATTAATAAGGAGAAAGGAAAAGATATCTGGCTCTTTGGAGGGGCAAGTCTTACCACTTCGTTACTGAATAGCGGGTTAATAGATATGCTTTGGTTGTCTGTTCATCCCATATTGCTTGGAAAGGGCAAGCCGCTTTTTCAGGATATTGATAAACGGATACGACTCAGGCTTATCAATTCCAAAACGTACTCAACCGGGCTGGTGTCGCTGCAATATGAACTGGACCGGAAGAACTAACGATTACTTTTCTTTTTTACCAATGAAATGATGACGCCGCTGCCGATGATGCAGGCAATGCCCAGGGAAGACATCCAGTCCGGAAAGGCATCGCCCAATGCCATGCCAATGAACACGGAGAAGATAATATTTGCATAACCAATGGCAGAAACGATTCCTGCTTTATCGGCACCATAGGCTTTGGTAACAAAGTATTGACCAAATAGTGCAGCAAGACCCAGCCAGAGAACATAAAACCACTCAATTCCAACCGGCCATCGCCAATTGATAAAGAATACATCATCTGGCGGAAGATCGCCTATATACCGGATAAGCATAAAGACGGTTGGCACCAGCACGCCGGTACCGATAAACGAGAGCACAATTATTCTTGAATCATAATGGCCCGCCAGCTGGTTCACAGTGATATAGGCCAGTGCGGAAGTGACACCCGATATCAACCCCGCCACATGATAGTACCAGGGAAAGTGCATTGCCGGTTTATAGATCAGCAACATTCCAAGGAAGCCAAGCAGTACGGCCAGCAACACAATGCGGCCATGATATTCTCTGAATAAAAGAAATGAAAAGACAGCTATGAATAAGGCAGAAGTAAGATTATACGTCATAGCTGTGCCCAGTGGAATATGCAGGATGCAATACAGCAATGTGTACAGGGCCGTTGTGCCCATCATACCCCGGAAGAGAAGCAGGTGAAATTTTCCACCTTTGTTTACCGGCGGTTTGATAATAAACCCGGCAGTCAATACAACCAGGCCAATGGCATTTCGCCAAAATACCAATTGACCGGCACCAAAACTGCCTTTTAATAATTTGGCAGCACCACCCATTAATGAAAAACCCATCGCTGCCAGCAGCATGTAGAAAATTCCTTTGTATCGGGAGTCCAGAACCATTTTTTCAACGGCTTATTTTTTTAAGAAATAGCCATAAGTAAGAGAAAGTCCTTTTGCTCTTAGCACTGTTACCGAGGAGTTTAATATATTGCTGGTACCGTTTAGCCCCAGGCTCAATCTACCCCACGATCCGGAGGCGGTAGCATTAATTCCACCCTTAATAAAACCACCACTTACCGGAGGAAATTTGTCCCTGTTCACCACAACCCCGACAACCCCGGGATTTTCAAACGTTGAAGAGAGGTTGTTGCTAACAATGAGATTATATCCTGCGAACAGGCCAAGAAAAAAATCGGTTCGTTTCCCGGAGGTAATAAGGAAATCCAGGCTCGTATTTACTTCTGCAAAAAGCAGAGACCCCCTATAGGTTTCTTTATCAAATGAACCATCGCTTGTATTGTTTTCACCCTTTAAAGAAAGAGAGCCTATGTTCAAGCCAAGCCGTGAATGAAGGCGGCCCCTGTTTTTTTTAGGAGAAAAAGTAAACCCACACCCGGCTATAAATCCCAAAGAGCCATTAAAATCTGCAGTATTTATAGCATATGCACTGCCATCATTATATTGATACCCGGATGCCGAAATAGAATAAAAGGCGCCACCAGCAGATATATCAAAGCTTGAATGTGTTTGACCAGACTCTTTAAAGCTGTTTTTACCATTATTTAATAAGTCAAAAAGGTGAATCAGCTCCTTATCAACATACCCGGAAGCCTCGAGTTGTTTTTGAAAATTGGGACTGTCGTTATTCTCACTTGCATACAGCGCCAATAAATTTTTGTATTGCTCATCTGCTTGCAGCGCACCCCCGGAAAGCCGAACCCGGTAAATCAACTCCTTTAGTCCGTCTCTGTCAGATTGTACAAAAAAGTATTTTCTTTTAGGTGTATTTAATTCATACAAAGAGTATTTGGACTTATACAACAGCCTTAGCCAGGCGTCTTTTGTTACAACGGGACCGTCAAAGCTCTCTAGCGCATCTGCCAGGGTCGCAGCGCTAAGCTGATAGGAAAGGTGAAACCGCACAAACTGTGCTTCATTAGTAATTTCAAAACCCTTCAAAAGGCTAACAGTATAACTCTGTTGTGTTCCGGCATTCCGGAACGAAATGGTTTCGGGGTTTATCGCCCAGTTTCCATATTCAATTTCTCCCCGAACGGTATCACTCGAGTTAAGAATAATATAGCCGGGCTTAAAACTACTTTGTCCCCAAACCACGGAAACGGACAGAATGGCCAGGCACATAGAAAGAATTAGCTTCATTTTTTATGTATTAGTAATTCAATAGTAACAAATTTTCTACCGCCCTCTCCAATGTTTCCCTTTTCTTGGAAAAACAAAACCGCAACACCTTGTCATCTTTTCCATTTTGATAAAATGCTGAAACGGGAATTGTGGCCACACCAGCTTCTTTTGTTAAACGGATAGCAAAGTCTTTATCCGCCTCATCAGTTATTCTTTCATAAGTGGCGCAAATAAAATAACTGCCAAAGGAATCCTGCATACTGAATTTGGTTTGCGCCATCAGTTGTTTAAAATAATCTCTCTTCTCTTGTATAAATGATGACAAGGACAGGTAGGCCTCTTTATTATGCAGAAAATTTGCCAGCCCCACCTGTGATGGTGTATGACAGGAAAAGCAATTGAACTGGTGTATTTTTCTGAATTCTTTTGTCAATGGTGCCGGCGCAATACAATAACCCATCTTCCAGCCGGTGCAGCTATAGGTTTTGCCAAAGGAAAAGCAGACAAAACTTCTTTGCAGCAGATCGGGGTGGCGAAGCATACTCTGATGTGGAATGTTATCAAAGATCAGGTGTTCATACACCTCATCACTGATGATAAAAAGATTCGTTCCTTCTACGATCTTGCGCAGCTGCTGTATATCTGTTTCACCGATCACTGAGCCGGTAGGGTTGTGCGGCGAGTTAATGATGATAGCCTTTGTCTTTTTAGTGATGGCATTTCTAACAGCAGCCCAGTCAATATGATAATCGGGAAAAACAAGATTGATCTTTACGGCGGTTGCCCCGTTTGCTTCTATGTTTGGGATGTAGCTGTCATAGGCAGGCTCAAAAACGATCACCTCATCACCCGGCTGCAGAATGGTGGTGAAGGCAGAATAAATAGCATAGGTGCCGCCCGGAGTAATGGTGATCTCTGTATCGGGGTGAATGGTTGTTTGATACAAGTACGATACTTTTTCAGCGATCGCTTCCCGAAGCGGCATCCAGCCGGGCATAGGAGCATACTGATTATAATCCTGGTCAACAGCTTCTTTTACCAGGCGGGCCAATTCTTCATTCATGGGAAAATCCGGAAAACCCTGGCCGAGATTGACGGCGTTGTATTCTGTTGCCAATGCACTCATCACCGTAAAGATGGTAGTGCCTACGTTGGGCAGTTTGGATTGAATTTGCAAAGCAGTAGCTATTATTAGATAAACAAATGGCGCCTTAAAACGAAGACGCCATGCTAAGTTCTGTAATAAATCAGAAAGAAACTATTTGACGCTGATCTTTGCAAACTTTAATTCTGTCTTTGCCATAACATGCTGCCTCCAGGAAGGCACAAACAATTCATTGTTTACCACAAAGGCATGCCGGGGCATCAGGATCGTTTCTTCATTATTCGATGAAATTATTTTTCGGGTCATCTTGCCACTGGCCAGATCAATAGATACACCATATGCATTACTTCTTTTTCTGAAGTTGTAAACCGTTTTTACCCTGTCGCCGTATTCAGGATTAACATTGTTGCTCGTATGGTCGTTCATTATCAGCACCAGGTTATTGTTATGCAGCAGGCTTTTATAAGAAGAATAAAAGGGCATGCCGCCGGCAGTTACAAAATACCCGCTTCTGTCATAACTATAGCTCCACCCCGACCCGTAGCTGTTGCTGGTGGTGCGAATTTCTTCTACCTGTGATTTGGGCAGCGCATTCAGCCATTTTATATTTCCACCCTGGTCGGCATTAATAACTAAAATATCCTGGTTGGTAAACCGGTGAACATAAGTTGTGGTACGTGTCCAGGTGCGGGTAGTGTTGTTATAGGTAGAGGAAGTATAGGAATAAAAAGAATACCGGGACACCTCGCTGGTAATGATCACCGAGTTGTCAACCGGGTTGATATCAACTGATTTGATAATAAAACTATTAGGAAACTCCTCTTCTTCATCGTCATCCTTTGCCTTTTTAGCCTGCTTTTTACTTTCTTTTGTTTCGTCATCGTCGTCTGCAGCGTCCTCGTATCCTTTGCCCAGCATACTTGAATTGATTTCTTTGTATGAGCTTAACAGCAGTTCTCCTTTTTCCGGATTTACTTTATTTATATAGAAACCATTAAGGTCTTCTTTTTTCGGAGAATCTGAATAGAACCCGGCCAGCAGCAGCTCTCCATTGGGCTGCTCTATCAGCTTGCCGCTGATGATGTAACGACTGTCTGCATCCAGCACCACGTCTTTTTCTTTTACGCCATCGGCATTATAGATCGCCATTACGTACTGCTTAAATACCAACCGCTTTCTTTTCTTCTTTCCGATCTGTGTTTCTTCAAATTCTTTTCCGAGTAAAATTATTTTGTTGCTTTTGGTAAACTGTACGTCTTCCAGTTGGTAAAGACTGGGTTCAAAAGAAAGATTAATAACGGTACTTTCTTTTTTCTTCAGGTTTTTATCCAGCAGGCATACGGCAATAGATACCCGGTCTTTTGCAGAAATATTACTTACCATCAGGAAGGCGCTGCCGCCATGAATGGAAGAGACCTTCATGTCGTAGTCGTCCCGCTTGCTTTCCAGCTCATAGCTTCCGAGCTCGTTAAAGTCTCCGGCAAGATCGCCGCTGTTCTTATCTACTTTGGCGCCATATACTTTAAAAAGCCGGGCTTTCTTTTCATAATCGGTGGCGAACATATAAATATCATCACCCATCGTTTGAAAGCTTTGGAAATCGAGCCCTTTTAATTCCCGTTTATATTCTTTGTCAAACACCTCTCCGAAGTTTTTGTCCATCTTATACAGCTTATAGGAGGACGGCGGGGCGCCGATGGAGAACATTGTTTTTGCCCGGCGCTGTTCTGTAAAGTAAAGCCCGGTATTATCTGCGGCTATGATGTCAAGGTCGGCAGTTCCTTTTTTCAATTTCATTTCTTCGCCCCAGGTTATCTTGTAAGCGGTTTGGGAGTAAAGAAGGTTACCTGTACAACAGGCAATAACAGCTACGATCAGACACTTTATCATATGTGGAATTTAGAATGCTAAAGTAAACCAAAACTTTATGGCAGTACGGATAAGCCATCTAAAAGAATCTTAAAAGAAGCAGCTATTTCTTTTTCTTAGGCAGGCCCGCCGTCACCAGGTCGTAGGAGTGATCGATCCATTCTTTTAATTGCTTAGAAGAAACAGAACCGTCAGCCACAATTGTATTCCAGTGTTTTTTATTCATGTGGTAGCCCGGAAGCACACAAGAAAATTCTTCCCGCAATTCAACAGCTTTATCCGGATCGCATTTTACATTGAAACGAAGCGGGTCATTATCAAAGCCGGTTAGCAAAAATGCTTTTCCGGATACCTTGAATACCAGTGTATCGGGACCAAAAGGCAGCGTTTCCTCGGCCCCGGCTTTGGACAAACAGTAATTGCGGAGCCACTCAATATTCATCTAAAGCATCTTTTAAAAAAAATAATGAAAGATGATACACCCGTATGCTGTCGAGCTTCTTTTGCACCGTAGCCATGTCGGTATTCAACTCCATATCTCCCAGCAATGAATTGTCATCGCTATGAGAAAAGAGGTCAAGCCGGAAATGGACACCGGATTTTTCCAGTGTGCCATTATTGTATGATTGAATATAGCCACCATAATCCCAACCAAAGCCGGAGAAAGTGATCTTTTGACCATTCAGCTTCAACAACTCCCGCAGGGTGGTACCGATCTTCAGGCCGGTGGGTGTACGATATGGACCTTCCTCCCCGGAGGTTTCTATGTAAACAATTTTTTTATGATACAGGCTGTCTTTCCAGTGAACGATTATCTCTTTGCTGGTCTCCGGGTAAATGATCGTCACATCTAATGAATCAATACACTCCGGCCCGCAAATGCGTTCATCTTTTACATTTGCTGCGCCAAAGATGGTTTGAAGACCGGCAAAGTCCGTTTTTGTAGTGATGGCGCCCCAGGCAGAATCGGTGACCAGCGTGGAGTCAATAATTGTTTTCACTTCCAGCGGCGGAGTGGTTTCGGTTTTTTCTTTTTTAGCATTCTTGCAACTCCAGAGAGCAAGGGCGATAATGGCAACCGGAAGTAGTTTTTTCATGTATGGTTATTTTTTAGGAAACCTATTCAGTAATGATGGCTGTTGCTTCAATTTCAATCAGGTACTCGGGAGCGATCAGTCCTTTCACTTCTATCATAGAAGTGCAGGGTTTGATGCCGGAAAAAAACTCACCATGCGCTTTGCCATATTCTTCCCAGCGGGAAATATCTGTTACAAACATTCGGGTACGCACCACATCTTTTAGTGAAGCCCCGGCCCGCTTCAATACTTTTTCAATTTTTTCAATGATGAATTTTGTTTGCCCGTAGGCATCGTCTTTACCCACCAGCATGCTGTTTTCATCCACCGCCACCGTGCCGGTCACCTCTATGATGTTACCGATCTTTACTGCACGGCTGTAGCCTACGATATCTTCCCATTTGGCACCTGAGGAATAATTAGTTCTTTGCATTTGACTAAGAGGTTAAAGGAGTGAAGGAGAAAAGGAGTTATTAGCCAATATCTTTTGTCATTTAAAAGCCCAAGATAATTGAGAAAAGGGTTATTGGTCAAAAACTTCTGTTATTTTAAAACCTAAGATAATTTAGAAGACAAACATACTCTTTGCCTCTTTCATCTCTTTATCTCTTAGCTTTTGTATAAAATATCATCTTCTCCCAACAACGCTTCTCCCCGCATTCGCAAAAGTATCTGTGCCACCGTTATCACATCTTTCTGGCAATACGTTACGATCCGCTCCAGGTTCTTTTCTATCCAATATACTTCCCACACCCTGCTTCCGTCAATATCGTCTTTTGGTGTTTGAATACCAAGGGTATGTGCCAGCAGGTTGAGTGAAGTATAGCTTTTATAATCACCAAACTTCCATAGTTCCAATGTGTCCAGGTGATTCACTTCCCAGGGCTTTTTGCCCGAAATATTCAGCAATGAAGGTATCGGAAGATTGTTGATGATCAGCCGCCGGCACAGGTATGGAAAGTCAAACTCTTTTCCATTGTGGGCACAAAGCTGTTTAGGCTCTCCGGTTGTCCACTTGCCCAGCATTTCAGAAAACTGTTTTAATAATAAAGCCTCATCTGTGCCAGAAAAACTTTTAAGTACCAATTTTCGGTGTCCCACATTTCCCTGCATCGCACCGCAACTGATACAAACGATCTTTCCAAACTCTGCATAGATACCGGCACGGGGATACAGCGATTCGTTGGTTTGTCCTTCGTGATATTTGGAGAGAGTGGCAGATTTGGTGTCCCACAAGGATCTCCAGTCTTCGGGCAATTGGTCATAAGAGGCGTACTGCGGAACAGTTTCAATATCCAGGAAAAGGATATTATTAGCGGATAAGGATGACATAATCAATATTAGATCATAAATATAAACAAGACAGAAATAAAAATAAAGATTGTGCCAGGGTATTTGTAAACTACGCCCCTTCAATAAACCCGATATGGTTGCCAAAAGGATCGGCAACAATGGCAATGTGTATGGGGCCGCCAACATTGGTTACTTCCTGCACCAGCGTGGCACCCAGGGAAACAAATTTACCGGCAGCAGCTTTGGCGCTTTCCACGGCCCAATAAGATTCGGTGTGATTGCCGGGTAAAATATTGTTCATAGAAGGGTCGAGGCCCAGCTCAAACCCATTGATGTCGAAGCCAACGTAGAACGGTTCATCAAAGTAGGGCTGCAGCCCGGTTGCTTTGATATACCATTCTTTGGCCGCCTGTAAGTCGGCGACATGATAAATAACCGTGCGTAATTTTTGCAGCATGGGTATTACAAGTATTTATCTCCCTTGTTTCGCTTTACTTCCGCCACATATTCTTTGATCTCCTGTTCCTTGTCTTTTTTGCAGATGAGCAGCACATCTTTTGTGTCCACTACTATATAGTCTTTCAGCCCCTGCAACAACACCAGTTTGTTATCAGGCACATGCACGATGCAATTATTGGCATCCACCACCATCACATTCTTACCCACAACGGCATTGCCAAAATAATCCTTGTCTTTATTTTCCCAGGCACTGTTCCAGGTGCCCAGGTCACTCCAGCCAAAGGAGGCCGGTATCACATATACATTGTCTGCCTTTTCCATCACAGCAAAATCAACAGAGATGGTGGTACACTGCGGATATATATTCTCAATAGCTTCTTTTTCCTCCGGCGTATTGAACTTGTCTTTTTCTGCAACAAACACTTCATATATTTCCGGCAGGTGTTTTTCAAAAGCAGCCAGTACATTTTTTACTTTCCAGATAAAGATGCCTGCGTTCCATAAAAAATCCCCGCTGGACATAAAGGCTTTTGCCAGCTCCACATTCGGTTTCTCTGTAAACGTTTTTACTTTATGTACCGCCGGTGCTGCTTCAGCCGCTTCATGCTGAATGTATCCATAGCCGGTATTGGGATAAGTGGGCTTTACACCGATCGTGACCAGGGCATTGATATGATCGACAAAATCAAGCGCTTTTTTTGCGGTCTTGATAAACTCATCTGTTTCCAGGATCAGGTTGTCGGCCGGAGCTGCGATCATCAGCGCCTTCGGATCTTTTTTGATCAGCTTAAATGCGACATATGCAATGCAGGGCGCCGTGTTTTTCCGGGAAGGTTCTGCCAGTATGTTTTCTTCGGGGATATCCGGAATTTGTTTTTTTACAATGCTCACATATTCGTGCGCCGTTACGATGAAAATATTTTCTTTCGCCACCAGCTTGCTGTACCGGTCAAAGGTTTGTTGTATCAGCGTTTTGCCTGTACCTAATATATCGAGGAACTGTTTTGGAAAATCCGTCCGGCTCATCGGCCAGAAACGGCTTCCGATCCCTCCGGCCATTATTGCAACGTAATGATGTTTGTTCATTTAGTAAAGTTGAAAGGATGAAAAGTTTACTGTTGACCAGGATAGTGCCATATCAACCGGTCAACATTTTAACTTGTCACCTATATTAATCCCTCCCGTATCAGGTCATGTATATGTATAATACCCAAATACTTTCCTTTATCTGTTACCGCTAACTGTGATATTTCTTTTTTGCGCAGCAGGTCCAGTGCATCCACAGCCAGTTCGTCCGGACCGATTGTTATTGGATCAGCTGTCATGATCTCGCCGGCGCTTATCTTGTCTATTGCAATGCTTTTTTCCAGCATCCGGCGCAGGTCTCCATCGGTAATGATACCGAGTAATTTATTCTCCGCATCCACCACTGCTGTAATTCCCAGCCGCTTCGCCGTCATTTCCACGATCACCTCTTTCAAAGAATGTCCCGCCCATACCGCCGGCTTTTCATTATCCGCATACAGATCTGAAACCCGCAGGTACAATTTTTTGCCCAGCATACCACCCGGATGAAACTTTGCAAAGTCGCCCGATTCAAAACCTTTCATCTCCATAAGGCAAATGGCCAGCGCATCACCCATTACCAATTGGGCTGTGGTGCTGGTGGTTGGCGCCAGGTTATTGGGACAAGCCTCCTGCTGAACAGTAGTATTTAAAATAAGGGTAGCATTTTTTGCTAAAAATGAGTCAATACTGCCCACCATACCAATAAGCACATTGCCAAAGTTCCTGATAAGGGGTACCAGCACCTTTATTTCCGGGCTTTCGCCGCTTTTGCTGATGATGATCACCACATCCTCCTGCTGCACCATGCCCAGGTCGCCATGAATGGCATCTGCCGCATGCATGAAAATAGAAGGAGTGCCGGTAGAATTGAATGTGGCTACGATCTTTTGAGCGATCACAGCACTTTTGCCAATGCCACTTACCACCACCCGGCCTTTACACCCGGCAATAGCAGTCACCGCTTTTTCAAAATCATCATTGATAAAGGCCTCCAGTTCCGATATGGATTGGGCTTCCAGTTGAATGGTCCTGAGGGCTATTTGCTTAATTGAGCTGGCCATGATAGTATTTCGCCGCCGCAAATTTAGAGGATTTAATAATGATGTTCTCCTTACGCAAACGTTACAGTTAATTTTAACGACTTTGGCCCTGATAAAGCGGCAAATGGGTTGTAAATTTGCCATCTTCAGATCCCGGTACCAATTGGGATTACTGGAAAATGGGGACAAGAAGTTGTGCAGCAGGATTTCTCCACAAGAGTCTTTTCATCAGCCAGGCTTAGTAACCTCTTAAGCCCCCGATATATAAACACTTATTTGTCCCGGCATGGATACACCAAAAGCAGGGTTGGGTAAAAAATAAACGAAACCGGCAGTATTTATCGGGCAAAAAGGAGTATCTTAAATAAATCCGCATTTATAGAAGTGCGACCCCGCCAAAATGCGGGGCAAGTAGAAAATTAATTGAGCAATGGGAACATCAACAGTTAAAAAGCCCGCCAAAAAGAAAAGCGAACCGGCGGCAAAATCCAGCCCGATAAAAGCCGGAAAAACAGCGAAAGAGCCAGCAGCCCCGAAAAAGAGGTTTGATCTGCATAAGGAGCTTCAGCAATATTTTGGGTTCGACAAATTTAAAGGCACACAGGAAAAAGCAATTGAATCGCTGCTCGCTGGTCATGATACGTTTGTGATCATGCCTACCGGTGGTGGCAAAAGCCTTTGCTATCAATTGCCGGCAATGGTAAGTGATGGTGTGGCGCTGATTGTTTCCCCATTGATCGCCCTGATGAAAAACCAGGTGGACCTGGTGAGGGGCTATAGCAGCAATGATGAAGTAGCCCACTTTCTAAATTCTACCTTAAACAAAAAAGAGATAAAAGAAGTGCATGACGACCTGTTGTCCGGCAAAACAAAAATGCTGTATGTGGCCCCGGAAACAATGACAAAGCAGGAGAACCTTGAATTCTTTGCCGATCTGAAAATTTCCTTTTTTGCAGTGGATGAAGCACACTGTATCTCCGAATGGGGACATGATTTCCGTCCGGAATACCGGCGTCTGCGGGAAATGATGGTCCAGATAAATCCAGATGCACCGGTTATCGCATTGACGGCTACTGCCACCCCTAAAGTGCAAAGCGATATTGTAAAGAACCTGGATCTGCGGGAGCCCAACATTTTTATCTCTTCGTTCAACCGAGCCAACCTGTATTACGAAGTGTTGCCGAAAATAAAGAAAGCACAAACAGATGAGAACATCGTCCGTTTTATTAAGAGCATGAAGAAAAAAAGCGGCATTATTTATACGCTTAACAGGAAGACAACAGAAGAGCTGGCGGATATTTTAAATGCTAATGGTATAAAGGCGGTTGCTTACCACGCCGGTCTTGATAGTAAGTTAAGATCAGAAAGACAAGACCAGTTTTTGGGAGAAGACGTGCAGGTGATCTGCGCTACCATTGCTTTTGGAATGGGTATAGATAAACCCGATATCCGTTTTGTCATTCACTATAATATTCCCAAGTCGATAGAAAATTATTACCAGGAAACGGGCCGGGCCGGCCGGGATGGGCTGGAAGGGAAATGCGTATTGTATTATTCCCATAAAGATGTAAGCAAGCTGGAACACCTGATGCGTGATAAGCCACTCAGTGAAAGAGAAGTGGGTGCACAATTGATCAACGAAACGGTAGCATTTGCAGAAACCGGAGTCTGCCGTCGTAAAATACTCATGAGTTATTTTGGTGAAGAGTATGAAAAAGAAAATTGCGGACAGTGCGACAATTGCAAGCATCCCAAAGAACGGCTGGAAGCAAAAGATGAAGTGGTGATAGCCTTAAAAGCCATCAAAGCACTGGATGAACGGTTTGCTACCGACTATGTAGTGCAGATCATTAGTGGTAAGCTGACGCCGCAGATACAAATGTTCAGGCATGATGCGTTAGAAGCATTTGCCAGCGGCAATGACAGGGATAATCATTTCTGGAATTCGCTGATACGGCAATTAATACTGGAAGGGCTGTTGACAAAAGACATTGAAGAATATGGCGTGTTGAAGTTTACCAAAAGAGCAGAAGCCTTTTTGAAGAAACCGAAATCATTCCAGATCGTATTGAATAAGTTGTATGATGATGCTAATGCTGATGACGAAGAAACCACGGAAACAACCAACGGAGCTGCGCTGGATGAAAAACTGATAGAGATGTTGCTCGAGCTGCGTCAGAAAGAAGCAAAGAAGAAAAACCTGCCGCCATTTGTGATATTCCTGGAGTCTTCTTTGCAGGATATGGCCACATTCTATCCCATCACCATGGAAGGGTTAGAAAAATGCCAGGGAGTGAGTAAAGGAAAGGCGATGAAATATGGCCGCCCGTTTGTTGACCTCGTTGCCCGCTATGTAGAAGAAAACAATATTGAGCGGCCGGATGATTTTGTGATGAAGAGTGTGGTCAATAAAAGCGGAAGTAAAGTGTATATCATCCAGAATACGGACAAAAAAGTGTCGTTGGAAACCATTGCAAAAAACAAGGGCTGGCGGATGGATGAGATGCTGGAAGAAATGGAGACCATTGCGGCCAGCGGCACCAAGCTAAACCTGGATTATGCCATTGATGAAATGCTGGATGAAGACGACCAGGATGAGATCATCGAGTACTTTAAAAGCTGCGAAACCTCTTCATTGCAGGTGGCCCAGGAAGAGCTGTCGGAGTATAATTTCAACTGGGAGCAGCTGAAGATCATGCGGATAAAGTTCTTAAGCGAATATGGGATGTGAGGACATAAATCCCAAAAGAAAAATTCCAGGCTCCAATTTAGCGGCGTTTCGCTTCGGATTTTAGTGAATCCTGCCTATATTTGCAGCCCGGTTGGAATTTTAGACCGGAATTTGGGATTTTAATATTTGGAATTTCAAATTTGGTGCGGTAGCTCAGTCGGTAGAGCAAAGGACTGAAAATCCTTGTGTCGGCGGTTCGATCCCGCCCCACACCACGAATGGCCCAACTTAGGTTGGGTCTTTTTTATTATTGGCAGCTTTGCCAAAAGGGGCGTCAGCAATCCGAATGCTATAGATAAATAAAGGACCTGAAACCTGGTCAGGCAGCCGGGGAAATCTATTTTACCCTTTTCTGCGACTTCTGCATATATTCACTTAATTGTAAGAACCTGGTCTTGTTGGTTTGAGTTGGTACGCATAATCAGTTTTACCAGACCTTAACACACTATTCTATGTCAAAAAGCCAAACCAAGCCTATATTCAGGTATGTATTATTAATAAGCCTCCATCTTGTATTTTCTGCTTCAGCTTTTTCTCAATCCCATACTGCTAAAACCATTACCATTAATGCGAACTGTAAAGGGTTCTATGAATACCTGCCTGTCAATTATTCTTCTTCTACGACAAACTTTCCATTAATAATTTATTGCAGCGGTGCCGGCTCTTTTGGAAACGGGACTGCATCCCAACTGGCAAAATTGCTTACTGAAGGCGGTATTCCAACTTATATTAATAACAACCAGTTTCCTTCAAGTTTCACCGTAAACGGGCAAACGTCCTCATTCATTGTAATTTCTCCGCAGTTTGTTGCCTGGCCCGGTCCGGCTGATGTGGAAAGTGTGCTGAATTATATTATTAGCAGCGGTTATAAAGCAGATCAATCGAGAATTTACCTTACCGGTTTAAGTGCAGGGGGAGATGTAACATTTAAATATCCTAATACAAGTTTAAGCCGGTCAAAAAGACTGGCGGCAATAGCTCCGGTTGCTGCTTATAATAGCCCTTATACGGATACGGGGGCCCATTATATTGCATCCGCAAACCTTCCGGTGTGGGCGTTGCACAGTAATGATGATCAATCATCGCCGGTATCTTGGTCACAGAATTTTGTTAACAAGATCAACAGTTATAATCCGCCGGTTCCTGCCAAAATAACCCGTTTCAGCGGTGTTACACATGTTAACTCCGGATTTTATGTTTATACGCCTTCATTCAGAGATGGGGGATATAATATTTATGAATGGATGCTGCTTTACAGGAGAAACTATCCACCTGTGGCAAATGCAGGAAACAACACCTCTCTGACCTTGCCTGGAAATACTGTACAATTAAACGGGCTCAGCTCTTATGATCCTGAAAATAGCCCATTAACTTTTAACTGGACCAAAATAAGTGGCCCTGCTCAACATTCAATCAATAACCCGGTTATTGGTAATCCTGTTGTATCCAACCTGGTAGCAGGAAATTATTCTTTTAAACTCACTGTTGCTGATACAAACAGTCTTTTTGGAATGGATACGGTTACTATTACTGTTATAAATCCAAATCCCAATCAGCTGCCGTTTGCAAGGGCCGGTACAGATCAGCAAATAAGTATTCCGCAAAATGCTGTTACACTGAATGGTACTGCATCATCAGACACGGATGGTGCTATAGAATCTTATTTATGGACAAATATTGCCGGTCCTTCCCAATTTACCCTTACAGGTAATACCACAAGCGTTGTATCAGTTTCAAACTTACGGCCCGGGAACTATCTTTTTCGCCTTGCGGCAACCGATAACCAGGGAGGTACCGGGTATGATACTGTGCAAGTGACAGTCATCAATCCATTTCCCAACCAATTGCCAGTTGCCGAAGCAGGTAATAATGTAACTATTACTTTACCTGTTAATTCAGTTAATTTAAACGGCGCAGCTTCCTCAGATCCTGATGGAACAATAGTTAGTTATTTATGGAGCCAGGCATCCGGACCAGCCCCTGCATTGATCGTAACACCGGGTAATGTGACTTCGGGTTTTCAAAACCTTGTAACCGGCAGTTACCAATTTGTATTAAGGGTTACTGATGACAGCGCAGCTATTGACACAGATACCATAGCAGTAACAGTGCAGCCAGCTCCGCCATTAATAAGCAAATTCATTAAAGTGAATTTATTCGGTGGAACAAATCCCTATAACCAGGGGGGCTGGAACAATTGGAATGTAACCGGCACTACGAATATTAGTTCATCAAATTTCAATTACAGCGATGGCGCTGCCTCCACTGTGAATGCAGTATTAAGTCAATCAGATGCCGTGGTTGACAATGGCACTTCATATGGGGGAACCATGTGTCCGCCGGAAGTTTTGCGTTATACCACCTATTCCACAGCCACCACAAGAACGGTTACGATCGGTGGATTGAACAACGCATTTCTTTATGACCTGGAGCTGTACGCCAGCCGCTATTCCAATCCCAACAATACTACCGTATTTGTAGTTAATGGTATCAGCCAATCTGTGTTAACGTATAATAATAAAACCAGCAAAGCAGTATTTACTAATCTTACGCCGGTGGCGGGGAAGTTGGTGATTAATATCAACAGGCCCAACTCCTATACGTACATGAATGGATTGATATTAACGGAAAGATCAGGAGGTACACCGCCCACTAATCAACTACC
>CAYUCU010000095.1:0-15724 GCA_964443345.1 uncultured Chitinophaga sp.
TTTGATTTAAAAGCTGAATATACAATTCAATCCCTTCTTTGATTTCATCAATATAAATATACTCATTGGCCGTATGGCTCCTTGCAGAATCTCCGGGTCCCATCTTCAACGATACAAACGGCATTAGTGCTTTGTCTGATGTGGTTGGAGAACCATAATAAGTTCTTCCAAGATTCAAACCCGCCTTTACAAGAGGATGCTCCAGCGGAATGGAAGTAGAACGAAGCCGGGTGCTCCTTGCTTTAATAGCACACTGCACATTTAGGTTTATTATATTCAGCACTTCTTCAAAACTATATAATTCATTTATTCTTGTATCCACTACAAAATGGCACTCTGCCGGAACTACATTATGTGCTTTGTTCTCCGTTTCTATCACCGTCACACTCATTTTATTAGCGCCCAGTAGCTCCGACACTTTTGGAAACTGGTAGCTGCTGAACCAGGCAATATCTTTTATTGCATTGTAAATAGCATTCTCACCCTCATTTCTCGCAGCATGGCCGGCCTTGCCGTGGCTGGTGCAATCAATTACCATCAGGCCTCTTTCTGCCACCGCCATCTGCATTTGGGTGGGTTCGCCAACAATAGCACAATCGATCTCAGGCAAGTACGGCAGCGTATATTCAATGCCGCCGGTACCAGAAATCTCTTCTTCCGCTGTTGCAGCAAAAACAAGATTGTATTTAAGATCGCTACGGTCGTAATAGTGTAAGAAAACGGCCAGCAGTGAAACAAGACAACCACCAGCATCATTGCTGCCGAGTCCAAATAATTTTCCCTCTTCTATAACAGGTGAAAAGGGATCTTTGGTGTACTGGGGATTCGGTTTTACAGTATCATGGTGAGAATTTAGCAGGATGGAAGGCTTGCTTTCATCAAAGTGCTTGCCCAGGGCAAACACATTATTGCCAACTCTTGTATGCGCTATTCCTTTCGTTCCAATAAAGCGGCAAAGAATGCCGGCTGTCTGTTCTTCTTCTTTACTGAATGATGGAGTGGCGATCAGCTCCTTTAGCAGTTCCACCGATTCGTCTTGTAGTATCGTCAGGTTATTAGTCATTTATGATGGATGTTCCCGAGGTTCCTTTTACCAGGTCATGCAGGTTTTCTGCTTTGCCGATAATTATTTTGCTCACTCCGCTTTTCAAAGCAGCAAAAGCATTATCCAGCTTCGGTATCATACCGGCAAATATTTTATTTTTTGCTTTTAGCTGCTGGTAATAAGCCGGGCTTATCTCCGGAATAACCGACGAATCATCAGTTGCATCAAGTAACACACCGCTTTTTTCAAAGGAATAAATAAGTTCCACCTCATGCAATTCACTCATGGCCCTGGCAATCTCCTGGGCTATCGTATCGGCATTGGTGTTCAGCAACTGTCCCTGCTGGTCATGTGTAATGGGTGCAAATACCACAGCAATGTTCATGGCAAGCAAGTTGTATATCAGGTCAGTATTGATAGCATCCACGTCGCCTACAAATCCATAATCCAATACCGGGTGGTTCCTTTTGTGTGCCAGTATACTATCACCATCTGCACCGCAAAGTCCGATAGCATTGCAGTGATTGGCCTGCAAAGCTGCCACAATGTTCTTATTGATAAGACCGGCATAAACCATGGTAACGATCTTCAATGTTTCCGCATCGGTGATCCTTCTTCCGTCAACGACTTGTTGTTCAACGCCCAATTTTTCTGCCAAACGGGTGGCCAGCTTCCCACCACCATGTACCAGTATCTTTTTCTCTTCAATGGAAGCAAAATCTTTCAGGAATGAGGAAAGCTTTGTTTCATCATCAATGATGTTGCCACCGATCTTTATAACGTAGAGTTTAGCCATTGCTTTTTAAGATCTCTGATAAAACGGCCTGTGCTGCCCACACCCTGTTGGATGCTTCCAGTGTAACTATGCTGTTCGGTCCATCAAGAACCTCATCACTCAGTTCCACATTTCTTCTTACGGGAAGGCAGTGCATCACCTTGGCATTATTGGTCAGGCCCAGCTTTTTGTTCGTTAGCATCCATTTAGGATCGCTTTCATAGATTTTTCCATAGTCGTTGAACGTACTCCAGTTCTTTACATATACGAAATCAGCATCTTTCAATGCGGCATCCTGGTTATGGGTGATGGTGGCACCTTTAGTAAAAACTTCACTCAGTTCATAATCTTCCGGGTGAGTGATCACAAAATGTGCTTTTTCCCATGCATTGACCCACTGCGAAAAACTATTAGCCACACATTGGGGCAGTGGTTTTACATGGGGGGCCCATGATAAAACGATTTTTGGTTTTCGATTGATGATTTTTGATTTTCCGAGTTCTTCAGTGATAGTGATAATATCAGTTAACGATTGTAAAGGATGCAGCGTAGCGCTTTCCAGGCTTACGACAGGTATGCCGGCATACTTGATAAATTGTTTTATATAGAGTTCGCTGTAATCATCTTCCCGGTTTTTCAATGAGGGAAAAGTGCGGATAGCCAGGATATCAAAGTATTTTCCAAAGATGGGGGCGGCATCTTTTACATGCTCTACAGATGTGCCGCTCATAATGGCTTCTTCTTCAAATTCCAATGCCCAGCCTTCACTGCCCACATTGAAGATGATAACTTCCATGCCCAGGTTTTGTGCTGCGATCTGTGTGCTCAGCCTTGTCCGCATACTTGGATTCAGGAACAAACAACCGATACGTTTATTGGTACCCAGTTGCTTGTCAACAAACGGGTTTGCTTTATACGCCAAAGCTTTTTGAACGAGAGCGTCAATATTGCTTACATCATCAACTGAAATAAAGTGTTTCAATTTTCTTTTATTTTTTAGCTGGTCATCGTTCTGTTCTTTGGGCATCGTCCCTTGCGGCGCATTTATCCACCGAAGCTATCCTGACTGCCGAAGTTTTAACATAGGCATGTAGCGTAGGCGGGCCATTCATCTTCCTGTTCATTGGGCATCAGTTACAAGTCTTTAATCAGACAGATGCTGTCATCTTTTCTATCTCTTCTTTCAGTGAGTCTAAGAACTGCTCTGCATCTCTTTTCTTCAGTGCCAATGAAGGCAGCAACCGTATCACATTAGGTTTCGCTTCGCCGGTAAATATTTTCTGATTCCACAATAAGTTCTTCTTCAGGTCTTTTAATTCCTCCGGCACATCAAATCCTATCATCAAACCCCGGCCCCGTACATTTTTTAATCCCGGTATTGCTTCCAGTTCAGTACGGAGATATTTTCCTGTCATCACCGCATTGCCCATCAGCTTTTCTTCTTCTATTACTTCCAGCACCGCCAGCGCAGCAGCGCAGGCCAGGTGATTACCGCCAAACGTAGTGCCCAGTTGAAAATGTTTTGGCTTGATATGCGGCGCCACAATGACACCGGCAACGGGAAACCCATTGCCCATGCCTTTGGCCATAGTGTAAATATCGGCATTCACTCCGGCAAAGTCGTGACTGAAAAACTTACCACTTCTTCCATAACCACATTGCACACTGTCGGCGATATATACAGCCCCATGTGCATCACACAAGGAACGTATCTTTTTTAGAAATGAATCATCTGCCACATTGATACCGCCAACACCCTGTATCCCTTCAATGATGACGGCAGCGATCTCTTTTCCATTTTTGCCAAAACATTCTTCCAGCGCCTCTTCATCATTAAATGGAAGGAACGTTACATTTTCAGTTTCGTTTACCGGTGCAGAGTAATTTTTATTATCAGTAACTGCTACTGCCAGTGAAGTTCTGCCATGAAAGGATTTGCTGAAGGCAATTATCTTCTTTCTGCCGGTATGAAAACTGGCCAGCTTCAGTGCATTCTCGTTCGCTTCAGCGCCGCTATTACAAAGGAATAGCTGGTAATCTTCTTTTCCGGAAAGCTTGCCCAGCTTTGTTGCGAGTTCCAGTTGCAAAGGAATTCGTATCGAGTTGGAATAGAAAGCGATCTTTTCTAATTGTTCTTCTATCCGCTGCACCCAATGCGGATGGGTATGCCCAATGCTGATCACCGCATGGCCGCCGTACAGGTCCAGGTATTGCTCGCCTTTATCATCCCACACATAAGAGCCTTTGGCCTTTACAATGGTGATCTCATTAATTGGGTAAACGTCAAATAAGTTCATGTTTTAGTTTTTGCCACTAAGGCTCAAAGCCACGAAGTTTTTCTTTATGTTTTAGTGTCTTTGTGGCTATTTAGAAATAGTTTGCTTTTAGTTTTAATCCGGTCTCTTCATCAAATCCAAATAGCAGGTTCATGTTCTGCACAGCCTGCCCGCTGGCACCTTTTAATAGATTGTCGATAGCTGAATGAACCACCAGTTTGCTTCCTGCTTTTTCTAATTGAATCACTGCTTTGTTGGTATTAACAACCTGCTTTAGAAAAATGGGATCCTTGCTCACCGTTGTAAAAGGATGATCAGCATAAAATTCCGAAAACAGTACATTCAATTCTATGAGGCTAAGATCACAGTTAACAGTAGAGCTGATAAAAATGCCCCGGGCAAAATCACCTCTCCAGGGAACAAAATTTACTTCAACGATGCCGGCCGGCTGTAATTGTGTCAGCGATTCACCTATTTCCCCAAGATGCTGATGCGTTAATGTTTTATAGGCCTGGATATTATTTGTACGCCAGCTAAAGTGGGAAGTGGCTGACAGGCTTTGCCCGGCCCCGGTGCTTCCGGTTATACCAGTTGTGTAAACATCTTTCAGCAATCCAGCTTTTGCCAACGGCAATAATCCTACTTGTATTGCCGTAGCAAAACAACCAGGGTTTGCAATGTTCTTTGCAGTTATGATCTTCTCCTTATTCAGTTCGGGCAGGCCATAAACAAATTGCCTGTTACCGATTGAAGATTGAGCTGAAAGGCGAAAATCATTTGCCAGGTCAATTACTTTTATTTTGTCAGCAATTTTGTTTTCAGTCAAAAACTTCCTTGACTCTCCATGCCCCAGGCAAAGAAAAAGCACATCAATATCATTGCTCAGGTCGCCGGTGAATAGAAGAGCTGTTTCTCCAATAAGATCCTGGTGAACAGTATGAACCGGCTTGCCGGCATTGCTCCGGCTATGAATGAAAGAGGTTTCCACACCGGGGTGATTTAACAACAGTCGTATTAATTCACCTCCGGTGTAACCTGCACCTCCGATTATACCTGCTTTAACTTTTTTCATCGGCATCTGTGTTTACCAAATGATAAATGGATGTCTGGTTACCAAATATCTTGCTGAACCCTCTCACATCATCACCGGTAAACCCGGTATTCATTTCACCATATTTACCAAACTTGCTGTTCATCAGATCATATTTGCTTTCAATACCGATCACCTGGAAACGATAGGGCATTAGCTGAACAAACACTTCACCAGTTACGTTTTGCTGGCTGTTTTCTAAAAAGGCTTCAATGTCTCTCATCACCGGGTCCAGAATCTGTCCTTCATGCAGCCAGTTGCCATAGAATTGTGCTAACTGATCTTTCCATTGCAATTGCCATTTGGTTAGCACATGTTTTTCCAAAGCGTGGTGTGCTTTAAGAATGACCATTGGCGCAGCCGCTTCAAAACCCACCCGGCCTTTTATACCGATGATGGTATCACCAACATGAATATCACGGCCAATGCCATATGGTCCGGCAATGGTTTGTAAATATTGTATCGCTTCTGACGGATGGGTGAAATTATTTCCATCCACAGCAGTTAATTCTCCTTTCGTGAAAGTCAGGCGAACCTCCTGACTATCTGACTTGCTGACTTGCGTCGGCCAGGCTTCTTCAGGCAACATGCCTTTTGAGGAAAGCGTTTCTTTGCCACCCACACTGGTTCCCCAAAGCCCTTTATTGATAGAGTACATTGATTTATCGAAGTTCATCTCCACACCTTTGTTTTTCAGGTAAGCGATCTCTTCTTCCCGGCTCAGCTTCAGGTCCCTGATCGGGGTAATGATCTCTACTCCCGGGATCATAATATGAAAGATCATATCAAAGCGAACCTGGTCGTTACCCGCACCGGTGCTTCCATGTGCCACGGCATCTGCATTCAGCTTCTTTGCATGTTCGGCAATATGAAGGGCCTGGCTCAACCGTTCAGCAGAAACAGAAAGAGGATAGGTATTATTCTTCAGCACATTGCCGAAGATGAGGTATTTGATGATACGGTCGTAATACCCTTTTACGGCATCAATGGTGGTATGTGTTTTTGCACCCAGTTTAAATGCATGGGTTTCTACCTGTTTCAATTCTTCATTGCTGAAACCACCGGTATTTACAATAATGCTGTGTACTTCATAACCCTTGTCTTCGCCAAGGTATTTTGCACAATAGGAGGTATCTAACCCTCCGCTAAAACCTAAAACTACTTTTTTTGACATGGTAATTATTCAGCGTTTATTACAAATGAAATAAATGGTGCAGCAGTGACTTGGGTTTGCTGGCACCGCCATTGCTATCCTTATCTTTTTTCAGGAAAGGCCGGAGCAATTTCCATTGTTTGAATTTCAGCAACCGTTCAAACCCCTTTTTATTTTCTTCAAAGAATTGTTTTGTTTCCTCCGGTTCGTAATGATCTTTAGGATCGTAGAGCATAGCGGTGCACATACAGTTCTTTCGCTCTTTACTCATCAGTATATCATAGTTCACACAACTTTTGCAACCAGCCCAGAAGGCTTCATCCTGTGTCAGCTCGGAATAGGTTACGGGTTCATAACCCAGGTCGCTGTTGATCTTCATTACGGCTAAGCCGGTGGTGAGCCCAAAAAGTTTTGCTTCGGGGTATTTTTCCCTCGACAGGTCAAAAATTCTTTTTTTGATGGATTTTGCCACACCGCTTTTTCTGAAAGCGGGCGCAACGATCAAGCCACTGTTGGCAACATATTCACCGTGGCTCCAGGTTTCAATATAGCAGAAACCCACCCATTCATTCTGATCAGTAATAGCGATGACGGCTTTGCCTTCATCAATCTTTTCCTCGATGTATTCGGGAGTACGTGTAGCTATGCCCGTGCCCCTGGCGGCAGCGGAGGCAGCCATTTCGTCGGTAATCGTTTTCGAGTAAACTTTGTCTGATACAGTAGCTACCCTGATAATTATCTTTTGATTGTCCACTTTACTATAGAATTGATATAAAAAGGGCCACCAGTCCTGAAAGTCTTTTTTTCCGGGGTAATTTCACTGACAGGGACCATGGTGAAGGGTTCGTCCTGTCAGAATACAGGGCGACGTCGGGGACGGGAGAAAGTAAACACATCAAACCCAACCGAGTAAACTCCGCTGGTGATTGGCGCATGAAAGGCCAGTTGTTTTGTATGTGTCAGAATGTTTGTCATGTTTTTGCTTACAAACAAGTTGTAAATTCGATAGCAAATGTATAATAATAGTTTAAATTTCGCTTCAATTTTTTGTTATAAATTAATAACGTATGGAAGAGCAATATAACAGCCTGGCAGCTTCACCTTCTCCGGAGGAGCCCGTAAAAAGAAAAACCTGGAGAGACAAATTGAAGCGCAACTTCAGGACCTTCTTATTCTCCACTGCATTGGTGCTGGCATTTTTAGTGTACTGGTTTTTCTTTAACGTGTACAGTGACGGGGAACGGAAAGGCACACTGATAAAAATTACCCATAAAGGAAATATTTTTAAAACGGATGAGGGAGAGATGTGGCTGAGCTGCCGTAATACCATTAACGCAGAGAAGTTCTTCTTTTCTGTAACGAACGATAGTATAGCAAATGTGTTGAAGCAGCTGCAGGATGAATGTATTCAGCTTACCTATAAACAGTACAGGGCTAAATTGCCCTGGCGGGGAGACAGCAAGTATATTGTAACCGGTGTGATCAAGATACTGCCCCGTCAGCAGGAGTAAAGTAAAAAGATGGCCGGCCGCTTGTGAATGTCAATGGATTCTTTTTTCCAATCGGCAATGGTCTTCGTTTTTATCCATTCATTTTTGCCGGTAAGATCCACAGCGATGCAAAGCTTTGTTTGGCTATTGCAATTCTTCAGCATGGTTTCTATCAGCTGGTTATTGCGGTACGGTGTTTCAATAAATACCTGGGTACATTTTTTCTTTGCCGATTCTGCTTCCAGTTCCTTCAGGGCTTTTATTCGCAGGTGATTATCGATGGGTAAGTATCCCACAAACTGAAATTGCTGCCCATTCATACCACTGCCCATTAATGCCAGCAGAATAGAACTGGGGCCCACAAGCGGCCTGATGACAGCATTCATTTCCTGGGCAATAGCGATCAATGCCTGTCCGGGATCTGCCACACCCGGACAACCTGCTTCACTAATGATACCAATGATCTTTTCCTCTTTTATTTTTTGCCTGAATATATGCTCAGCAGCCGGAGATATAACATGCCATTCATAATCATCTATCACCATTTCCTGCCCCGGCAGATAAACTTTCCAAAGTAACTTGAAATAGCGGCGTGTGGTACGTTCGTTCTCTGCAAAAAAAACCTGGCATTGTTTGATCGCATCAGTAATATATGGAGGAATGGCAGCTGTTCCTTCCGCCTCCAGCAGGGATGGTATCAGGTAAACAGTGGCAGGCATCAATTATTTTTTACTTTATGAACACTAAGTGTAGCTGCAATGATGGCATATGCAGGAGCCAGTATGATCACAATGTGCATGAGGTAGAATAATAACCCGTTGCCAATGGCTAGTCCTTTATGCCGCCTGGTGAACGCCATACTTTGCGAAGGAGTGAGATTGATCCGGGCAAAGCTGTAGTCCAGCATAGAACAACCGAAATAATAGCACTCCATGAGTAAGGCAATAACAGGGGTGATCCAGCCAATAACGGGCACCAGCGATAAAAGGAGGAGTGCTATAAGATATACCGCCTGCCAGCCGCAATTGCGAAGTGCCAGTTTGACGCTGCGGATACAATCCTTTTTCAGATCGGGCCAGTTAAAGGAATGCTCTTTATTTTCAATTATGGCCTCTGTTTTTTCACTCAGGTAGGCAAAAACCGGTGAGCCGATAATAAGGATGAGGTATTTAAAAATGGAGTAGTAAAAAAGTACCGACACCAGCCGAAGCATTACACCTGTCATTACAAAAAGAAAGCTGAGCCATTCGCTTCTTGCCTTTTGCAGCCAGGGTTCAATGTTGAGTTGACGGCTCACCCATGACCACACATTGTCTGCCGATTGCCAGAAAACAAACATCCCCAGGATAAAGAGAATGGTATAGATGATACCGGGCAGAATGATCCACTTAAACAGCCGGTGTTTTTTGATGAACTGGCGGGCCTCACCCCATGATTGAACAGCTATGACGATTTCTTTCAGCAAAACGGTAAATTGGTGGGTAAATATACAAGAACTGAGTTTATATTGATTTATATGATTACCGGGATATGAGAAAATTACCACTGAATTTTTACCGCAGGGATGATGTGCTGCAAATTGCGAAAGAGTTGCTGGGAAAACTACTGGTGACAAGGAGGGAGGGGGTCATTACCTCCGGCCGCATAGTGGAGGTGGAGGCCTACAATGGTATCGCAGACAAAGCATCTCATGCCTATGGCGGCAGGAGGACAGCCCGAAATGAAGTAATGTATGCAGCAGGTGGTGTGGCATATGTGTACTTGTGCTATGGCATCCATCATTTATTTAATGTAGTAACGAACCGCATGGAAACGCCTCATGCCATTCTGATCCGGGCACTGGAGCCTGTAAATGGTATTGATGAAATGCTGCGGAGAACCGGCAAAAAGAAATTAGACCACACCCTTACAAAAGGCCCCGGTAATGTGTCGAAGGCAATGGGTATTCATACCAGGTACAGCAGCAGCAAACTAACGGGCAACGAATTGTTCATAGCTGATGATGGATACAGGTATGCTGAGAACGGGATAGTGGCTTCACCCAGGATAGGGGTTGATTATGCCGGCGCAGATGCCTTATTGCCGTACCGGTTCTATATAAAAGGGAACCTGTTTGTCAGCGGAAAGAATAAATAGAAAATAGCCGGGTCTTCAAAAGTCATTTTAGCAGGTGGATATTTGGCTACAATGACTGTTTGACCTCATCTGACAGCTATGACTTTTTTGCTCATAACAATGTATCTTGAAAAAAAATTGATCACTTGACCAAACAACAACGCAAATTCATTGCCCTGGCGGCGGGCATTGCTGTTTCGGGGGTCCTTTATTTTATCAATCCGTTTGGAGTAAACGATAATGCGGCTATTGTATTAGCTGTTGCAGGCCTGATGATCACCTGGTGGATAACAGAAGCACTGCCGATGCCGGTGGTGGCCTTGCTGCCGCTGGTCCTTTTTCCATTACTTAAGATTTCAAAACTGGATGAAACGGCGGCACCCTACGCCAACCCGGTTATTTTTTTATTTATGGGAGGCTTTATGCTGGGGCTGGCCATTGAGAAATGGAACCTCCACCGGAGAATTGCACTTACCATAGTCCGCCTTACCGGCACCAGCGGCGACAGGATCGTACTGGGTTTTATACTTGCCACCGGCTTGCTGAGCATGTGGCTGAGCAACACGGCTACCACCATGATGATGTTTCCCATTGCCCTTTCCGTGATACATGTAATGAAGGAGAACCATAAAGGAGATAGCAATATGGCTAATTTCTCTCTCACTATCATGCTGGCTATAGCGTATGCGTCCAACATCGGGGGCATTGCCACTATCATCGGCACACCGCCCAATGTGGCGTATGTAGGATATATTCAAAAGAAGTATAACTATGATGTGGATTTTGTGAACTGGATGCTGATCTGCACACCGCTGGCCATTCTGTTACTGGCATTTTTATATCTCACCATGGTAAAATGGTTGTTTCCCAACCGGATCAAATCTGATCCGGCCACCAAAGAATTATTGCAAAATGAACTGACGCAGCTTGGACCATTATCATCAGCAGAGAAAAGAGTGCTGGTGATCTTTGGCGCTACTGCCTTTTTATGGATATTCAGGGGAATCATCAACGACCTGCAAAGCTGGTTCAAGCTGGATGATACCATAATAGCTGTAATCTGCGCCATCAGTTTATTTATCTGTCCATCCGGAACAACAAAAGATACAAATCAAACGGATAATAACGACGATAGTGCCGGTCTGCAGGGTTCTTTATTAGAATGGGGAGATACTTCTAAAATGGCCTGGGGTATTTTATTGTTATTCGGTGGAGGAATAGCATTAGCCGGAGCATTGGAAAAGGCAGGGCTGATGCAGCAGATGGGCGAGTGGCTGGCACAATTCTCCGGCAATGGGTTTATACTGGTGTTTGTTATCACACTCGTTTCTCTTTTTATTAGCGAAGTGATGAGCAACGTGGCACAGGTGATCGTTTTTGCACCCGTTGTATCCTCATTGGCTGATGCCGCAGGTATCAATCCCCTGCTATTGGGTATTCCAATGACACTGGCAGCCAGTTGTGCCGGTATGTTGCCAATGGGAACACCTCCCAATGCGATCGTTTTTGCCAGCGGACATATCAAACTCCGGCAAATGACGAAAGCCGGGTTTGTTATGAATATTATTTCGGTGATACTGATCACCCTCTTCTGCTGGTTCCTGCTACCGCTATTGATGAAGATGTAACTTTTTGTAAGCGAGGTAAAATAAAAATGCGAAGCCAAAGGCCCCGCATCAAAAATATATATCAATAAACCGGTTGCGATTTTCAGAAACCCCTCTCCTTATCTCTTTCCCTCCTTTAACCTCTTAGCTTAAAATCTCGGGCAATTCAGCTTCTTTGCATTGGGATCAGATGGCTTCTTAATATAGATCAATGAAACTTCCATGCCACCTCTTGTATTAGAAGCAGGTTTCAGGCTGGATGTATTGGCATCATAGGATGCGCCGATATGAATTCCCGCAAACTCCAAACCAACATAAGGGATAGCCGCATCATTAAAACGATACCAGGCACCAATAAAAAAGTTGGTAGGGTTCACATCGCTGTTATTTACATTATAACTAAAAGCGCCGCCTACAACAGTATTATGGGCTTTAGCCTGCATGCTGTGATTGGCAGCAAAGTGAAGCGCATGATAAGAACCGATCGGGATTTTTCCACCCGCCTGTATCGTTGTTCGGGCAGCCAGCAAATAATCACCGCCACGGAAGCTTTCTTTTGGCCGGTTGATATGATACATAGAAGCCCCGATATAGAAGTTATTATAGCCATTGGTACTTCCGTTATAGAGGATACCGGCATTCATGTCAAAATAGCTGATGGATATTTGTTTGCTGCTGAAAATTTCACTGGTAACACCTGTAAAACCCAGTGGTGTCAGTTCATCTTCAAAATCAACTTTTGAAATATCTAATCTTTTATTTACAAAAGTACCCTGGAAACCAGCACCGATCTGGTGAAATCCATCTTCGTCCAACCCTTTGTGAAAGGCTAAAGAAACGCCGGCGTAGTTGGTAACCAGCACCCCATCTCCGGCACGGTCTGTAACCCCGAGAATGCCCACACCCAACTTATCGATATCGGATAAGCGGTTATTTAAAATGCCGAAGTCAATAGAAGCGGTCCGGGTTACAAAAGCATTGTTGATAGTTGGCCATTGATTACGAAAATTACCAGCCAGCCGGAATGTACCATCAAATTTCCCGGTCAGTGCAGGATTGAGAGTAAGCGGCGAAGCAAAGAATTGAGAAAAGTTGGGGTCCTGTGCTTTTGACACACATGCCAACATCACACAAATAGTAAGGGTAGAAATTGTTTTTTTCATCACAGCGATTAAGTATGTTGTTTTGTAACCATCAAGGTGAATACGTAACCTGGTCAGACAGAAAGTTTATAATAAACGTCCTGATCTTGCGGAAATTGCATTAATCTGAGCCTGATTGGTATCTGTCCTGCGATACGAACTGGAAAACTACAAAAAATAAAAGACCCGAAAAAGAGAAATATTGCTGCTTAATGCAAGTTGCGAGTTATCAGTTTCGAGTTACGAGAAAAAGTCTTAAAGCTTAGGAATCAGGCTCGTAGCTCGTAGCTATCAGCTCGCAGCTTCTCTTTACATCTGCACCTTGGTCCCAAAAGCCAGGTCCCCGGCATCACCCAGTCCCGGTACTATATAACCCTTGGCCGTCAGTTCATCATCAATATCACCACACCAGATAGTAGCCGAGGGCTCCTCCCTTTGCACATATTCTATGCCAACTGTACAGGCAATGGCCGCTACGATATGAATTTCACGGGGACGTCCCTCTTCTCTCAGAAATTGAATGGTTTTTACGAGGGAAGAACCCGTTGCCAGCATCGGATCGGAGATGATCACCACCCGGTTTTCCAATTCGGGGCACGATACATAATCGAGACTGATCTCAAAACTGCCATCCTTATTATGCTTGCGGTAGGCAGAAATGAAGGCATTATCGGCCTGGTCAAAATAGTTCAGCAACCCATTATGCAGTGGCAACCCTGCTCGGAGGATCGTGGCCAGAACAGGTTGTTCTTTCAATAGTTTATGTACCGCAATACCTAAAGGTGTCTGTACTTCCTTTTCCTCAAATGGCAGCACCTTACTTATTTCATAGGCTGCTGCTTCGCCAATACGTTCCAGGTTGCGCCGAAAACGCATCCGGTCCGTTTGCACCGTTACATCCCGAAGCTCACTTACCCAATTACTTATGAGAGAGTGCTGCTGGCTGAGATTTACTATCATTCAATTTTATATTTTATATTTTAGATTGAATATTGGCGAACATTCTAAAAATTTGTGGTTCTTTCCAATTACAGGACAAATCTAAATTCTTCAATCTGAAATATTAAATATGTTTTACAGGGCAATCGGCTTAATGAGTGGCAGTTCACTGGACGGGCTGGATATTGCATTTGCAGAATTCCAGGAGCAGGCCGGCAAATGGACCTATGAGATACTGGAAGCGGATTGTTATACATACCCGGAAGAATGGATACAGCAACTTCAGCAAGCCATTCACCTGCCGGCAAAGGAGTACCTGTTACTGCATACTCAATACGGGCATTACCTGGGCCAGCAGGTGAACCGGTTCATAGAAGCGCATCAGCTGCATTATAAAGTGGCTGTCATTGCTTCTCATGGACATACTACATTTCATTTGCCAACACAAAAGATGACCGCACAATTAGGTGATGGTGCAGCCATTGCAGCAGTTACCCAACTCCCCGTTGTGTCTGACCTCAGGGCCATAGATGTGGCATTTGGCGGACAAGGAGCGCCGATCGTTCCTATGGGTGAAAAGCTGTTGCTGGGCGAGTACGACTACTTTTTAAATATCGGGGGCATTTCTAATGTTTCCGCATCTTCTAAGCTTCCCTCCGGAGGCTGGGGTTTTGATGTCTGTCCTGCCAACCGGGTATTGAATATGCTGGCCAATGATGCGGGCAACCAATATGATGAAGGTGGTAAAATTGCTGCCAGCGGCACCGTACATGATTCGTTGCTGGAGGAACTTAATGCCCTTGATTATTACAAGAAAGAACCTCCAAAATCACTGGCCAATGATTTTGGGACAGACATCGTTTATCCCCTGGTAAAGAAATACGGGATCGCTGTCAACGATGCGCTCCGAACATACACCGAACATATTGCCGTTCAGGTATGCCATGCGATCAGCAGCTTACACCCCCCGGCTCAAGGCTCACGGCTATTAGCAACCGGCGGCGGTGCATTCAATACGTTTCTTATTCAGCGGCTGACCGGCCTATTACAGGAAAAAGGCATAGAAATGGTGGTGCCGGATGCCCGGCTTGTAAGTTATAAGGAAGCACTGATAATGGCTTTTCTCGGCGTACTTCGCTGGCGGCAGGAATCAACGGTGCTCTCTTCCGTTACCGGCGCTTCCCGGGATAGTATTGGCGGCGCATTATGGACCGGGCAGGAGGCCTGACAAAAAACTCATCCGGATTTTCCGGTTTTTGGCCTAAATTCATTTCATGCAGGAAACTAAAAAAGTTGTGCCACCGGCAGGGACCAGGTCAGAACCACTGGCAGGCTCAATGGAAGAGGTTTTGCTGTTTCGCAAAATTCAACACCAGTTTCCCCGCCAGTTCCGCAAAGTATTTCCGGATAAGCTGGCTGCCAAATCCGTTATCATCATTCCTTCTATTACACTCGACCAGGAGATACTGGCCAAAGTAAGCGGCCATATTCATTACGAAGAACGGTTGTTGTGTTTACTGATGTTGCTGCGCATGCCCCGCACTCATGTGGTGTACATTACCAGTATGCCGGTTGATCCTGTTATCATAGATTATTATCTGCATCTGCTGCCCGGCATTACCCGTCATCATGCACTGCAGCGATTGACATTGCTCAGTTGCTATGATGCATCACCCCGGTCGCTGACAGAAAAAATCCTGGACCGCCCCCGCCTGATCGAGCGCATTAAAAAGAGTATTCCTGCCGGTAATGCAGCACATATGGCCTGTTTTAATGTGACCAAATACGAGAGAACACTTTCCGTAAAACTGGATATGCCTATCTATGGCTGCGATCCGGAGCTATACGACCAGGGTAATAAGAGCAACAGCAGGAAAATATTTAAACAATGCGGGCTTACGGTGCCGGCTGGTTTTGAAGACCTGAAGAATGAAGAAGAGATCATCAATGCGCTTACCGAACTGAAACTGAATAATCCTTCCTTACTGAAAGCTGTGGTAAAGATGAACGACGGGTTCTCCGGTGAAGGCAATGCTATTTTTCCATATGAAGGAATTGACGAAGGCACCGAGTGGAAGCAATGGATACAGGA
>CAYUCU010000096.1:0-15658 GCA_964443345.1 uncultured Chitinophaga sp.
CGCCAACCCAAGTGACTCTCTCAAATTTTCTAATAATAACATAAGAGTGATCGGGGAAAATGGGAAAGGCCATATCCTGTTCTTAAGCGGTATCACTTTGTGGCAAATCAATATTTATAACCAACGGCTGGAAAAAATTTCCTCCTTTAAAAACAAGGAAATAATTCCATCTCCACAACATGTAAATAATAATCGCTGGATCATTAGCGATCCGGATTCTATTTATGTTGCAGATAATGATTTCCACATCCTCTACCGGCTATCTCTCAAAAAATATTATTCACCCCATACATGGGTGTCCACCTTTCCATTACAATTTCCCTGGTGCCTGCTTTCGGCAAATGCTCTCAACCGGATGTATCTTTTTAATTACGAAACAAAGCAGGTCATTCCTTTTTCCCTTGATGACACAAAAATTGATGAACGGGCCAAGTTTTTTACCCTCCTGGCCTATGACAGTACCCGGCAACTTTTACATCTGTCTACTTACTTTGATGGAAATTTTTATTGTCGTTTACAGATACCCCGGGTAACCAGCTATACACCTGTTCGCAACCCGGCACAAAAAGACGGGGCAATGCGCAAAGCACTATTGTTATCAAATAACCGGATCATACAGGGAGGTGATAATGGTCTTTATATAAGCGATTCTGCCAGCCATGTGAAATTCACTGAAAATACCGTATCAGAGCATCCGCTTCTTTCAGGAGTGGTGCTTAATATTTATCAAACAAGTGATGGAGATTTTTGGGCTGCCACCCTTAATGGAGTCAGCCGGTTTAATCTTAATCCGCCCAATGCCGGCTATTTGAAGCTGAAGCTCAGCTATGAGAATGATTTTAAATCCATCATAAAAGGAGCAGATGGTAAAATTTATATTTTAACTGAAAAACAGAGTCTTTTTCAATTTGACCGGAACACCAATGTTTTAAAACAGATAGACAAAACTGCAACGTATGGCTGGTCGGCCATTCGTAATGGTGATGAAATTATTGCAACAGGAGGCCCCCGGAAATTGATGATCTATAATGTGATGTCGGGCAAACTGTCTTATCCGGATTTCTTACACCCCTTTTATACTCCCATTACAGATTTAGTTACACTAGTCTTTAAAGCCCGCAATGGGGATCTGTGGTACAGTTGCAATGGAAGTGGCGGACTCATCCGAAACCTTGCGGGCAGCAACCAGTATATCCAGTACAGTAAAACGCTCAATCCGCCCTCCTTCAGCCTCAGCTATGTACATGGCGCTGCAGAAGATAGTCATGGCAATATCTGGTGGGGCAGTAATAAAAATCAGATGTTGCTGAAATGGGATGCCACATTGCAAAAATTTGAAGAATATGAGATCGGCAAACTGATACCACAGTTTACACACAATACTGGTATCAGCAATTTATATACAGATGCAAAAGACAATCTATGGATCGCCCTGGATGCCGCCGCCCTGATCAGGTATAATGTCAACACAAAAAAAGGAGATTACTACGACATCAACAGGGGCTTGCCCACGGATGCAATATTTGGTATGGTAAGCGATGCCAAAGACCGCCTGTGGTTTGGCACCCGCAAAGGGTTATGCTGCTACCTGCCGGACAGGGATAAAGTGGTAACCTTTACCAGCTATGATGGGCTACCGGAAGATAACTTTGAAAGCAGCGGCATCTTTTATGATAATGAGGAGAACCTGGTATACGCCGGGGCAAAGCGAACCATTGCTTACTTTAATCCCGATACCTTATTATACAAAACCATCACCACTCAACCGCCTGTTTTTATTGATGAGATAAAGGTGAATGGAAAACTCTGGTATTTTGAAACAGAAAAAAAGAATTGGCTAAAGCCCGGGGACAACAATATAGAATTCAGTTTTGCCTGTCCTGATTTTAACCGTAATAATCAATTGGAATTTCAATACCAGCTCACAGGCTCTGCCAATACCTGGATCGGTCTGAACGACAAAAGAAGTGTTACTTTCAATAATCTGCCTGCCGGTACTTACAGCATGTCTGTTCGTTGTAAACATAAAGGAAATGAAACATGGATAGAAACAATGTATCCGCTGACCTTTACGATAGAAACACCCTGGTTCAAAACTACCTGGTTCAGGATACTGATGGGCCTGTTGATCGCTTTACTGATCTGGTATATATTCCGTTCGTATTATCTTCAAAAATTGCAAAAGCAAAAAGCAGCCGCTGAAAAAATACAGGCGGTTGAAAAAGAACGCACCCGTATCGCCACCGATATGCATGATGATTTTGGCGCCAGCCTCAGCCGTATCAAATTCATCAGCGAAAAGATGCAACTCACCCAAAAGGAAAATGATGGTTTAAAAACGGATTTATCAAAAATATCTGACTATAGTGATGAAATGGCGGAGAAAATGAATGAGATCGTTTGGGCATTGAACCAGCGGTATGATTCACTCGGCGACCTGGTAAGCTTTTGCCGCTCTTATGCTTCCGAATACCTGCAGGACAAAAATATCAAGCTTCATTTCAGTGAAGGAGAACTGGGTGAAAATAAGATACAGGGAGAAGTCAGAAGAAACATTTTCCTTGTTATTAAAGAGGCGTTGCATAATATCGTAAAGCATGCAGGTGCCGCAGAAGTAACTGTTTCATTCCGCCACGATCAAAACAACCGGTCTGTAAGTGTGGTAATTTCAGATACCGGCAAAGGAATTGATACCGGAAATATCCGTCCCTTTGCAAACGGGCTGGAAAACATGAAAAAGAGGATGACCGACATAAACGGGACCTTTACCATCGAAAATAATAATGGCACCCGGATCACTATTACAGCTCCCGTATAACAAAATACCTATAGGCCGGTAACAGGTTACAGTTAAATTTGCATTAATGACCACGATCAAACTGGTAATAGTAGAAGACCTGGAAGAAGTTTCCGAAGGATTAAGTGAATTCATCCGGAGAGATGCTGAACTTCAGTTACTAAGTACATTTCGTACAGCCGAAGCAGCGATACTGGAACTGCCGCTATTAAAACCTGATATTGTAATAATGGACATCAATCTGCCCGGCATTACGGGTATAGAATGTATCCGGGAGGTAAAGAAGACCGGGGCGCAGATGCAGTTCATGATGTTTACGGTATATGAGAATAATGACCAGGTGTTTGAAGCCCTGAAAGCCGGTGCCAGCGGCTATTTGCTTAAAAAGACCCCTCCCCTTCAAATCATAGAGGCCGTTAAAGAATTGCACAAAGGCGGATCGCCGATGAGTGCTTCCATTGCCCGGAAATTAGTTACTATTTTCCAGGAACAGCAGCAGGGGGCTAATAGTGAGTCTGCCATACTTACCACCAGGGAAAAAGAAGTACTGGAACACCTTGCCAAAGGAATGTTATATAAAGAGATAGCAGAGCAACTGGGCATCAGCTTTCACACCGTGCGACAGCATATTGGTAAGATCTATGAAAAGTTGCATGTTCAAAATAAAACAGAGGCTATTAACAAAGTTTATGGGAAAAGGGTATAACCCTATCCCACAAAATACCTATACCTTTCTATCCCATTTGCCTATTTCATCTTGCATCCCCCGATGCTACTTTCACATCTGGCTTTCATTACTTCCGAAAAATTCTGAGAAGAGGCTGAAACAAACAAGGTCGCAAGTATCAGGCCTTCCTGAGCTAATTAGAAAATCAGTACACACTGCTATTATAAAAATGTAAAATAATAAAGTATGAAAAAGTTCCTTTTATTCCTGCTTATGTTCAATGTTGCAGTGAGTTATGCCCAGAAAGCAGATAGTGTGATGGTGAATATATGGGGCGACAAACTTTTCTGCAAAACCGAAATGGAGGATGCCACCAACGACGGAAATGGCAATGAAGCCTTTGTGCAATATCATTGGGCGATAGTGAACGCCGATAACGGAGCAATTTTCAAAAGAGGTATCCAGGCCAACCTGGATATTAAAATGTTGTTCAGCGGTACCACCTACCCGTTGAATAAAATGGTCTTCGGTGAATACCCGATCCGTGAAAATGACATACTGGTGATCGTTCCTGTTGTTTGGGAGCAGGATAAAGCAGGCCCGGATGTGTTAGCTGCCTTTAACCAGAATATGTCCGCCTGTATGACTATGATCGCCGGACAATTGCCCGCAAAGTATGCAACCCTCCGGGCAAACTATAACAGCAGTGTTGCAGGTTATTATACCGGTATATCTGCCGACGTGGATAAAGTAAGAACGCTCAACTGGAATTCTTTTACTGGTCTCCCATCATTTAAAACCCTGTTAGAGCCGGTAAGGGGCAGCGGTGCTACCCGGCCGGTTGGTATCAGCAGTAATTTTGAATTTACACCTGCGATCTTCACTTTCTCAAGGGCTTCTATGCGCTACCTGGAATACCTTGCGTTTGCCAACCCCGGTGTCGACATAGCACAATTCCAGGCCAATTATATTGAAGGAGTTTTCGGGGATCCCAATAACCGTCCAAACTATACCATTACTATCAGTCTCCAGAGAAAAACGATCTATCCTTCTGTCATTAATCCCAGGCCACCAGTAAAAACTCCTTATCATGTTGGAATGTGGGAGGGCAGTTGGGACGGCACAGCGGACCGCTTTTTTAAAATGAAGATCAGCGAAGATGGATTTTTTCAGCTTTTTGACAGTTACAATACACCCCGGCAAAGCGGAACCTATACCCTGAACAATGGCCAGTTTTCCGGACAGTTTACCCTGAACAGCAAGCGCTATGAATTAACCGGTACGCTTGACCGTATCGCCGGTACACTTTCTGGTACATGGAAATATAATGACGGCTTTACAACAAAAACAGGCACCTGGTCGCTGAGAAAATAAACTACTTCAATCCCTCACGATGAAAAAATATCTTCTTACGCTTTTCCTTTCCACCATCACCTGTATAACAAATGGTTTTGCCCAAACGGAAGACTATTATGGACCGGTAACCATCTCCTTTCACGGCTTTATTTGTAACCGCCCCACAAACGATGATCCGCTTGGTAGAGATGGTGTGGGTGATGAAGTACTTGTTGAATTCTGGAACTGGACATCCGTTGCAACTAACCGTGCAAATTATAATGGCCTGTCAAAGATATACGGAGAAGATTTCTTTCTCCCTTTCCGGGTAAAAGCAGGAACCGCTACCATTAATGGAGGACTTAAAGCAGGTGATAGTTATTACCGGGAAGGAGTATATGGAGACGGTGACCCTAATATCCTTTCCAACTATGCTATCATTAACACTTTTTGTTCTCAAAACACACTCATAGTGATCCTTCCCACCATTTGGGAGAAAGATGAGGGGCCATTGGGTATAACACCCTTACAGGATTTTGGGGTTGCCACAAACCGGGCTTTAAATGATATGGCTATAAAACAAAAATTTTGGGAGTTTCGTGATAGTTATGTCTATGATGACAATAATCCATATGGTTATTTCGTGGCCGGAAGATATATTGGTCTTGATGCCAAATATGAAGGAATGTTCACAGCCAATAAGAATAAACTCGCCATCCGGCCTGTCGGACTGTTTCCCAATTGGGATTTCAGTTCGCAAGTACTGATACTTACACCTAAAACCATTAAGATAATCGCAGAGAAAGATTATGGTTATGGAAAAGGTATCATACCGGTTGCATTCAACGAAGAAACTCTTGAAAATACGTTTGGCCATGGCAATTATACTTTACTGCTGCGGGTGGTTGCAGATATCAAATTAAGAGAGCAACCACCGCCGCCCACACCTCCTGCCCAACACCGGGTAGCATTAGAAGCAGACTCCGTCAAACCCGGCGAACGCTTACGGTTCTATATTGACGGCTTCAACACTATTACAGTAACAGAAGGGAAAAAACCATTTTACTTTCCTAAAACTATAGCAAAGGGTGTCAGATTCAGAGTTGCCCAGGAAGGTGGAATCGGGACCTTCGAGATAGTTCCGAACTATTACACGGTTGGAGATTCAGATATCCTGGTAAAAGTAAAACGTATCATCCCGCCTACCATGCATACGATAGGGGTTAAAGTAAATGCGCTTGAAGAAGGAGAACAGTTTGAATATTCATTAGGACCTAACAAACAAATTACCATCACCGAGGCAGACAAGATCACCTACTTTCCCGGCACCTTCAGCACGGGTGAAAGCTATACCGTTACCCAGCTATCCGGACCAAGGGCTTGTGAGCTAACCCCAAACACAGGGCAGATCGCACATTCGGATGTGGTGATTAATGCCATTTGCGGCACAAGTACAATGAAGACACACCTGCGGGGAAAATTTTCAGCACCTCCCGGTACTAAACTGGTGCTACAGTATAATCAGAAAGATTCATTGGTGCTGAAGCAAGCAGGAACTTCCGGCAACTGGGCACTTCAAACCACGGATTTTAATTTCCCAAAAAAATACCCGGTTGATGAAAGCTATATGATAACTATAAAGTCCGAACCCGCCAGCCTTGGCTGTAAAGTGTATGCAAACGGTGAAGGGCAGGTGGCGGAGCCAAACGAGTCCAATTTCATTGGTGTACGATGTGACTATAGTCATGACCTGGTAAGTCGCAGTACAGATAACAAGATACTCAACACCTACTATGAAAGTTTCACACCCGTTACAGGTGGCATGAATGAAGACGAAGGAAGGTATGCTGCCTTTGTGGCATATGGAAAAGGCATGGATGGCTCAACCGGAAACTATCGCCAGGTATTCTGGAGGGACAGAAAAACCGGGGAAACCCGGCTTATCAGCAAATCAGCTTCCGGTGAAGAAGCCAATGGTAATAATCATGTACCCGCTATTTCAGCAGATGGAAAGACAGTAGCATTTGAATCATATGCCACTAACTTATCTGCTACCGATAATAATGGTGCAAGAGACATTTATGTATGGCAGGGGCAAACAGGAAAAATCTCTTTGGTCAGCAAGTCACAATTTGGTGAGGCTGCTAATTCAGAAAGCATGGATCCCACTGTTTCCGGAGACGGAACTATAATTGCCTACAGTTCAAATGCAAGTAACCTGGATCCCAATTCCAAAGGAGGCGTGAATGTTTTTGTACATGACCTGTTATCCGGAACAACAGAGTTGATCAGCAAAGATTATGAAACAGGAAAAGGTGTTGGTGGTTCTGTGCCCTCAATATCAGAAGATGGAACAAAAGTTGTATTCTGCTCATTTTCATACAGGCTCACCCAAAATGACAACAACAATCTTTGGGATATCTTTTTATGGGAACGCTCCTCTCCACGACTCAGGAGAATAAGCTTCACGGAATCTGGTACTGAAAGAAACCAGGGAACCGAAAGCTCCAGTCGCCAGGTGGCTCCATCAATATCAGGAGATGGAAGATTTGTTGCCTATGCCACCACAGCATCCAACATGGTACAAGGTGATGATAATGAAATGCAGGACGTTTTCATTTGTAGCACTTCTGGCGGTTTTGTAAAAAGAATAAGTAAGGCAGGCACCACAGACACTAACGGCGACAGTCCGATAAGCCAGGGAGAGAAAATAGGCATCAGTTATGACGGAAGATGGATAACCTATAATACCAATGCAGACAACCTGGGAGTGCCGAAAGGAAATATCGTTTTACAAAATACACAGACCGGGCAGATCATTCCTGTTACCAACTTTACCAATGGCAGCACTGCCCGTCCAATGATCTCCAGAAACGGTAGTTATGTAATAGCGGGATGCAGCGAGAAATACGATAAACGATTTAATACGTCAGGGATATTTATTTTCTTTCCCCGTTCCAATTAAAATTACTACGGCGTAATGACTGAATTACTAAAATGATAAACTATTAAAAATGAAAAAAGGAAAATTACTGATCGCTGTTGTTGTAATTGCTATTACAGCCACGGCCTGGAAAATGGTGGATGATATCATTACCCGGTTGGGTATGCAGCAGCAAACGGCACAAGCGTACATCATGAATAACCTGGTAGGGCGATTCTCATCCGGGCCTATGGAAGGCGGACTGGAAGGCGGATCATCTAATGATGTGTACAGCCAGTTACAATCATTCCAGATACCCACTGCCAGGTTACTGGCAAGTATCATTACAGGTGATAAAGCTGGTGCCGCAAAAGACCTTTGCGACTATGTAAAAAAGTATGTGAACAGTGAAGAATTTATTACCGAATATAACAAAAAGCGGGAAGATGCCATGCCGCTGACAGACAAAGGGATGAGCCTTTCTTCATTGAAAAGAAACAACGAAGTATTTAAGTTGAATATCAAGAATTACCCTAACGATACAAAGTATGTGGCAGAGCAGCAAAAGCAACTGGATGAAAATCAGAAAAGAATTGATGCGCTGCTGGCAGCTGCAAAAAAACCGTTTCCCGGCAAAGACCTTTGGGAAAAAGCATTTCCCTTAGATCCGGCAATTATAATAAAGAAAAGGCTGCAGGAATACCTCCAGCTGGTAGCCACTGTAGATTTCACTGCTAAACTTACCGGCAGTGGTAAGAGACAAACCTTTGTAAACCCGGCCTATGAAAAGAAAAGTCTGAAATGGAAAGCTGCATATCGTGCAGGTAAAGAAGTGAATGATGTAGTAACGGCATTTGTAAAAGAATGGCTGAAGGGAGAGATCATTTCTGCCACTAAAGTAAAGATGGGCGTCCCTGGCAATGAACCTGCTCCTGCTGCCAAAGCAACCACACCGGTTTCACCTGCAATTGCCAGCAGCCCCGCTGCCACTGAACCGGCCCCTGCCCCGGTTGAAAAAAGCCCGGAAAGCAAACCAAAGAAATCACTCTTGAATAAAATAAAAGAAAAGGCCGGTACGGTAACAGGCAATCACCCATAAATAAAAAACCATGCGATACACTTTATTCATTGTATTACTGCTCTTTTCAGTATCCGGTATGGCACAGCCAAAAAAGAATACTAAGAGCAAAACCACCTCTGCTGCAACTGGCGGTTATAAAGTGGGAGTGAAATTATCTTATGCAGGCCCGGGTGAAAGTTTTTCATTTACCAGTAACAAAGGCGGCAGCATAACCATAACGCAGAGCAATACCACTGTGAACTTTGCTGGCACATACAAAACAGGTGACACAATTATCATATCGCAAAGTTCCGGGCCACGGCCGGTGAACTTTCTTAATAACAGCAATTTCGCCATCATCCAGAACGGCAACTTCCTGGCATTAGTTGAATCAGGAGCCGCACCCGGACAAGTGGTCATCAAAGGCATACTGGATGGTGTGCCCGGTACAAAAATTACTTTGCAAAACAACGGTGCAGACGACATTACTGTTACGGCCACACAAGGCTCCGTACGGTTCGCCTTCCCCAGACCTCTTACCGAAGGCACTCCTTATAGTGTAACTATCAAATCAGCGCCGGAAGGCCAGCGTTATGTAGTAAGTAATTACAGCGGTGAACCAGGTGTTGCCTCTGCCACCAGTTTTATAAAAATATATGGAGATAAAGAAATTGATCTTATCAGCCGTGGCAATGGCGATTCTGTATTGGGTACTTTTTATGAAAGCTGGGATCCCTGCATTGATAAGGCACCCGAGGACAAGGGCCGCTACGTGGTTTTTGTTTCGCAGGCAAGAGGATTATGCGGTTCTACAGGTCAGTACCGCCAGATATACTGGAGAGACCGGCAAACCGGAGAAACAAGGATGATCAGCCGTGCCCCCGATGGACAGGAAGGTAATGGCAACAGCCTTGCACCAGTTATCTCTGTCGGTTCGTTGTATGTTGCATTTGAATCCTATGCTACTAACCTGGTGGAAGGTGACCATAACGGAGTGAGGGATGTATTCTTATGGAGAAAGACGCAGCAAGGTGGAGAAATAGAAAGAGTAAGTGTAAGCCCCGACGGCGTGGAAGGTAATAGTCAAAGTTTTGAACCTTCTATTTCAGGTATGGGTGGGCATGTGGCTTTTTCTTCCAATGCCAGCAATCTTTTAACAGATGGCACCCGGGTAGATGGAGTGAATGTGTATCTCTGGGAAAAACACAATAAGAATATTACCCTCATTAGTAAAGATCCCAAAACAGGTATAGGAGTTGGTGGATCCAGGCCCTCAATTGATATGAATGGGTATAAGATCGCATTCTGGTCTTATGCTTATACGCTGGTGCCAGATGACAACAACAATCTCTGGGATATTTTTCTGTACGAAAGAAATTCCAGTCTTGTTGGCTTACCCCTGAAGCGAATAACCATGGCTTATGATGGTGGCGAAAGAAACCAGGGAGATGAAAGCTCCAGCAGGGTCGTTACCCCTACTATCTCCGGATTCGATGGCCGTTTTATTACCTATGCCACTACGGCGACCAATGTAGTACCAAATGATAACAACAAAGCACAGGATGTCTTTGTGTATGATTCAGAGACCAACACTACGATAAGGGCCAGTGTGGACAATAACGGAGTGGAAGGCGACAGCGACAGTCCGTTCGGACAGGGAGAAGCAATTTCCATATCAGGAAGAGGCGATATAGTAGCGTTCACAACTAAGGCTTCCAACTTTGGCACTCCATCCAATAATGTGGTATTGTATAATCTGCAAACCCGAAAAATGATACCCGTTTCATCCGTTACCGGCACCTCTGTGTCCACCCCTTCCCTCTCACGGGATGGGCGTTATGTGGCATTTGGGTGCGGGATTCCGTTGGATAAGCGATTTAGTTCATCCGGTCTGTTTGTAGCATTTGTGGGTCGGGTCGATTAAGAAAAAAGGAATCAAAAGTTTGAAAAACAAATTTGGAACAGTAATTAAAAATTAACCATTAAAACACACCAAATGAAACACACAATTAACCTATCAGCCATCCTGGTCTTTTTCCTCTTGGTGACCAGTTCGGTAAAAACGTATGGTCAAAGGGTGACACAGTTAAAAGAGTTACCTGAAACAAAGATCCACATCACTAAAGATATAGAAAACCAGATCGTAAATACAGTGAAGCCTGTAAGAGACCAGGTTGAAAAATTGATGAAGGAAGATCAGTCTGGTGAATTTGCAGCTTACTCCGCTGCTATGGAAAAAGCGGGCAAGTCAACTGATTTTAAAGAGCAAACTGCCCTGCTCAAACAGATCGAGAAAAAATTCTATCCTTTTGTGAAAAGGATTTGGGACATGGCAAAGATTGATGAGGCCTCTTACAAGCAAAAATTGAAAAATTTATTTCCAAACAACCTGAAGGAAACGATCCGGTTTGGTGAGTTTTTAAATTTTACAATGAGCTCAGGTAGTCAAAAACCCGCACCTCCTCCTGCACCACCACCTGCACCAGCCAATATCTGTGTTGATGCAAACGCTTTATTCAGAGGAACATTTGGTACGGCTGGTGGGCCTATTGGTGGTACCAGGGTCCAGGTTCAACCAGCAAGACCACCCAGCCCTGCTGAAATAGTTGCCGGTGCCACTACAGCAGTATTAGGCAACTACGCATCACAGGGATGGATTCATAATACCATATCCGTTCCCGGAACTTTTCCATTAGATACAAGACAATTACGTTCAAAGAAAACATTTGACTGGAATGGAAGGGGAACGGCCTTTACTATTATTGGATGTGCCTGGGTCACAGTTGCTTTTACAACAGATGCGAATTCATCTGACTTTTCGGTTGGCGGCGAAATGCATACTGCAGTAGCACCCGTAACATTTATCAATGGTATTGATAAGGCTGTTTCAAGAACGGAAGAATCCTTAATCCCAAAAACAGACCTTAAAAGCGCCCAGTTTGGTATTACCTGTTTTGTAAATGCCAAAGCTTCCTTATTCCTTTCCTTCAGCACCGCCACCTCCTCCTGTGCTTTGTGGAGATGGGAAATATGTGAAGAATAAAAAAAGCATCGTTATGAAAAAGCTACTTGTTATTAATTTACTGTTTATATCAGTAGTAACATCATTTGCACAACAGCAAAAATTTGATCTTATAACATTTACGCCACCCAATGGCTGGAAAAATCAGAATACAGAAAGTGCGTTGCAGTTTACCAAAGAAGATGCAGCAAAAGGCACTTATTGTATCATAACATTGATGAAAGCCATACCCGGGAGTGCCGACGCTAAAGGCAATTTCGATGCTGCATGGGAGACTGTGGTAAAAGAGATGGTAAAGATTTCTGTTGCGCCTGAGATGCAACCAGTTTCGAAAGAAGAGGGATGGGAAGCTCAAACCGGTTATGCACCATTCGAACTTGATGGCACCAAAGGAGTGGCCCTGCTGGTAACCTCAACCGGGTATGAAAAAATGGTAAATATTTTGGTACTCACCAATACTAATGAATACGAAACAGAGCTGACTACATTTCTGGGATCAGTAATCCTGGCAAAACCAACGGGAAAAACACCCGTTAATCCGCCACCGGGAAAACAACCTGGAGTAAAGCCAGCTCCGGCCGATGGATATAAGTTCTCTTCTACCAATTTTGATGATGGCTGGAAAAGTGAGGTTCAAAATGACTGGGTGCTGGTATCAAAAGGGGATATAAAAGTTTATCTATGGTATGCTTTGCCGTATGATTATAGCAAATTTTCTGGTACGGGATTGCAGGCAAGGCATTATTATTGGGATAACTATGTCACCCAACACTTCACCATTCAGTCAAAAAAGTTTGATAATGGAGGGTTCCTGTCGGAATTGTCGCAGGATTATATTGAAGGCTGGGCCACCGATAAAGCCACGGGTGAGAAAAAATTTATTGCCATGCGGCTTAGTATTGCTCCCAACACCGCCTATATTACACTTGGCACTGCCAGTGCTGAAAATACCCTCCGCCAGCAATTTCCCAATGCCGCAGACAGATACACTTCTGATCTTGCAGGTATGAGCCGGTACAATAAATTTGCGGTAAGCCCGGCTGATATAATTGGAAAATGGGAGAACGGAAATACCTCCACAGCCCATTGGTATTATGTCACTCCATCCGGTTATGAAAGTTATGCCGGCATGACCCTTGCTGCTACCAGTGATGTTTTTGTGTTTAACAATGGAGACACCTATTCGAGTATTCACAACGGGGCCACAGGAGCAGTAGGAAACATGAGTACTTTTCAGCAGAACTATAAAGGGAAATACACGGTCTCTGAATGGAGTATCACAGCTACCAACCGATGGCAGGGAAAGACAGATAAGTTTGATGCATCGTTTATGGCGGTAAGAGGCGGCCGTATTTTGAACCTGAATAATAATGCAGGTAGTGGATTCAGTCTCGTAAAAGTAAAATAAGATATTATGAAAAAGTTCCTCTTGATCATTCTGGTATTTATTAATCTTGCTGTCTTCGCACAGCCACAAACATTTGATATTGCCACCTACACCGCCCCGAAAGGATGGAAAAAACAGGCATCAGAAAGTGCTGTTCAGTTATCCATTGAAGATGCAGCAAAAGGGACGTACTGCATGATAACGTTGTTCAAATCATTGCCGGGTGCTGCAAACTCAAAAGAAAATTTTGACCTGGCCTGGACCTCTGTGGTAAAAGAAATGGTAACCATTTCCACGGCACCCGAAATGCAGCCGGCAGCAACAGAGAACGGCTGGGAAGTCCAAACCGGGTATGCCCCTTTTGAAAGCGATGGTACCAAAGGAATTGTCTTATTGGTAACCTCAACAGGTTTTGAAAAAATGGTGAACATCATTATCCTTACCAATACGGATGTGTATGAAAGGGATATGACCGTTTTTTTAGAATCAGTGAGCTTAAAAAAACCAGCTCCGGTTGCTAAAAAGCCGGTAACAAATCCTGTCAAACCGACGCAGCCGGTTGCAGTAGCAAAAAAAGACGGGTTTGCATTTACCACCACCAACTTCGATGATGGATGGACCAGCACCGTACAGCAAGATTGGGTGCAGGTAATAAAGGGAAACACAAAAGTGCTGATCCACTATCCGAATAAAAATGCAGATGCTTATAATTCAGTTTTAATGGATGGCTTAAAAAATGCCTGGAATGTCCTTGTGGCCCCTAAATACAGCAGTGCCTCCAATTTTGAATTTAAACCTATCACCGGCTGGCAATCCATCGAGTTTGCAGAAGCAGATATGGTAGAAAAAGCAACTGGCAAAGCAGTCCATGTTGTATTGTTCAAAATGAACTATTCGGGTGGCAATGGACGGTATTTGGAATTTATTACTCCCAATAAACAATCATTTGAACAGGAATTTGGTGCGTACCATCAGGAAACTTCTGGCTGGGAAAAAATGGAGAAGATGGCCAACTATAACAAATTTGCAGTGGCGGCCTCTGACCTTCGGGGCAAATGGACAAACAATTTTTCCGGGTTAACACAATACGTAAATGCGTACACCGGTGCCAGTGCAGGAGCTGATACACACGCCTCTAATCAATCATTTGAATTTGGAACAGGCAATACATACAAGTGGAGCATTGGGGTGGCAAGCGGGTTTGTTGGAAACATCAAGTTTCAAAGCGCCAAATCAAACGGGAAATTTTCGGTACCCAATAACTGGCAGGTGAATTTTTCAGATATTGAAGGCAAACCCAAAACATACAATGTTTTTTTCACTTGCATCAAAGGGGCAAGAATATTATGGATAGATGAAACAGGTTTTGGTAAAATAGAATAAAGATCATTTACAAATTGATTTGCTATGAAAAAAATAGTAACCTCCGCGTTAATTAGTCTTTTGGCAATTACAGCCTTTGCGCAAACTGAAACATTTGACCTGGCAACTTATACTCCAATCAAAGGGTGGAAAAAACAATCCACACCAGGCACAGTGCAATTTTCAAAAGAAGATGACACTAAAGGCATTTACTGCATGATCTCATTACTAAAAGCGGTGCCCGGCACCTCCGATAGTAAAGCAAATTTTGATGCGGCCTGGGAAACAGTTGTAAAAGAAATGGTGACGGTTTCAGCTGCACCTGAAATGCAGCCATCCGGAAGTGAAGACGGCTGGGAAGCACAAACCGGTTATTCCCCATTTGAAAGTGATGGAGTAAAAGGAATTGTTATGCTGGTCACGACTTCCGGCTATGAGAAAATGGTGAATATCATCATCATGACCAATACGGATGTATATGAAAAAGACATCTCAGAATTTCTTGGGTCGATTAGCTTAAAGAAGCCGCAGGAGACTGCCAGCAAGCCGGTCAATGATCCTGCAAAACCTGTAGTAACAAATACAATCGCCAAAAAAGACGGGTTCGCCTTTACCACTACCAACTTTGATGACGGGTGGATAAGCACCGTGCAGGAAGATTGGGTAGAGGTAACAAAAGGGAATATGAAAGTGTTACTTCATTATCCCAAACAAGGGACAATTTTTCCGGCCGACCCCGAACCGCTTACCACTGCTGCCTGGAATATACTGGTGGCACCCCGTTACAGTAACCTGAAGAACTACAAAACAACTTCTATCAATAACTATGAAAGGCCATACATCGGTTTTGGCACTGCAACAGATAATGCTACAGGAAAAGAGGTGTATATCGTTTTGTTCAGACAAGGTAGAACCGGGTGGCTTGAATTTATTGCCCCGGATAAACATACCTTTATGCAATACTTTAAAGCCGACCCCGATGCCATAAGATGGGACAGTGAACCGGCCGTATTAAATACAATGGCCCTAATGGTGAACTATAACAAATTTGGCATTGCCGCTTCCGATTTCAAAGGCAACTGGACCAGCGACTTTACTGGTATGC
>CAYUCU010000097.1:0-15493 GCA_964443345.1 uncultured Chitinophaga sp.
ATAAGTCCAATTCATTTTTGAACTCAGGTGTTTTATCCAGCTTTTTCTTTTCAGATACGTTGATCTTTCTTTTGGTGGAAAAAAAGGGGCCTTTTTTATTTTCATAATCTTCGTAAGTAAGATAGCAGGTCCGGCTTCGCAATTCATCCATATCATCCAGTTTGCTGCTTTGCACCAGCCGGTCAGCTGTGCCGATAGTGATCAGGTGTTTAAAAAAATCGCCGTTGCACAGGAGTGAAACAGAAGTAAGGGAAGCAGAATAGGAAACAATGTTGGAGTCAAGAAAGATCGGGTTTCCAAGGAACAGGTCCTGTAATGATGCCAGGTCCAATGGCAAAGCTGTTTCTTCCTGCAGGTATGAAACACTCCTGGCTTTATATACTTTGTTCTGCTTATCGAGCAGCTTTACGGAGTCCCTGGTAATATATGCCCTCATTCCTTCTATCCCAAGTATGGCGGTAACTGAAACCCAGATCACACTGTCCTTATACATTCGCAAATGCGCATTGAAATTGTAATTCTTGCCATCTGCATCGGTATAGTCAACATCCATTTTTGCAGAAAAGGTGGTAAAGTTGATTCGTTTGCCAGTCACCTCGTCATACGTCTTTTTCATAAACGCAATAGAATCTTCATGAGGATTTGTGGTAGGCAGGATCACCGGTACTGCGGTAGTATCTTTTTTGGCAATTGCAGTTTGTATTTTTTTTGCGGAGCGGCAGGAAGTCAGCAATGAAACGGCCACAACAACTATGAAGAGTAGTTTTATCATCCTTTTTATTTATTGTTTCCCGGTATGGCCAAAACCACCTGTATTTCTTCCGGTTACTTCCAACCGGGCAGATTCAACCCAGTTTCCTTTTATTACGTGTTGAAAAATCATTTGGGCTATGCGGTCGCCCGGCTGTATGACCTGTACTTCGCCGGAAAGGTTGATCAATATGATCTTAATTTCTCCCCGGTAATCCGCATCAATAGTTCCGGGACTGTTGAGGCAGGTGATCCCCTGCTTTATTGCGATACCGCTTCTTGGTCTTATTTGCGCCTCATAACCTTCAGGAAGCTCGATAAACAAACCGGTTGGTATAAGCACCCTTTCCATGGGCTGCAGGGAAATTGCCTCCGGAAGGCTTGCCCTGATATCCATGCCGGACGAACCGGCAGTGGCATATTCCGGTAAGGGATTGGAAGACTGATTCATTATTTTAACCTGAATGGATGGCATTCGGGCAAAGGTAAGGAGAGATTGCTCCAATAGGTTTAGAATCCTTGTGCCGCTTTTCAGTATTAATTGATCATTTCTTTTTCAGCAGTACGGTTGCAAAAGCCATTAGCCCCTCTTCTCTGCCTACAAAGCCCATTTGTTCAGTAGTGGTTGCTTTTATGGATACGTCTTCTTCAGTAATGCCCAGGATAGCTGAAATGACCTGGCGCATGTGGCTGGTATATTGTTTTATTTTCGGCTCCTGCAAACAAAGTGTGGTGTCCGCATTTACCACCCGGTACCCCTTTGCTGAAACCAGGTTCATGGTCTTCTGCAATAGTATTTTACTATCAATATTTTTGAAGCTGGCGTCTGTATCAGGGAAATGCTGACCAATATCTCCAAGTGATAAAGCGCCAAGAAGTGCATCGCAAAGGGCATGCAGCAGCACATCTGCATCACTGTGGCCCAGTGAACCTTTATGGTGAGGGATCTGTACTCCGCCGATCCACAGATCTCTTCCTTCTTCCAGTTGGTGATAGTCAACTCCTGAACCGATGCGGTAAGCCATACGTCTTTTGTTTACAGAACAAATATCTCTAAAAAAAGTATCCCGTCCCGATATAATCGGGACGGGATACTTTTATGAATAAGAAGCTATATACTTATTTTTTTGCAGCAGTACCACCACTGAAATCAAACAGGATAGAGAAACGCAGTGTGTTTGACAATGGATTACGGCTAACACCAGAACCTGTTGGAACCAGGTAAGCAAAGTTAAATCCGAAGATGTTGTACTTCAGACCTAAGCCTGCAGTGAAATAACGACGGTTACCTTTAGTTTTATTCTCATAGAAATAACCGGCACGAAGTGCGAACTGGTTGTTGTACCAGTATTCAGCACCCAGACCTAACTGGAATTCTTTAAGTTCTTCGCTGAATCCATCAGGAGCATCACCGAATGAACTGAACCAGCTTCCTAATACACCTTTATTTCTGTACTCAGCAAGGGCAGCAGCATCTCCTTCTGCAGGAGGTGTAGGAACCAGTAATTTGTTTATTTCAACACCGAAAGATATCTGGTTTACAGTATTAAATTTCTTTGTGTAGTTCGCACCCAGGCCAAGGTTTGCAGGGATGAAATCTTTTGCATCAGCATTATCTGTATAAGAGATCTTAGATCCAAGGTTTTGTAAAACAACACCCCAGCTCCATGCAGTACCAGTATGATACCAGCCCAGATCTGCAGCTACAGCATTACCAGCTTTGTAAGTAGTGCTACCTACGGTAGTACCACCAGCCAGGTTAGAGTTGATATATTTCAAAGCGATACCAACACCATTCTTCGCATTTAATTTACGGGAATATCCGACATCGATACCGAACTCACGGGGGCGGAAGCTTCCGAAATCATTTCCGAGGTTATCGGTAAATGTAATGTTACCCAGACTAAAATAGCGAACTGAAGCACTGATGGCCTGGTTGTCGGAAAATTTATAATGTCCGGAAAGAGTTAAAAGATATACGTCGTTCACTAAGTCTTTTAACCAGGGAGTGTAAGTAACACCAACACCACTTGATTGGTTGAAAGCGACTTTACCCATATTCCACAATCCTGAATATTGGTCTGGAGAAGTGGCAATGCCAAGTTCTCCCATACCACCAGAACGGGCATCGGGTGAAATACGTAAAAAAGGAACAGCAGTTGTTACAACGTTGATAGGTTCAACCTGGGCTTTTACAGCGGATGATAATCCACAAAAGAGCAGGAGTCCGGCAGTTAGTTTTAAAGCAGTTGGTCTCATTAGAAAGTTTTTAATAATGGTGTAAATATAGAGCTTTTGATTAAATACAAAACTAAAATAAGAGAAATTTATCTGAAACTAAAAAAATGTTCTTTTGGCTTTTCCGGAGGATTTTATTTTGAATCCCAAGGTACGTTTGGGATAGCAAATTTGGTGAAAAACGTTTTGTTTTTGACTTTATTGTTAAAATATATTTTTTTTTCAAAAAAACGGGGGTTAACCGTTTGATTTCCTGATACTAGCGGCCTTTTCGAGCAATTCCGGGTCTTTGGAACCTGTTCGGGTGGCTATTTTTATATATTCGATAGCCTCAGCGGGTTTATTTAGCTGGTAACTGATCCAGGCCATTGCCTGGTTTACGTCAATATTAGCCGGCCGGGCCCCATACTCTTTTTGAGCTTCCTGCATTGCTTTTTCATAATCACCCATCTTTCCGTAAATCCTGCATTTCTCTAAAGAAGAAATATGTCCTGACTTCTCATCCTCTGTAAGCATGGATAGTACTGTTTTATATTTTTCCACCGCTTTCGTTTTATCCCCCATCACCATATATATATCGCCCTTTTCCTCTTCGAAGGAGAATTCTGGCATGATGGCTGAAGCCTGGTCGAGCAGTTCCAGCGCCTTTTTATAATTCTTCCGGTTTTTTTCAACTTTCGCCAACCCTTCCAATGCAAAAGCGTAGCTCGGGCGCAGCGCCAGGATTTGACGGTACTGGTTCTCCGCCTCATTCCACTTACCCGTCTTTTCATACAGGTGTCCCAGCGTTTTGCGTGACCAGCATTGTGGCTCAGAACCGGGAAGGCCGGCCTCCACTGCCATCTTCATTGCCTGGATAGCACCGGGGTAGTCGCCATAGATCTCCCGCAGGTACGAGGCCCGGGAATAGGACTCGAGTGAGGGTTTTAACTCCTGCATCTTATCCGACATCTTTACCGCCTCTTCATAATTGCCTAACTCGACATTGGCATCAGTTAAAATGCCATAGACATAGGCATTATCCGGGTTGATATTCCTGGCACTTTCTGCTATCTCCTTTGCTGCTGCAAACTGGTGTTGCGACATTTTTACAGATGATTTATATACCAGTGCTTCAAAATTCCTGCTGTCTATTGCCAGCACACCGTCCAGTATTTTCAAAATAGCCGGGTAATAATAAGGATGCTCGCCCGTCACTCTTGCCTCTGCTATATAGATCACAGCGATCTGCAATCTTGATTTTACATCCCTTGCATCTTTGGCGATCTTTTGATTCAATTCTGCCACTTTCTCTTTTGTCTTTCCCCATTCTGCAGCATTGGCCAATTCGCCTTTTCTTTCCATGAGCGACGGAACGGACAATACGTCCGAAGTGCCGGTTTCCTGCTGATCAGCTGCTTTGGTTTTACATCCTGTAATAAGTACTGCTTGCATTCCTAAAAGAATACTCCACAGCAAGATCGTTTGTAATAAATTATTCTTTTTCATACTTCTGATTTTTGATATAGTTGGTTAAAAAGGCCGGGGAATATGATACTCCCCGGCTGTACTGCTCAGATCGTTATTGTGTTTTTAATATTTGTATGGCTTTATATCCTTTACCGTTCACAAAAAGTTGTGCAAAGTAAATTCCTGATGAAAGCCTGGACTGGTCCACTGTTACATAATGAAGTCCTCCCGGACGGCTGCCCTGGCTTATTTCTTTTACCAGCTGGCCTGAAGCATTACTTATTTGGATCCGTACATCACCTGCCGCTGCGATCTTATAATGAAAGGTCACAGATGTTTTAAATGGATTGGGATAAGCCAGCAATGAACCTTCGGGTAATGTAAGGCCCAGTGTCGGGTTTGCTGCTGCTGAATAACTGTTGCCTGTAAAACCTCTCCACGGGTTTTGTACAAAAGGAAAAGTTGTTTTTAACGTGGCGTCATTCTTGGTAACACCGGCATTATAAGTAAGAACGCTGAGAAGGTTGGGTGTAACAGGGCTGCCTCCGGTAAAATCATCATACCATAAACCGATGGCTGCTAATGCAACTCCTGATACAGCCTGCAACTCGATCGTTGTAACATCATCTTCCAGCCTTCTTCCATTTGGAAATCCGTCCATATTTGGAATGAACTGCAGGTTTGCATTACCATTATATGCAGGATCAGTTAATCCCAGCACGGCTGCCTGAACCAATCCCAGTGAACTGAATTTCGGGTCTGTTCTTGGTGTGGCAGGAACCGCCATATTCAACCGCAAAGCATCTGATAAGGAGGGCAGAAAATTATTGACCCAGGGCTTACCAGCAGCGAGTGGATCACCGCCTTTGCCTGTGGCTAATTGATAAGGCCTCAGGTTAGGAACGCCGGTATAAAATATAGGCAACAGGTCCACTGCCCGTGGGCTTGCATTGTCTGGTAAAAGGATGGTTCCGAAAATGGCATCATCCAAAGCTGTACCGGCTACTGCTGCTGTACCTTTTAGCGGGAACAGACCGGGTTTTCCATTACGGAAATCAAAAGCACCCAGCGAATTTGTTTGAATGCGCAGCGGAGCTAAGCCCGGAACAGCGCCACCAAAAGCTGAATTGTCCATATACAATGCCAGCTCAGGGTTTTTAAAATAGGGTACAAATTGACCATCCCCTGTGTACGGATTGGTGCCATTCCATTTGTCTTTATCACCAATAGGAATTACCACTTCATTTGTAAGCGGCATGCCCAATCTTGATACCTGCACCCAGTTGCCCGAGGTTGCCGGAGCATCACCCGTTGCACTTAATGTCGTCATTTGCGGACGGCTTGCAGAAGCCCATACACCAATTACAAATTCACCATCCAGGATATTTGCCGCTTGTGAAACGGATTTCCCATCTTTTTGTAAAGTAGAAACCGGAACTTCCAGCACAATAGAATGACAGTTGAATTTTGCCAACCCGTCTCTTGCCCCTTGTGCAGCTGTCCGGAAACCACCTACATCAAAAGCACCGCCCAGGTCCACAAAGAAAGGATCATCAACAGGGCCACAGAATATTTTCTCCCCGGTAGAAGTAGTGGTGATAGCCGCCTGCACCAGGTCATTATAGGAAGCAGCATTTAATCCCACACCTGAATTGATGGAACGGGGCCCGATATCTGTAGGTGGAACCAGTCCGCCAGTTTTGATAGTGGTAAAAGAAGCGCCTCCATTGATACTGCGTTCGCAGGTATAGGTAGTTTTCAGGTTTTCTTTACCAAGGCGGATATTAAAGAAGGTGCTGCCGTCCTGGTTGGTTTGTTGAAAAGTGAAGCGGTAAATAATATCATCACCGGCTGTGGCTGTATTATTATCAATATGTATCTCATACCGGATATTGGTACCAAAAGAATACCAGTTGGGGCCACCGGCGGGATGTTCAAACGGTATATAATTGGCGATAAGGATTATTTTTTCGGGATCGGTCGGGCTTTTAAAAGCATACAGATCGGTATTGTCTGCCAGCGGGTCATTAGAGATCAATGGCGCTTCCCGGTGGGATGAGGCGATAGCAGTTTGATGTAGCAGGCACATACTAACCAAAACGGCTGCTGTTATATTTATAAATTTTTTCATAAATCAGTTATTTCAAATTTTTTAATTGATAATGCTGAGTTTGTCGAAGCATCAGAACCTTGCTTTTAATGTGTAATCATATCCTCTCCACGGTGTCTGCACATAAGGGAAGGTGCTGCGGAAAGTGGTATCATTTGTTGTAAGTCCTGATTTGAAGCTGATGGTACGAACCAGTTTATTGGTGACCGGGCTGCCTGTCCCGGTAAAATCATCATACCAGAAACCGATAGCGGCCAGCGCCACTCCGCCTACTGCCTGTAATTCAATAGTTGTAACATCATCTTCCAGCCTTCTTCCGTTTGGAAATCCATCCATGTTTGGAATGAATTGCAGCATAGTGGATCCGTTATACGCAGGGTCTGTTAATCCCAGCACTGCTGCATTTATAATACCTAATGAACTGAATTTCGGATCATTTCTTGGTGTAGGTGGCACTGCCATATTCAAACGCAGCATATCACCCAGTGTTGGCAGGAAATTATTTATGAACGGTTTTCCGGGGGCCAGCACATTATTATTCTTACCGGTAGCTAACTGATAAGGGGCCAGGTTGGGAACACCTGTATAAAAGATAGGCAACAGGTCAACCGCCCGGGGGCTGGTGGGATTGGGCAACAGGATGGTCCCAAAAATAGCATCATCCAATGCGGTACCATTCAATGCCGGTGAACCTTTTAATACATAAGCACCAGCTTTTCCGTTGCGAAAATCATAAGTGCCTAGTGAACGGCTTTGAATTCTCAGATCGTTTAATGAAGGAACTGCTCCTCCAAATTGTGAACTGTCCATATAAAGGGCCAGTTCAGGATTACTGAAGAAAGGTGCAAACTGCAGATCATTATTATTATAAGGTGTGGTAGCATTCCATTTGTCTTTGCTGCCCACCGGGATCACTGCTTCATTGGTCAATGGCATACCCAATCTTGAAACCTGCACCCAGTTACCTGAATAAGCTGGAATACCATTGGCACCCAGGGTTTTTATTTGCCGGCGGCTGGCAGAAGCCCATACACCGATCACAAAATCACCATCCAGTATATTAGCTGCTTGTGATGCATTCTTTCCATCTTTTTGTAATAAGCTGATGGGTATCTTTAAAGCGATGCTGTGTACATTATACCGGGCTAATCCATCTTTTGTCGGATTCGTAGTGTTTCCTTCCGGACGGAAATTACCTACATCAAATGCACCAGCAAGATCTACAAAGAAAGGATCGTCAGCAGGGCCACAGAAAACTTTTTCTGTAGTAGTAGCGGTGGCAATGGCATTTTGAACTAACGTATTATAATTAGCAGCGCCCAAACCCACCACGTTATTTTCTATTGAACGGGGGCCGATATTAGCAGGAGGCACCGTGCCCGCAGCTACTATCGTAGTAAAAGTGATTCCTCCGTCAGTACTTTTTTCACATTTATAAGTGGTCTTGATGTTTTGCTGACCTAAGCGAATGTTGAAGAATGTAGTGGGGTCCTGGTTTACCTGTGTAAAGGTGAACCGGTAAGTAATATCATCGCCGGGAGTGGAGGTTTTATTCTTGATATGGATCTCATACCGGATATCTGTACCAAAAGTGTAATAGTTGGGCCCGCCTTCCGGTAATTGAAAAGGAATGTAATTAGCAATGATGGTAACAGTAGTGGGATCATCCGGGCTTCGGAATGCATATAAGTCAGTATTATCTGCCAGGGGATCATTAGAGATCAATGGAGCTTCCCGGTGGCTGGACGCTGAAACTTTTGAGGTAATAATTGCAAAAACGATAAGCAGGCGGAACGCCACCCATGTTTTGGGTCGATTTTTTCGCATAAACATTTTTTTAGTTTTTATCTGGAATGCTGATAAGGACTGTAAACAAGGATGATATACGGGAACTTATTATAAAACAGATTTATCCCTGGCCAGGAAAATATTCTGTGAAAAAAAGGGGGCTGTGTTTTTATAGCTGTAGAAAAGTGGAGCAGCTGCCAGTTTATTCTGATCATCGCAGGTGGTGATGAACCGGGATAATAAATGCCACCAAAAAACAGGAAAACAGGTACATAAAAACCATCCTGGAGCCGGGTAAAACCAGTGGACTTTGGGACTGCTAAAATGGTGGCGAAATGGGGTTTTCCCGTTTAAAAAAAGTATTTCTGCGTAGCCGGTTTTACTTAAAGTGTCTATATTCGTCCCGAAATTGATTCGGGAGGTGGGTAAAACTTCTTACAGGTGCAATATTTTTACCTCATCCGGCGTTAAAAATATTCCAATTCATAGGTTTATGCAAAAAACAATGAGAAACTTAACAATCCTGGTATCCTGTGTAGTGCTGCTTGGTTCCTGCAAGAACGGCGGCCTGTTCAAGAAAAAACAAGACAAGTCTGATGTAACAGGCTGGAATTACAACGACAAGAACATGGGCGGCTACAAGGTGTCCAAAGCCAAAGAACAGGGCCTCGGCCCCGGTCTGGTATTTGTTCAGGGTGGTACTTTCACCATGGGACAAACAGAAGAAGACATCATGGGCGACTGGAATAATATTCCCCGCCGTGTATCTGTTCCTTCCTTCTACATCGACCGCACAGAAGTTGCTAACGTTCACTATCGTGAATACCTTCATTGGTTAGGCAGAGTGTTCGACGTTTCTGACCCTGCCAATGCCAAAATTATAGAAGGGGCCCTTCCTGATACTTTGGTGTGGAGAAGTGAATTAAGTTATAATGAGCCGATGGTTGAGTTCTACCTCCGCCACCCCGGCTTTAATGATTATCCTGTAGTGGGTGTTACCTGGAGGCAGGCAAAAGATTTCTGCCTTTGGAGAAGTGACAGGGTAAATGAAGGTGCCTTAATTAAGAAAGGGTATATTAATAAAGCCAATGTAAAACCCGGCGCTCAGCAGGGTGATAATAACTTTACCACAAAATCTTACCTCTTGGGTTTATACACAGCGCCTCCCGGCAAAATGAAGACGCCTAAAGGTGAACCTAAAACTACAGTTGCCACCATGGAGTCTGGTGCTTTATTGCCTGACTACCGTCTGCCTTTTGAAGCAGAGTGGGAATATGCAGCTTATGGTTTGATCAATCAAAACCCCCGTCCAAGTCTTAAGGAAGGAAAAAGAGGTGAGGAACTGGCTTCTAATAAACAATTATATCCCTGGGCACAGAATGTAAATGGCCTGCGTGATACCCGCCGGGGAAGCTGGCAGGGAACATTCCTGGCCAACTTTAAAAGAGGTTCAGGTGACAACGCCGGTGTGGCTGGTGGTTTGAATGACCGTGCCTTTTACACTGCCCCTGTAAAATCTTTCTTCCCGAATGGTTTCGGTATCTATAATATGGCTGGTAATGTGAGTGAGTGGGTGGAAGATACCTATCGTCCGCTTTCGAGTCTCGACTTTGACGATCAGCCTGCTCCTTTCCGTGGTAACAAATACCAGAAATTGTATGTAGCAGATTCATCTACCATGGATCCTTCTACCCGCTATGAGAAAGACAGCACCGGCCGTGTAAGAATGGCTGATGTTACTGATGCTGAAAGCAAAAACCGCAGAAACTACCAGAGAGGTAATGTAATAGACTTTTTGGATGGTGACTCTTTATCACAATCCCAGTATGGATATGGTACCACTACCCTGATCCATCCTGAAAAGTCAAAAGTGTACAAAGGTGGCAGCTGGAATGACAGAGCTTACTGGCTTACTCCCGGTGCCCGTCGTCACCTCGAAGAAGACCAGGCATTAAGTACCCTTGGTTTCCGTTGCGCAATGAACCGTATGGGTTCTCCGGAAGGTAATGGCCGCAAAACTGGTCAGCACTACAAAACAAAAAGACAGAAGAGATAAGATCAGATGATGACTGACAGATAAAAGATAATAGTTAGGAACCCTCCGCACGGAGGGTTCTTACTTTTTACCCATTACCTTCTGTTGATATTACCCTATCCCACTTACTTTTGCTGTATGCTAATAGAAGAATTATATAAGATCTATACGCAATATCCCTCAGTACAGACAGATACAAGGAAGCTGAAAGCCGGTGATATCTTCTTTGCACTGAAAGGCGGCAACTTCAATGGCAACCAGTTTGCGCAGCAGGCTATTGATGCCGGCGCTGCGTATGCCGTGATAGATGAAGCTGAATATGAAATACCAGGCAAAACAGTATTGGTGGATGATGCGCTGACGGCCTTACAGCAATTAGCCAAACATCACCGGGAACAATTTACTGCACTACCCTTCCTCGCCATTACCGGCAGTAATGGAAAGACAACGACCAAGGAATTGATACATGCTGTTCTTTCTTCTGCCTGTAAAACATACACTACAGAAGGAAACCTGAACAACCATATCGGCATCCCTTTGACGATCTTAAAAATAAAAATGGATGCGGAGATCGCTGTCATTGAAATGGGTGCCAATCACCTGAAAGAGATCGAAAGCTATTGTGTGTATGCACAACCCACCCACGGTCTTATTACCAATTGCGGTAAAGCCCACCTGGAAGGATTTGGAAGTATAGAAGGGGTGAGAAAAGGTAAAGGAGAACTTTTTGATCATTTGAGAAGCCATAGCGGAACTGCTTTTGTAATGTGGGATTATGATTACCTGCAGGAAATGAGCAAAGGCATCAGCGGCATCATTAAATATGGTACAACAGATGATGCCCATATAACCGGCCGGGTAAAAAAAACTGACCCTTACCTGGAAGTGGAAATAACACAAGGTGCAGGACCAATCAGTATTCAATCCCGGTTGGTGGGAGATTATAATTTACCCAATGTGCTGGCGGCTGTTGCAGTTGGCCGGTTTTTTAATATCACCGAACAGAAAATAAAAGCTGCTATCGAAACCTACGTTCCTTCCAACAGCCGGTCGCAGCTGGTGGAAAAAGGGACCAATAAGATCATCCTTGATGCCTATAACGCCAACCCCAGCAGCATGAAACTGGCTATTGAGAATTTTTCAAGATCACCTGCCGGGAATAAAGTGCTGATGCTTGGCGCCATGGCTGAATTAGGGGATGAAAGCCTGGAAGAGCATAAAGGCATAATAGAACTTATTAAACAATACGACTGGACCGCTGTTGTACTCGTAGGCGGTGATTTTCAACAGATCAGCCATCCCTTTCATTCATTTGCCAATGCAGCTGCAGCAAAGGAGTGGCTGCAGCAGCAGCATTTTGAAAACACTCACCTGCTGGTCAAGGGAAGCCGCAGTATGCAGATGGAGAAAATTTTAGAACCTTAACTTTACCGGATGAACTGGAAAGAACTTTTCCCGCAATTTGAACCCGGCCTTATTGAAGTGATAGAAAAAGAAGCCGTGCAAAGAAGCTTTAATGCCGGTGATATCATCATGCGGACAGGGCAGTATATCAAGTCAACCGCTCTTGTGCTGGAGGGGCAGATAAAAATTTACCGGGAAAGCCATGACGGCGGAGAGTTCCTAATGTACTATCTCGGGCCAGGGCAGGCCTGTGCAGTATCCATGATCTGTGCCATTCAATCAAAGACCAGTGAGATAATGGCGGTGGCAGAAGAAGACACCGAAGTACTGATGATACCGGTACAACTGATGGATGACCTGATGAACAAGTATAAAAGCTGGTACCAGTTCGTCATTCAAACTTATCGTAGCCGCTTTGATGAGCTGCTTGCAGTAGTGGATAATATTGCTTTTCGTAATATGGACGAACGATTGGAATTCTACCTGAAACGCTATGCCGATAAATCGGGCAAAAGAAATGTAGAACTTTCGCATCAGCAAATTGCAGATGACCTGAATAGCTCCCGGGAAGTTATTTCACGGCTGTTGAAAAAAATGGAACAGCGAAACCTGGTAAAGCTTCACCGGAATATGATCGAACTTGTATAGCTCCATTATGCTGTGATTTCTGTCACATTGTGAGAGACGACGTTGGGCTAATCTTGCATAAATAATTACATGGAAATCATCGGCTATATAGCCTCTCTCGTTATTGGCATTTCGTTGGGTCTTATTGGCGGCGGTGGTTCCATTCTTACCGTACCCGTATTATATTATCTTTTTGGTGTAGAGCCGGTACTGGCAAGCGCCTATTCATTATTCATTGTGGGGACATCCAGTCTTGTTGGCGCTTTTCCTAAATACAAGCAAGGACAGGTAAATCTGAAAACAGCGCTGATCTTCGGCGTCCCTTCAATCGTTGCTGTATTTGCCACCCGTAAATTCATTGTTCCGAATATCCCCCGGGAAGTATTTACGATTGGAGATCTTGTCATCACCAAAAGCATACTGATGATGGTATTATTTGCCATTCTTATGGTCTTTGCTTCTGTATCAATGATAAGGGAGAAAAAGAAAAAAGAAGAAGTGGAAGATGGAAAGCAGGTATTCAATTATCCCCTGATAATAGTGGAAGGCGCTGTGGTAGGCATACTCACCGGGCTGGTGGGTGCCGGAGGCGGGTTCCTGATCATTCCGGCGCTTGTGCTGTTAAGCAAACTTCCTATGAAGCAGGCGGTAGGCACTTCGTTACTTATCATTGCCGCCAAGTCGTTGATCGGTTTTACCGGAGATCTTTCCAATTATTCTATGGACTGGAAATTATTACTCAGTGTTACCGGCCTGGCCATAGCTGGAATATTTATTGGCGATGCGCTCAGCAAAAAAATTGATGGCGATAAACTTAAAAAAGGGTTTGGCTGGTTTGTACTGGTGATGGGTATTTACATTATTGTTAAAGAAGTATTTTTTCCGGGCGGTGGTTCCCACTAATTGTGATGGATGTCACTGTACGATAATATTCTGCATCCGAAATTTGTCATTCACTAAAATAAAAATTGCACAAATGAAAGTAGAGCAAATTTATACCGGTTGTTTAGCCCAGGGAGCTTATTATATAGAAAGCAATGGCGAAGCAGCGATCATAGACCCGCTTCGGGAAGTGGAGCCTTATATCCAGAAAGCTGAACGTAACAATGCAAAAATAAAATACGTTCTTGAAACTCACTTTCATGCCGACTTTGTAAGCGGCCATTTAGACCTGAGCAAAAAAACAGGCGCCCCAATCATTTACGGGCCTAATGCAAATCCTGCATTTGAAGCGATCATTGCCGAAGACGGGCAGGAATTCAAAGTGGGTAACATTACATTAAAAGTATTGCACACTCCCGGCCATACAATGGAAAGCACCTGCTACCTGCTGAAAGATGAGACTGGAAAAGATGTGGCATTGTTTTCCGGTGATACCCTATTCATTGGCGATGTGGGCCGTCCCGACCTGGCACAAAAAATAGCAACTGATCTTACACAGGATAAACTGGCTGGCTATCTTTTTGATTCCCTCCGCAATAAGATCATGCCACTGGCTGATGATATTACTGTTTATCCCGCACATGGCGCCGGAAGTGCCTGCGGCAAAAACATGAGCAAAGAAACTACTGATACGCTGGGCCACCAGAAAGAAACAAACTATGCGCTGCGTGTTAATATGACAAAAGAAGAGTTCATTAAAGAAGTGACAACCGGGCTTGTGGCACCACCTGCTTACTTCCCGCTGAATGTGATGATGAATATACAAGGCTATGAAAGCATTGATAAGGTATTGGAAAGAGGTCAGCATGCACTGAGTCCCGAAGCATTTGAAGCGGCGGCTAATGAAACCAGTGCTTTGATCCTCGATACAAGAGATCCGCAAACATTTACAAAGGGCTTTGTACCCAACTCCATCAATATTGGTATTGACGGGCAATTTGCCCCCTGGGTAGGCGCTATGATACCTGACATTAAACAGGAGATATTATTGGTAACTGACGAAGGCCGTGAAGAAGAAGTGATAACAAGGCTTGCCCGTGTAGGTTATGATTTCACTATCGGGTACCTGAAAGGCGGTTTTACAGCCTGGAAGAATGCAGGTAAAGAAGTTGACCAGATCACTTCAATAAACGCAGATGAATTATCCAACATAATGAGTAAGGAGAAAGTAAATGTGCTGGATGTTCGCAAGAAAAGTGAATACCTGAGTGAGCATATAGTTGACGCAGAAAATGCACCCTTAGATTTTATCAACGAGAGTATGGCGCAGATCGATAAAAACAAAACTTATTATGTGCATTGTGCCGGTGGCTATCGCTCCATGATCTTTAATTCAATTCTCCGGGCAAGAGGCTATGACAACCTGGTGGATGTAAAAAGTGGTTTTAAAGCCATCAAAGAAAGCGGCAAGTTCAAAGTAAGCGATTATGTGTGCCCGTCTACTCTATTATAAACAGCGGCAGTTCCTAATTGAAGTATCCTTTCACTCTTAAAACATGAATGATGAGTAGTATAAAAGAAATAGTCAAAAATCCATCCACCGTGTTGGTGGATGTGCGCAGCCCCTGGGAATATGAAATAGACCATATCCCCGGTGCAAAAAACATTCCGCTGGAAGAAGTACCCGGCAAAGTGGAAGAATTCAAATCCTTCAAAAGTCCGCTGGTTATTTACTGCCGCAGTGGCAACAGGAGTGGAATGGCAGTAAGTATTTTAAAACAACACGGACTGGCAGAAGTGTACAATGGCGGTAGCCTTGGCGATATGCAATTCCTGTTAAACTGATAATCTATGTTAGCACTATTAAAGAAATTATTCGGAAGCACATCTGTTAATTATAAAGAACTGGTGAGCAATGGTGCCATCATTGCAGATGTTCGTTCTCCCATGGAGTATAAAGCCGGGCATATTTCCGGTTCAAAAAACTTTCCGCTGGATAATATCCGCTCCAGGGTGGCTGACTTAAAGAAGCTAAACAAACCCATCATCACTGTCTGCCGAAGCGGTGCCAGGAGTGGCATGGCAAAAAACATTCTGAGATCGGCCGGCCTGGAAGTGTATAATGGCGGCCCATGGACCAATTTAAAAAGTAAACTGTAATTTGTACATACAAACTCAGCTTATGACAAAGAAACTCCTATTTGCTTTCG
>CAYUCU010000098.1:0-15285 GCA_964443345.1 uncultured Chitinophaga sp.
CGCTTCTACTATTCCCTACGAAGTAGGTGAAAATTATCTCAATGCATTTGGAAAGATCGGCTGTACCAATATTGGCCTCATGCATATTCGTACCCGGCAGGATGCTATGGACCCGGAGTATATTGAAAGGATCCGGCATTGTGATGCAGTGATGTTCACCGGCGGTAACCAGCTTCGCCTGAGTGCTACAGATGGCGGCACTGAATTCCTGACGATCCTGAAAAGAAGGTATAAGGAAGAGGACTTCCTGGTCGCAGGAACGAGTGCCGGGGCAATGGCAATGAGTAATACCATGATCTATGAGGGAAATGCAGCCAGGGCCCATCTGAAAGGCGAGGTAAAGATCACTACCGGGTTGGGTTTTTTAAACAATGTCATTATTGATTCACATTTTGAAAAAAGAGGACGGTTTGGAAGACTGGCACAAGCCGTTGCATCCAACCCGGGTTGCATTGGCATTGGCCTGGGAGAAGATACCGGCATGCTGATCACAGAAGGCAATAAGATGGAAGCGATCGGCAGCGGGCTGGTAGTGATCATTGACGGACATGATATCCTGCATTCTAATATTGCCGATATACCCGACGGTAATCCCATAAGTATCGAAAACCTGAAAGTGCATTTCTGCGAAAAAGGCAATGGCTACCTCGTAAAAGAACGGAAATACCTGCCCGAGGCCAGCGATGGATCGGTCATCAAAAAGCAGGTGGATGTGGATTGATCCTTTAAAAAAAAGTTAACGGGTTGATAAGTTTGTGCAGGGCAGATACTTTGTTTAATTTTAAAGCATCTGGCAAAAGGTGCTTTTTTAGTTCAGATCAAAAAAACTTCAGTATGAACAGAATAATCTTGGTGTTGGCAATCGTTGTTTTGGGTTGTGCTTTTATTCCACAGAAAAAAACTAAAGTGGTCTTTTTTGGAGACTCTATTACAGAACTGGGTGTGAAGCCCGGCGGCTATGTAACAAAGGTGGACAGCATGTGCATGCTGGCAGGTAAAGGAAGCGAATTTGAATTTATTGGTTCAGGTATCAGTGGCAATAAAGTGTATGACCTGTACTTGCGGCTGGAAGATGATGTGCTGAGTAAAAATCCTGATGTAGTGGTGATCTATGTGGGCGTAAATGATGTGTGGCACAAAACATTGCTGGGTACCGGAACAGATGCAGATAAGTTTGAACGGTTTTATCTCGCTATTTTAAAAAAATTAAAAGAGAAAGGGATCAAAGCCATACTGTGCACCCCGGCCGTAGTGGGAGAAAAGACCGATATGAGCAACCCGCTGGATGGCGACCTGAACCGCTACAGTAATATCATCCGGGATATTGCTAAAAAGAATAACCTGCCCATCGTTGACCTGCGCAAAATGTTCATTGACTATCTGAAAGATAATAACCCCAATAATGACGAGAAGAATATTCTCACTTACGACAGGGTGCATATGAATGCTAAGGGGAACCAGTTCCTGGCAGATGCGATGTGGAAGGCTATAAAGGGGCTTTGATTTTTAAAACAAGCCCTTGTCTTTTTCCCATTTGCGTGAAGGCCTCCCTCCCCGGGTGATGACCTGGTAATTATTCTTTTCCGCCCATTTTAATAATCGTTTACGAAGCAGCTTGGGATAAAAGTGTTTGATGACATTCGTTTTATTGCTGACTTTTTTTACCAGCCCGATCCCGCTCAGCACATCGTAGGTGGCCGAAGCGCAACGCATCCCGAAAACAGCATAATCGTAAGGCGTTTTTTGTGCGACACTGTCAAAGATCTTTTCCAAAACTTGTAGTTTATCCGGCGAAACAGGAACCACAATGGTAACTGTTTTATTACTGCCTTCATTTCCGGAAGTGGCCCTGTTGATATAAAAGCCCCCACTCGGTTTTTTATTTTTTGGAAAAATGGGGCATTTGCCCGGTAAGAAATCAAGCACTCTTCCATTGGCTTCAATGTTAACATGACCGCCTTTCAATCCTCCGAAATGTTTTGTTTCTGAATCCTTGTGGCCCTTTGCCGGTTTGGAGCCATACAGAAAATGGAGCTTGATGCTGTCTTGCCCGGCGCAGGATACTGAAAGCAACAAGCCGATGAAAAGTATAAGCCATTTCATAGAACTAATTTATGTAATAAGGCGGAAACTTCAGCATGCTGATCCATAGTCATTACATGGGTGCCATTTTTTATGATATAGTTTGCTTTTACCAACCTGCAGGGTAATAGTTTATCGGCCGTACCGTGTATGTGGATGATATTCTCAGGTATTACTGAATTTTTCCAACGGAGTATAGCACCAATAGCCCATTTGGTAAATTGCATATCCGACTCACGAATGATCTGCTTCAGTAGTTTTTCATGTTCCGGTTTTTTCCCTCCAAGTATCCATGTGTTGCTAAGCATCATTTTTTTTGAGATTCCTGCCGGTGCCCACTTATAAAGTGGCAAATATTTGCCAATACGAAGCCAGGAAGGGAACTCGGCTGCAATTTTATTGCTGGATATGATAATACCTTTTATTCCTGCATCATGCTTTGCCATTTCAGTAAGGAGCATCCCTCCAAACGAAATGCCGACAATAGTTGGAAAATCTTCAGGTACCTGTTTACGAAGCCGCTGCGCATAACTTTCCAGTGACTCATTCTTCAGCGGATCGATCCAGCTAAGAAAAACAGGCTCGTAGCCGTTATGCTCAAGAAAAGAAAAAACCCTTTTATCGGCGCCAAGCCCGCTGATGAAATACACTTTCTTCATACAGGGAACATTTCCTTGAGTAAAATAACTGTTTGGATGAAGAATCACACCAGTTCATTGAATTATTTTTCACAGTGTTCCCCACGGCCGGGTATCTGGCTATCTTTATTTCCTGATGCAACGGCTATTTCATCATAAAGCGGAGGCCAGTTACTGGGCAAAGGTCTTTGCATTGTATGCGTTGACGGAAGCTGTTATTCAGCTGCTATTCTTTTTTATACTCAATAATTTTGGAACAAACCGGATCAGTATCATTGAATTCCACTTAATAATGTGGGCTTTTCAATGCCTGCTGATAGCACCCATTTGGTGGGTGGCCTGGGTGGTCCGAAAAGAAAAGTTAGTGGTACAGATATTGGTGAACATTGTTTTTTATGTACTATACACTTACCTGTGGTTTGGCCCGGTACAGGATGCGATAGGTTATTTATATAATAACCTGCAGGAGTTGACCCGGTCAGCAGCTAACAGGCAGGAAGCCTATTTAGACCGGGGAAGTGAGTACTCCTATCTTAATTACCAGTTGCTCAAACATGCATTTCGATTGTCCTGGTTTTACCTTGCCGCCTACCTGTATAATTACAGGCTGGAAGAAAAAAAGAGGCTGGAACTGGCCATTGCTAACCGGGAGTTGCAGCTTAAAATGCTGAAGTGGCATCTCAACCCTTCTTTCTATTTTAAAACGATCAGTCACCTGCAGCAACTGGCTGCTCAAAAGCCGGTAAATGCAACAGGGCCCATCCTGCAATTGGCCAAAGTAATGGAGTATGTTATCTATGAGGCTAAAGAAAAGCTGATCGATGTAAGAAAAGAGATACAGTTTTTGCATATCTATACCGGGCTCAAAAATCAACAGGACGGGAATAACTCTACAGTGGAAATAACGGTGACCGGTGAACCGGAGAAACTAAAAATAGCCCCATTGTTACTAACCGGCTTTATTGATAAGCTTGTGGTGGATGAAAACGGTGGCATAAAAAAATTGTATAAAATGCAATTAGGATTTTCAGGAAATGATATGATAGTTCAGATTGCCGGTGATTCCGGAGTTGCTGAATTGTTACCGGAGGAGGACCCTCTTTATTTAAGGATAAAGGAGCTTTACCCCGGAAGATTTTCTTTATTATACCGGAAAGAAGAAGGAGAATTAAACCTACGGTTAAAACTGGATAGTGAAAACTGACTTTTCAATAAGAGACTTTACTTCTGATGAAGAAAGGCACCAGGGCAAGAAATTCTGGCGGCGGGTGTTTATTATTTATGCTGTAGTGGAGGTCCTCATATTGGCAGTTCAGTATGCCATCACCCGTAGTAAGTGTGTGGCATGTGTACTTCCGCCGGCATTTTACCTGGTCAATTGGCTGCAACATTTGCTTTTTACCGGGCTGTTATGGTATTTTTTAAATAAGTATTATCAGTTGCCCCGCTGGCAGATCATCCTTCTTAATGTGCTTCTTTTTTGTGTTCATTACTTTTTATGGATCGCAGTGCTGTATGCTATTTTCCATTCAGGGCAGAACTGGTTGATCTGGGAGAGTGTAACAAACCGCTCATTTGAATCATTTGTCTATGGTTCATGGGCAGATATCGGGAAGTATGTATTAAAGCTCTCTGCTTTTTATGTACTGAAATTTTATTTTGAATACCGGCGGGCAGAGCGGCAACGGATCCAGCTTGCCATCATCAATAAGGATATGCAGCTAAACCTGCTAAAGCAGCAATTGAGTCCGCATTTTTATTTCAACACACTAAATAATCTCTACGGATTGGCCAGGAGTAATAATGAAAAACTACCGGATGCATTACATCAGCTATCCAATATCATGCGGTATGTGATCATTGATTGTAACCAGCCCCGGGTATTGCTGCGCCAGGAGACCGATTTTCTGCAAAGCTATATTGCATTGGAAAAATTGAGGTACGAGCAGAACACTGTAATTGAAATGGAGGTGGAGGGTAATGCAGAGAAACAGGAGATCGTTCCTTTGCTGCTCATTCAATTTGTGGAGAATGCCTTTAAGCATGGAATGAAAGAAAAATCAGACAACAACTGGATGAAGGTGAAAGTGAAGATCAATAAAGAGAAGCTGTTGTTTATGGTGGACAATAGTTATTATGGGGCAGACGCTTCAGCCGGAATCGGTATCAACAGTGTAAAACGGATATTGGACCTGCAATATGAAGGAAAGTACGATATGACAATGCTTCATGAGAACAATCGATTTTCTGTAACTTTAAAATTGAACCTGGCATGAAACAAATCACCTGCGCTGTAATAGATGACGAGCCTATTGCCCGTGACATACTGGACGATTTTATTCACCAGGATGACCGGCTTTTATTGCAGGGCAATTATAAGAATGCTAAAGAGGCACTCAAAGGGATCACCACCCATCCGGTAGAACTTGTTTTTCTCGACATCAATATGCCCGGGCTTACCGGGTTTCAGTTTCTTAAATCAATGACCAATCCTCCGTCAGTCATTTTTACTACAGCTTACCGGGAGCATGCTATGGAAGGGTTTGACGCCAATGCGATCGATTATTTGCTGAAACCCATTGCTATTGAACGGTTCTTACTGGCGGTGAATAAAGCCTGGAAATTTTTGCGCCCTGCAATGACAGAGACAGCAGATGTTCCTGTTGCAAAAGAGAACGAGGACTTTTTCTTTGTAAAAGCCGATGGCGGATTGGTGAAGATCTTCTTTGAAGAGATATTATTTATTGAAGCGTTAAAAGAATATGTAAAGATCGTGACCAAAGACCGGTCTGTTATTACCTACCACACTATTTCAGGGTTGGAAGAAAAATTGCCACCCGGAAAATTCTACCGCATCCATCGTTCCTATATCGTTAATATAAAAGCCATTACCAGTATAGAAGGGTTTAGCGTAAAGATTGGAAAACAGGAGCTTCCGGTTAGCAGAAATGAACGGGATGCTTTTGTACAAATGGTCGCCAGCGGAAAGATCATTTCCAAATAAATGAATTTCGTTGAAAAAATATAGCCTTTCATTGAAAACCCCGGGTTGCCACCCCACTTGTTGAATTCTTCCTCCGTCCTGTTGAATACCCGGGACGCCCTGTTAACACACTCATTAGTTTTATCCCGGATTCTGAAAGTGGCAGCAGTTATTTTTCATTAAATACATATAAATCATGAAAACACTTTTTGTAATTCCTGTATTACTGATAGCAGTAGCAGCCGTTTCTTTCAAAGGGACTTCTAACAAGGATGTCCGGGAAGCCACACATGGTCTTCCGAATTTTCAAATCTCCAATATACAGCCATCAGATGGCCAGGGTAATGTGGTGTATCTCACCTGTGCCCCCAAAACTTCGAAGGGTTCCATTGCGGCCCTGATCTCAGTTACAGCTGAAATTAAAAATACAGGAACAACAGAATTAAGATTAGACAAGGTGGTGATGGAATGTACCGGCAATGGTAAAAACATTACCCGCACCGTACAGCCCGACAGTGATGGAAAGGATACGATACAACCCGGCAAAACATATGTATGGCAAAACAGCCGGAAGTATCATGAATTGGGAGATGTGCTGGAGATACCATTCCCCTTTCCCACACAGCTTACGCTGAAGTTTTACTTCGATGGCCAGGCGCAGCCAACAGTTATAAATAAAAATTTAAAAAGCTACCTGAACACTACTGCCGGCAATGCCTATCCTTTTCCTGTAAAGGATGAAGATCTGCTGATGAACGAATACTGGTATTCGGATGCCGGGCACGGCGGTGGCAGCCAGGTGTTTGCTTATGATATGATGGTGGCCGGCTGGGATGAGGAAAAGAAAGTATGGAGTACAAAGAAGCAAGGCAAAACAGAGGATAAAAATGCCAACTATCGCTGCTATGGAAAAAAGATATACTCCCTTGCTGACGGTGAGGTACTTCACTATATGAATACCTGGGGCGAATCACCATCCACATCCGATACCGGAACTAAAGGGGGCAACAATTTTAAGATCAGCAATGGAAATGAAACCATTTGCTATTATCATATGCAACCTGGTTCATTAAATAAAAGCTTATTAAAGATAGGTGCTAAAGTAAAGAAAGGAGATTTCCTGGGACTAGTTGGAAACAGTGGTAATTCATCCGGCCCGCACCTGCATATACATGCGATATGGGATCCGGATAAAGATGGCGATGGCCCTTTTGTACCGCTGCAATTCAATGAAGGATACGCCATTGATATAAAAGCGATCAGCGAGCCTGATCCGGGAGCAGACTGGGCAAAATTAAATAAGACCGGTTTCCCTTATATAGAAGAGAATGCAGATGACAAGCAGGGGATGGCATTACTGTGGCCGGATGCAAAAAAGCCCTGCTGGTATCCGTACAACCTGCGGGAAATAGCCCGGCATGGAATTCCCGAAAGTAAATACCAGGAAGAGTTTACTAAAATATGGGGTTGTGGTTATTATCCCGTTTGGGTAGATGCGTATGATGTGGCTGGTAAAACTTTTTTTAATACCATTTTCCGGTATAACAGTAACAACTATGATGTGACGGTACGTCACGATATGAATAAACAAAAGTACCAGCAGGAATATGATCTGTGGGTAAAGCAAAAAGGGTACAGGCTGCAGCAGCTGGACAATTATCTTGACCAGGGGCAATTGAAATTCGCTGCGATCTTTATTAAAAAACCCGGACAGGCACAGGCACAACCAGCCTATCATGGTCTGTCGCCGGAAGAACATCAAACCTTATTTGATAAATACACCGGTGAAGGATATGTTCCGGTAAATGTTTCGGTAACATCCGTTGGTGGCAAAAGATATTACTCAGCGTTTTATGAAAAAAGAGATGTTGGCGGAAATATGCTGAAAAGTTTTTTGAGTCAGCAGGAATACCAGGCATTGTTTGATGAGAACAGTAAAAAAGGCTGGGAGCAGGTGTACATCAATGCGTATCATCATGACGGGCAAACAAGATTCTCTGTGATCTGGTATAAAAATTCAGGGTATCGTTCTTCCACCGCCACCCGCAAATCAAACACCAGCAGTTACCAGGAAAAATGGGAAGACAACCTGGGAGATGGATTACTCACCCGTTGTGTAACAGGATATGATGAAGGAGGCAAACATTGGTTTGCGGCACATTGGGCAAAATAACTATGCATCTTAACCTTTAAAAAAATACAACATGAAAAAATTACTCTTCATCCTGTTAGCAGCAAGTCTTGCCTGCTTTCAGGGTAGCAGCAATGCTCAAACAGCAACAACAAAAGTAGCGGCAGCCGAAGAACCGACGCCACAAAACGTTCTGAAATGGACAAAAGAGGTTTTGCCAAAGATGGAACTGCTGATCCCCAAATTGGAGAAAATAAAAGCAAACAATACCGGCCAGCCGGCAATGGATGCCATCAAACTGCTGGCAACGGTTAATCATCTGAAGGAAGTAAAGGCAAAAGGTACAAGGCTAAAAGCGGCAGAAGCCAGGAGATATTACGACCTTATCGCAGCAACCGTTAACGTCTTCTATATCGATTGTCAATCTCACAACGGGAATGTTTGTTGTGTTGACTGTCACAATCATGGGATACTGGGCATTTGGTGTTTTGCCAATTGTTTTGTGGCCCGTTTTCCGGGGATAGATTAATTATTACCAGGGGTATTGTGATGCCTGTCACAATACCCCTGCTTTCAAATACATTTTACCAGGTAGTAATTCTTCTTTCCTTTTTGTACCAACAGGTATGAATCATGCAGCAGCAATGTGCTTTCTATTTTGAGATCGATCGTTTCTACTTTTTTCCTGTTAATACTTACACCACCACCCTGTACGGTCTTTCTTGCTTCACCTTTGCTGGTAAAGATGGCGGTTTCTGCCAGGAAGGAAATGACATCAATACCGGCTTCTATTTTTTCTTTTGGAAAACTTGATTTTATGATTCCATCCATTCCTTCCAGATCTTCAATACTCAGGTTTTCTGCAGCAGCTGTTTGATTGGCAAACAGCTTTTCGGTGGTTGCAATTGCTTTTTCATATTCTTCCGGACCGTGTACAAAAACGGTTATTTCCTGCGCCAGTGTTTTTTGAAGTACCCGGGCAGCCGGGTTCATTTTATGCTCATCAATCAGAATATCAACTGCATCTTTAGTCAAAAAAGTGAATATCCTGATCCATTTCTCTGCATCTGTATCACTGGCATTTAGCCAGAATTGATAAAATTGGTACGGAGTGGTGCGAACCGGGTCTAACCAGATGTTGCCGCTTTCTGTTTTACCAAATTTTCCGCCATCTGCTTTGGTTATTAACGGGCAGGTAAATGCAAATGCTTCGCCACCCGCTTTTCGCCTGATGAGTTCTGTTCCGGTTACGATATTCCCCCATTGGTCACTGCCACCCATTTGCAGCTTGCAGTTCTTATGTTGGTACAGCCAGTAAAAATCATAGCCTTGTACCAGCTGGTACGTAAATTCAGTAAAGCTCATTCCCGTGTCGCCTTCCAGCCGTTTCTTCACACTGTCTTTGCTCATCATGTAATTGACAGTGATATGCTTTCCCACATCCCTTATAAAGTGCAGGAAAGTAAGATCTTTGAACCAGTCATAATTGTTCACCATCTCTGCTGCATTGGGCTTGGTAGTGTCAAAGTCCAGGTACTGCATCAGTTGCTTTTTTACCCCCTCCTGGTTGTGTTTCAGCACTTCTTCACTCAGCAGGTTTCGTTCCTCACTTTTTCCGCTGGGATCACCCACCATGCCGGTAGCCCCACCTACCAGTGCATAGGGTTTATGTCCGGCTTTTTGCAAATGGACCAGCAATAAAATAGGTACCAGGCTGCCAATATGCAGACTGTCAGCAGTGGGGTCAAAACCAATATAAGCCGAGGTCATCTCTTTTTGCAGTTGCTCCTCAGTGCCGGGTATGATATCCTGTATCATCCCCCTCCAGCGTAATTCTTGTATCAAATTCATTTCTAAAGCAATGATTTTCAGCAAAAATAAGGCAGATAAGGGTTAGCCCCCCTTAAATACAATATTTTTCTAATCAATTCGTTTTCAATAGCTAGTCTTTTTGCACCACAAACCTATGATTTTACAGGCCTAAAGACTAATTTTACAAGCATTACGTACCTTATTTAGAAGACGACACTTATTCCATTGCGCATTAGAAAATTCAATGAATGAAAACGAACCGCTTATACCTAACCCTGTTTGCTATTTTATTTTTTTTCTCCGCCACCGCACAATTCCGAAAGTATTCCAACGAATTTTTAAATATCGGTGCTGGTGCCCGTGGATTAGCCATGGGAGGGTCTCAAACTGCATCCGTTAGTGACGGCACAGCCGGTTACTGGAACCCCGCCGGGCTTGCCGGGATAAAAAACTATCCGCAGGTAAACCTGATGCATGCCGAGTATTTTGCCGGTATTGGCAAATATGACTATGCCAGTGTGGCTTTCCCTTCCGCCAATAATAAAAGGACCATAGCCGTTACCGGTTTACGGTTTGCAGTTGATGACATTATGAATACCCTGTTCCTGGTGGAGCCGGACGGGTCGCTGAACTACAATAATATCCAGGCGTTTTCTTCAGCAGACTATGCCTTTATTTTTTCCTACGGACAAAAATTCAAAGAAACAGCAAAGAAGAAAGTAAACTTTGGTTTGAATGCTAAAGTGATTCATCGCAGTGTTGGGTCTTTTGCCAAAGCCTGGGGTTTTGGCCTGGATGCAGGCATTCAAATTCATGCTAATAAATGGCGGTTTGGCGCAGCAGGCCGAGATATCACCACTACTTTCAACGCATGGTCGTTCACCTTTAATGAAAAAGAAAAGGAAGTACTGTACCTGACCAAGAACGAAATTCCGGTAAAATCAACAGAACTTACTGCCCCCCGCCTGGTGCTGGGAATTGGCCGGGAATTCCGGCTGGGCCAAAAATCCAGCTTGCTGGCAGAAGCCAATATTGATGTCACATTTGACGGTCAGCGTAATACATTGATCAGTGCTGATCCTGTGAGCGCCGATCCTAAACTGGGGCTTGAATTGAATATCAATAATGTATTCTTTCTCCGCGGAGGTATTAATAATTTTCAACGGGCATTGGCAGATGAAGATACGGTGAACCAGAAAAAAGTTTGGATCTATCAACCCAGTGCCGGTGCAGGTTTCAGGATAGGTAATGTTACCATCGATTATGCATTTACAAACCTGGCCAACCAATCAAATCCATTATTCACCCATGTTTTTTCACTAAGCCTGAACATGGTGGCCAATAAAAACAAAAACCAGTAATCAATCCCGTACCAGACTAAATACTATTATGATGAAAAAAATTTTACTCCCATTATTGCTATTAACGGCACTGCTGGCACAATCGCAGACGTATAATAACGAATGGATCAATTATAGCCAGACCTACTATAAATTTAAAGTAGGCGCTACAGCTTTATACCGCATCAGCCAGCCAACCCTTGCCACGCTGGGCATTGGCAGCACACCGGCAGAACGATTTCAATTATGGCGCAATGGTAAAGAAGTTCCTTTGTACACTACCGTGCAGACCGGTGCTATGTCGGGCACAGACTATATCGAGTTTTGGGGAGAAATGAATGATGGTAAACCGGATAAGGAATTATACAGGGACCCTAACTTTCAACTGAATGATAAATGGAGCCTGGAAACCGATACGGTCGCCTATTTTTTAACTGTAACACCATCAGGTGGTAACCTCCGTTTTGCACCAACCGTCAACAGTTTGCCGAGTGTATTGCCGGCGGAGCCTTATTTTATTCACACAGAAGGACGCTATTATAAAAACAAGATCAACCCCGGTTATGCTGCAGTGGTTGGTGAGTATGTATTCTCTTCAGCATACGACCAGGGAGAAGGATATACTTCAAATGATTTGGCCAGTGGCAGTACATTACCAGAGTTCTTCGGTGAACTGCATCCTTATACTGCAGTGGATGCGCCAGAGCCTAAATTAAAGATCAGTGCTTCAGGAAATGCCCTTAATCTAAGGCAATTTGATGTAAAGATCAGCGGTACCGAGGTGGGAGTTGTTACTATGGACTTTTTCGATTTTATAAGAACAGAGATACCTCTTACAGTAACACAGATCAGTCCCCCCTCTATCAGTATTGATATTAAAAACCTTTCAGTAATTCCTACGGACAGGATGGTAGTAGCTCAGACAGAACTTGTGTATGCCCGCCAGTTTCATTTTGGAAACACTACCAATTTCAGTTTTGAATTGCCTGCTAATGCGGCTGGCAACTACCTGCAAATAGACGGATTCAGTTTTGGTGGCACCAGCCCTGTTCTGTATGATCTTACCAATAAAAAAAGATATGTCTGTGATATCAGTGCTGCCCCTTTAGTAAAAGTTGCACTGGAGCCATCGGCAGTGGCAAGAAAATTATTGCTCGTCAGCGAGGCGCCCGGTCTTCCAAAAGATATTACAGTGCTTCAGCAACGCAATTTTGTAAATTATACAGCAGCAGCCAACCAGGGAAATTTCCTGATCATTTCACATCCGGCATTAATGAATGGTGCCGGCGGCTCAAATCCTGTAGAGGATTATAAAACTTTTCGAAGCTCAGCTGCAGGCGGAAGTCATGTGGCCAAAATATATATGGTGGATGAAGTTATAGATCAGTTTGGTTTTGGTATTAAAAAGAATCCTGCCGGTATCCGCAATTTTATACGCTGGGCAAGAAATACGTTTACTTCCCCGGTTAAAAATGTACTGCTTATCGGCAAAGGCCTGAATTATGTACAGCAACGATTTTATGAAAGTAACCCGGATATCGACCGGCTGTCTTTTATCCCTACATTTGGATTACCCGCTTCTGATAATTTATTAGCTGCTGATCCGGGTATGGATGAAATACCCAAAGTATCCATTGGCCGTATCTCAGCGATCAATGCAGCTGAAGTGGCTACTTACCTGGCCAAACTGGTACAGTATGAGGCGCAACTTAATTTTCAATCCCCGCTTATTAGTGATAAAGCCTGGACAAAGAACGTAGTGCATGTGGTTGGTGCCAGCGATGGCGCACTGGGCGCCATATTACAGGCAGATATGGAAGGGTACAAACAAATAATTAAGGATACACTCTATGGCGCTAATGTAAATACCTTCAGTAAAGTGTCTGCAGCGGCAGTAGAACCTAATGCCAGTGAAAAACTGTATAAATTATTTGAAGAGGGTATTGGATTGATGACCTATTTCGGACACTCTTCGGCCAGTTCACTGGAGTTTAATCTTGATAATCCCAATAACTATAATAATCAGGGCAAATACCCTGTGACCATTGTTATGGGATGTAATGCAGGAAACTTTTTTAATTTCAACACACTACGGTTCATATTAAAGGAAACCCTGTCTGAAAAATTTGTATTGGCAGAACAACGGGGTTCAATAGCCTTTGTGGCAAGTACTCACTTTGGTATTGTTCACTATCTCGATATTTTTAATACCCGTACTTATGGCGGCGCCGCCACTTCACATTATGGCAAAACGCTTGGAGAGCTGATCAGGGAGTCTATCACACAAACGTATAACCTGACCACACAAAATGACTATTATGCCCGTTTTCACTGCGAACAAACGACTATCCATGGCGACCCGGCCATACGACTGGATGTTTGGGCCCCCAAACCGGACTATGTAATTGAAGACCAGTTACTGAAAATATCACCCTCTTTTATTTCGGTGGCCGAAGATAAATTCACCGTAAAAGCACAATTTCTCAATTTAAGCAAGGCTATTAATAAAGACATCGTCATTGAAGTTAAAAGAACCTATCCTAACCTGGTAACTGAAGTAATACGCAGAGATACCATACCCGGTATCCGCTATAGTGATTCTTTGACCTACGAAATTGATATTATTCCTACCCGGGATAAGGGACTGAATAAGATATCAATTTGTGTTGATGCCGATAATGAAGTGGATGAATTGTATGAAACGAATAACTGCATTTCCAAAGATATTTTCATTTATGAGGACGAGGCAAGACCGGTGTACCCGTACAACTTATCAATTGTAAACAAACAAGATATAAAACTGGTCGCTTCAACTGCCAATCCTTTCGTTGGCATGAAGCAATATACCATGGAATTGGATACTACAGAATTCTTTAACTCACCGCTCAAAGTAACCAGGACCATCACATCAACCGGTGGTGTGCTGGAGTTTAATCCGGGTATCACATTTGTGGATAGTATGGTCTATCATTGGAGGGTGTCCCCGGCACCCGTAGGCGGACCGCCGGTATGGAATAAATCAAGCTTTGTGTATCTGTCTCCGGCAGCGTTGGGAAGTAATGATGTGGGATATAACCAGTCTGACTTCTTCCAGCATACCAAGTCATCAACAGAAAGAATGTACTATGATTCTACAAGCCGCAGGTGGAAATATAACCCGGTAGGACAAAATCTCTTTGTTCAAATGGGTACCTGGATAACCAGTGGTGCCGTCACACCTACCTCTTTGTCCGTATCTCTAAATGGGGTGCCATCGATCCGGCTGGTGTGCTGGTTCTCTTCTTTAGTATTTAACGTGATTGACCCGAATTCTTTCAAACCTTGGCAAAATCAGCGGGTAGTAGCAAACAACTATCCCACCGACTTTGGCCAGGGACTATATGGAAGTACAGATAATAACTGTTTTGATGAACCGAGATATTTCAATTTTGAATACCGGTATGCCGATACAGCCAGCCGCCATAAGATGATGAATTTTATGGATAATGTGGTACCGAATGGCCATTATGTAGTGGTGCGGAACTTTACACTGATCAATGCTTTTGGTTTCCCAAGAGCATGGGCAGAAGACTGGAGAGCAGATGAGCAGTACTGGGGAGCCGGAAATTCTTTATATCATTATCTTAAAAATGCAGGCTTCAGCGGAATTGACTCGTTCTATAAAGCCAGGCCGTGGGTTCTGGTATATAAAAAGAATGATCCGTCATTCACGCCACAATGGTTAGTGGGCCGTGACTCTGTTGACAACCCAACACTATCTGTTACGCTGAATACGATTGACACTGTTGGTTATATGACATCACCTGTATTTGGTCCTTCAAAAGGCTGGAAACAGTTGATCTGGAGAGGCGCAGGTGATCCAATTGGTGATACCATCACGGTGGACCTGATCGGTGTGCGAAACGATAAAACCGAACAAACCCTCTATGCAGGATTGACCCCTTCCCAGCAAAACTTTGATGTGTCTGCAGTTGACCCAATCGAGTTCCCGTATGTAAAAATAAAATTGCGAACGGCAGATAATACGAATTATACACCTTACCAGTTGAAATACTGGAGAATAACATATGATCCTGTACCAGAAGGCGCCATTGCACCAAATATCTACCTGAAAGTAAAAGACACTGTTGAGGTGGGAGAGCCGACAGAATACAAGGTGGCATTTAAGAATGTGAGTCAGACCCCGTTTGACAGTCTTAAAGTGAAAATGGTGATCACCGACAGGAATAATGTGCCGCATATTATACCGATACCACGCAAAAAGCCGTTGCTTACTGCAATATCGGCGCCAAACGATAC
>CAYUCU010000099.1:0-15254 GCA_964443345.1 uncultured Chitinophaga sp.
CGGAGGAGTGTTAACTGTAAATTCAGATTTCCTGGTCGATGGTGGTGTTACATATAGCTATACTCCACCCGCCGCAGGAACAACATTTCTTATAAAAAGGGATTGTTACATTTTTAACGGCGCTGTATTTAACCTGGCCCTCAGTGGTGCCAATGATTTCACACTGCAATTGCAAAAAGAACTGAACCTCAATGGTACTATCACTGAAACCGGTACTTCTTCCAATATTATTTTTGAACTGAACGGTACCATCAACCAGTTATTAAAAGGCACCACCGGCAGTATCACCAATCAAATTACCCTGGTGATGAACAATGCCGCCGGCGCCACCTTGTTAAATCCGCTTACGCTTCCATATAACCTGCAATTGACCAGCGGCAAGATCACTACTACCGTCACAAACCTGCTTACCCTAAGTGATGACGGACAAGCTACCGGTGGCTCCTCCACCAGTTTTGTGAACGGTCCTATGAAAAAGACCGGTGATGATGATTTCATCTTTCCATTAGGCACCGGCAGTATTTATGCACCGTTGGGTATCTCCGGTGGTACAGGCGCCACCATCACGGATGAGTTCACTGCTGAATACATCCGGGCCAGTCCGCAAAGCACTTACGGTACTAACTATGCGGCCGGTATCAATCATATCAGTTATGTGGAATACTGGACGTTAGACCGGGGTGTTGCCACCACTGCTTCAAAAAATGTGATGCTGGATGTGCATGCCACCAGTTTTTGCAAACAGGTAGCTAACACGTTTGTCAGTAAATGGGATGGCACACAATGGACCAATGAACCCTCTTCGGCTGTACTTACCGGTACTACCGGAGCGTATGAACTGGGCACGGTAACCACTATCGCACCTATTACCAGTTTCAGTCCTTTTACACTGGCCACCGACCAGGATTTCATCACTAATCCATTGCCGGTGCACCTTATTGATCTTACAGTGGTAAAAATGAACAGCTATACAGCGGCCATCCGGTGGAAACTGGCGACTCCCTGTTCCGGTGCAGTAACGTTTACTGTAGAAAGAGCTGCAGACAGGAATAATTATTCTGATGTACAAACAATAACGGGCAACGATACCTGGCTGGAGTATACCGTAACGGATAACCAGTTGCCAAAAGGAACGAGCTACTACCGGTTGCGGACAAAAGATGAAGCGGGTAAAATAACATATAGTAAGATAGCAGCCCTTATTAATGATGGAGAAGGACTGCTGCTGAGTGCAGTATTGCCCAACCCCGTGCAAGGTGATGCCCGGGTAACGATCATAACTGCTAAATCAGGTGTAGTGCTCTTATTTCTTTATGATCTGTCTGGCAAACTGGTGCAGCAATGGCAGGTGCCCGTTAGTGAAGGAAACAATACGGTGGCGGTGCCTTCGGCAATGCTTTCAAAAGGGATCTATCAGTTGATGGCCCTGCAGGGAAACAGCAGGTCTGGGACCAGGTTGGTAAAACAATAGGAAGAAAATGCCATGTGAAAGTGGCAGATGGATTGGCGGGTACTTTTAAATGCAAGTCTCACCACCCCAAAACCCTTCCTCACAACTCTAAAATCGATGCCTGCTTTTCCGGCAAACAAGCCCGATACACCCGATCGCCATTCCTACAACTCCATTTGCTATATCCTACTCCCGACTTTCGACTACCCACTCCCTATTCGCCATCCCCCACTCGCCATCCCCTACACTTTCTTTTTTTCATCCAGTTCCACATCAGGGAACAATGCTGCCAGCAACATCAGTAAAGAAGCCAGCAGCAACATATATATTCCCATTTTCCGTTCCGGGCATTCGCCACCCCGGCAAACAGCGATGAGGAAAAAATTGCGGATGGCCCAGGCTGTATTAATACCCACCACCAGCAGGTTGGCTCTTTTGGCCCATACCCTCGGAATAAAATGAAACAACAGGAAGGTAACCACCAGCACCAGGTGCAGGTACCCAGGCTTGCCGTAATTTGTACCCGTGGCATCAATACCACTGATAGTGATATGGCGGCTCTCGATCACCACCCAGGGAGAAAAGCAGGCTACTGTTAAAAGAATGGCAGCAGCAAGTCCGATCCATTTCATATATCGCATAAGAGAAACTAATGTTGGGGCTGCAAGGTAATGAAAAAGAGGGGTTGAAGGGATATCACGCTGAGGACACAGAGTACGCAGGGGGATACAAACACAGGGTATTCCTTTTGTATTCTTCGTGTCTTTGTGTCTTTGTGTCTTCGTGGCCTAAAGCTTTTTATTTAAACCCACAAAGACACAGAGAAAGAAAATACCTTACATACCTAAATTAAAAATAAAAAAGTGCTGCCCTTCCCAGGTAGTAAGCACCTGGTTATTCTTTCCACCATCTTCCGTAAAATTCTTCAGTCCCCTTTCTTTTAACTCACTGATCCTTTTCTCCACATTCAGTCCAAAATAAGTGATGGCAGGATAATTAAAATGATTGGTCTGATGCAGACCGATGATCATCAGTCCGTCTGTCAGTATCGCATGCGGGTAAGGGGCTGCTGATTCAAACTTTACCGTGTACCCGATCTTTTTCCAGAAGGCGAGTGAAGCGGCCAGGTCCGTTACCGGGTGGCAGAACTCACCAAACACACCGCATTGCTTGTTAGGATGTTTATCTGCATTCATCATATCTTCTGGTTTCATATTGGCCAGGGTCACACCGGTGGGTTGCTGAAAGCCGCCGAGGTTGGAAGAGAGCATGATGTTAAGTCCATCCGGGCTTTTGAAATAGTATCGCTTGATCAGGTCACCCTCTTTTGGTTTTTGATAAAATACAATGCCCTCTTTCTCCAGTCGTGCCACTTCTTTCTCTGTCTCCGTTGCATAATAGGTAAGACCGATATACGGAGTGACATCTTTGCGCATCATGATCAGCAGGCTGCCATCGCTTACCTGTGCCCAGGGAACAGGAAAAGTATTGGATCCTGTTTTTTGAAACCCGAGTTTTTCGTATACTGCCACAGAAGAATCAAGATCGGCGGTGGTAATATACACGCAAGCCACTTCCCCAAGTTGGGATTGAGAGAAACTATTCGGGGAAAGAAGTATTGTAAAGAAGACAACAATGATCATTTTTTTCATAACATCAGCTTCAGAAGATTAAAAGTGCAGCAGGAATTGTAGTATAAAACAGGCCTGCCTGGTATCCCGGCAAATGTAATAATTTTCAATTACGTTCTGTTGCGATCATTTGCAAAAGGCGGGTGCTGCTTCCCGGTTCATTCAGAAACAGCACCAGCCCTCACTTATGAATTCCCGGTTAAAATTTAATACCAACGGTGAAGCTTAGTACCCGGTGTTTATTATTATCATCCGCACTGCTGTTGCTGCCGCTTTGTAATTTGGCCAGCCCGTGTCCGTATCCCAATGAGAGTACCAATTTAGTAGCTTCGATCCCTGCCACCACATTCAATCCGTAGTCAAACCGTTTCAGGATACCATACCCGGCACCTTCTTCATAGTCGAGTGTGGCGGGATCATCATTGGACCATTCAATACTTTTCTCGCTGGAAAAGGAAGTGCCTAAGAATTTACCATCCACTTTATTCTTTCCAGCCACACCAATGGCGAGGTAGGGCCCGGCACCGGCAAAAAAGCGAATAGGGCCGGGTGTTTTTAAAACAAAATTCGCCGGTATCTCAATATAGTAGGGATTGGTGGTGGCCCTGTAATAAGTGGGATCGGTGGTATTACCTGATTGTGTTTTAGAACCTTTCCCGGTAAATACTAAGCCCGGCTGAAAGTAGAGGAACGGAACGATCTTAATATCGCCCAGTATTCCCACCTGGAAACTGCTCAATGATTTATTCTCATCCACATCACCTTCGTTGGTCACGCTGATATTGGCGGCATTAAAGCCGGCCCGGATGATCTGCGCTTTTGCGGAAAAAGAAACGGTTGCTAACAACATTACTGAAAGGACCATAGTTTTCATACCAAAATGATTTAGTTAATACGGGCTTTGCAAAAGTCTTGCCAAGAGTAGTTTCCACAGCTTATTCAATTCAGTTTCAGATAGTACCATGTCAATAAATATGACTGAATCGTTACAAAAAATAACCGGTCGCTGCAGCGCAATAGAAATAAAACTACTCATCCTTCATCTCTTTGTGTCTTCGTGCCCTTGTGGCTAAAAACAAAAAGGCCGGTCATTACACCGGCCTTCATACTAACCCCATATATGATCAAACAATAAAATTCCATCCATGAATATCTTCTTCCAATCCCGTTCTGATACGGGTCAGTTTATCTTTTACTTTCCACTGCAGGCTGTCGTTGCCATACGGTGGTAAATGATAATCAATGCCATTGATATGGATCGTTTGGATGGGTGCTACCACAGCGGCCGTACCTGCACCAAATGCTTCGGTGATCGTTTTATTTCTGAATGCTGTTTCCAGTTCTTCCACAGCAACCAGTCGCTCTTCAGTCGGGTAACCCATGTCGTTGGCCAGTACCAATAAGGAATCCCTGGTCACACCATCCAGTATAGAATCAGATAAGGGTGGTGTTACCAATTTGTTATCTATTACGAATAGCACATTCATAGAACCTGACTCTTCTATGAACGCATTATCCCTTGCATCCGTCCACAATACCTGGTCGTAGCCTTGTTCCCTGGCTAACTTAGTAGGATAATAAGCGCCGCCATAATTGCCACCACATTTGGCAAAGCCTGTCCCACCCCTGGCAGCACGAACATAATTTGTTTCTACTTTTACTTTTATCGGTTTGGCGAATAGCTCAGGCACAGGACCGGTGAAGATCACAAAGCGGAACTGCTCAGATATCTTTATACCAAACCTCGCTTCACTCGCATATACAAAAGGCCGCAGGTATAAAGCGGTACCTGGTTTTTTAGGTACCCAGGCATTGTCCAGTTGCACCAGTTTCATCAATCCTTCGGTAAACACTTCCCTTGGTGGTGCGGCCATGCACATCCGGTCCAGTGATCTTACCAACCGGTCATAATGCCGGTCCAGCCGGAATATATTCACGTTCCCGCCAGGCGCACCAGCACCTGCGGACATACGAAAGGCTTTCATTCCTTCAAACACTGTTTGCCCATAGTGCAATGCCAGTGTGGCGGGGCTTAGTGATAAGTTGGCAAAAGGAACGATCATCGGTTGCTGCCATTCGCCGTTGTCATAATCACATACCAGCATATGATCGGAAGTGTGTTTGCCAAACTCCAATGCATCAAAATCCACTTCGCTTACTTTAGATTGCTTTGTTTTTCGTATTTCAATAGCTGTTACTGTTTCCATTCCCTTGATTTTATTTGAATATATGGGTTTAATATTTCCTTTGTATCCAAAAGGCATTATCCAGTTGCAGCATACCTGCCTTCGGATAATACTCCATAGCCGATGGAACGGATAATAGCAGCACCATAGATTGCTCCCCGGCACTTTCTTTACTTAGTTCGATCAGTTTTTTACCAATACCCTTCTTTTTATAGTCCTCTCTAACGGCCAGGTCAGATAAATAACAACACCAGCTGAAATCGGTAAGGCAGCGTGACACTCCTACCAGCAGGTTTCCATCCCAGGCAGTAACGATCAGGTTGGTGTTCGCCAGCATTTTACTGATCCTTGTTTTATCATCAATGGGCCTGGGCAAACCGGCATTGCGGTACAATTCGATCACTTCCTCTGTTGTTGGCATCCGGTTGACCTGGTAAACTAGTTCCATACTTTTAAATTAATAGCCGTTGCATAATATTTTTCTGCTGCCCGCACTGCCGCTTCAATACCGATCATCATTTTTACATTCGCCCTTTTGTACACATCATTCTCCACTTCCACATGCTGAAAACCGATCTTCTCATACAGCTTAATGGCCCCGGCATTCAGTTTATTGGAATACAAGATCACCTGCTTCGCACCCAGTTCTTTTGCTTTTATAAAACTGGCATAGCTGATGGCTTCAGCAATTCCTTTTCTGCGAAACGCATTATCAACTGCCATCTTAGTGAACTCGTAGGTGTGTTCATCAAATTTTCTCAACCCTACAGTTCCGGCTGGCACCCCACCATACTCTGCCATCAGTATAGCGCCACCCGGTTCCAGTATCGCTTTCTCCGGGTTGGTCAGTACCCATTCATCTACCGGTTCCATTTCAAACAGTTCTTCGATCCAGGCCCGGTTGAATTTTTCAAAATACGGCTGGTGCTCCGGCCGGTAGGCAACGATTTGTATCTCATCCATTGGTTACTTTTTTTGATTCCCGGTTAACAATATAAACACCTCCCAATGTGATCAGCATTCCCAGCAGCATGACGAGGTTCATTTTCTCCGCCAGTAATAACCAACCCAGCAGCACCGCCACGATCGGGTTGATATAAGCATATACCGATACTCTTGTGGGAGGCAATTTGCTGATCGCAAAAACATAGGCAGAATAAGCAAGCAATGAACCAAACACAATAAGGTATAACAATGCCAGCAAGGATGACTGATCGGCAAAGGCCAGGTTACTGTATTTACCAGTGATACCACACACGACCAGCATCAGGATACCTGCAATGAACATTTGCAAGCCCACACTAAAAAGGATCTCGATCTTTGGTTTTTGCTTCGCAGTATATACAGTACCAAAGGACCAGGACAAGGTGGATAAAAGGGCCAGTACCACACCAAATAAAAATGATCTGTTTTGCATCTGCCCCAGGTAATCATAAAAAATAGTGATAACTCCTGCAAAGCCAACCACCAATCCTATTATCATCACCCGGGTGATCTTTGCGCACTTCGAAAGCCATACCGTAAAGAGTGCAATAAATAAAGGAACCAGCGCTGCAATGATCGCTGCGAGGCCGCCACTGATATATTCAACAGACCAGGTAAGCAGGCCATTGGCAATACATAATAAAAAGATGCCCTGCACAGATATCCGTTTCAATACCTGCCAGCCGGGTATCTTATATCCTTTGATCAAAAAGAAGCTGACCAATAATAGTCCTGACATAAACTGTCGTACACCTGCAACAAACAACCCGGGTATATGCTGCGCTCCAATGCGTGCAGCGATATAGGTGGTTCCCCAGAAAAAACTTACCAGTCCCAATGCTATGTATGCATTTCGCAGCTCTTTCTTCATGGTTTTTGTTTCACTGTTTTATACAAGCAACACCGTATGCAGCCAACACCTGTTTCAAAGGGTATGAAAAATAAAAGACAAATATTTTACTATTTCTTTGTAATAAACAGATTCAGTTTTAGTATTTTTGACTAGATCAGATGAATAAGACAGGAAGACAGGAAGTCCGCAAGATTAGTCGTTTTAAGGGAATAGTCTTTCCGACTTCACTGACTTCCGGTCTTCCGGACTAAATACAATCATATGTCAAAAGAAACATTAACTGTCACCGACCACCTCTACATCCAGGTGGCCGAAGGATTGGAAAAAATGATCAGTGAAGATGTACTGAAGATCGGCGATAAGCTGCCTTCTGTTCGTGTACTGAGTGATGAATACGGTATCAGTATGGGCACCGCTTTCCAGGCCTATTATCATTTGGAAGGAAAAGGATTGATAGAATCAAGGCCCAAGTCCGGTTATTATGTCCGCTTCAATCAGCACCGCTTCCGGGAATTGCCGAAAATGATACAGCCCGATGTCTTATCACATGATATCAGTGTGAAAGAGATGATCGCTTCTATCTATTCAGATATTGTTTCAGACAATAAAAAGGTCATCAACTTTGCGCTGGCCGTTCCGGATGTGTCCTTGCTGCCGGTGGCAAAATTGAATAAGTCGGTGATGCATGTCATCCGCAACAACAAAGACCATTGCATCAGCTACGAACACACCCAGGGCAATATGGAATTGCGCAAGCAAATTGCCAAGCTCGCTTTCAACTGGGGTGGCAAAGTGCAACCGGGAGAGATCGTTGTTACTTCCGGTTGTCTCGAAGCAATGACATTATGCCTTCGGGCCGTTACCCAACCCGGTGATACGGTGGCGGTAGAGTCACCTAATTACTTTGGCGTTTACCAGGCCATGGAAAGCATGGGTCTGAAAGTGGTGGAGATATCCTCTTCTCCCGTTACTGGTCTCGATTTGGATTGCCTGCAGCAGGTCATCAGGAAGTTCACCATCAAAGCCTGTGTGGTCGTTCCCAATTTCAATAATCCATTGGGCGGTTGTATGCCCGATGAAAACAAGAAAGAGCTGGTGGCGCTGATCACCAAACACAATATCCCGCTGATAGAAGATGATATTTATGGCGAATTATATTTTGGCAAAAAAAGGCCCCGCACCTGCAAGTACTATGATACAAAAGGGCTGGTGATGCATTGCTCTTCTTTAAGTAAATCACTGGCCCCGGGCTACCGGATCGGCTGGACCATTCCAGGTAAATTCATCGACCAGGTAAAACAGATCAAGCGGATAAACAATATCAGCTCTCCCACCCTTACACAAGCCACCATGGCACATTACCTGCAGCATGGCCGCTATGAATATCATTTAAAAAACATCCGCAAGGCGCTGTATACACAATGTCTCCGTTACCAGCAGGGCATTATTGATCATTTCCCGGAAGATACCAAAGTGTCACGTCCGGCAGGCGGCTTTGTGCTGTGGGTGCAATTGAATAAGAAAGTAAATACATTCAGGCTGCGCATTGAAGCGATGAAGCATCATATTTCCATCGTGCCCGGCAAGATATTTTCTGCCAGTTGTAATTATAGTAATTGCATCCGTATCAGCTTTGGCAAGCCCTGGGATAAGGATGCCGACTACGGGCTGCTGATGCTGGGAAAGATCATTAAAAAGATGAGTGATAGTTAATAACTGATAGATGATAGTACATTCAATTGGGAAAGTTATTACCGATATTAATGAACTGTCATCTATCAGTTGTCATCTGTTCACTATAAATCATCTGCTCTTTTTGCGATAGTAGAAATACAGCGGTATGCCCAATGCAGTGATCGCCAATCCCAATACAGAATTAATGACTGGCTGCCTGTTGGCGAGATAATTGGTCACATCGTTATACACGGTAATGACCAGGTAGAACGCAGAGAAACCGATAAAGAGTACTGTTACAAACGGGTGGCCCCATATTTTATACGGTCGTTCTTTGTCCCGCATTTTTTTGCGCAGCATAAATATCCCCACTGCTCCCAATCCATAAGCGATCCAGGTAACGAAGACAAACATATCCGCCAGCATATCAAATGATCCCGTAAGAATGAATACACATGTCCAGATGCCATGAAGTAATAAGGCATTGCCGGGTGTTTGAAAACGTTTATGCTCTTTGCCCGTCCAGGGGGCAAATACCTTGTCTTTCCCCATCGCATAGGTAATTCTTGTTGTAGCCATCGTATTGCCATTCAATGCCCCCAAAGTACAAATAACGATAAGCGCTGCGATGATCGCTTCACCGGTATTACCCAATGCCACGCCAATGGCATCTGCCGCCACCAGTGATGAAGTGGCCACTTTTTCCACCGGCAACACATAGAGATACGCCTGGTTTACCAGTACATACACCGCCACACAAACAAACACACCCAGCAGCAGACTCTTAGGAATATTCTTTTGCGGATTTTTTACTTCTCCTGCCATCGATGCAATATTGATCCAGCCATCATAGGCAAAGAAAGCCCCTGTCATGGCAGCAATGATACCACTCAATAAGGCGCCGCCGTGTTTGGGATTATCTGCTGCAATAAAATTATGCAGCGATCCATTTCCTGAAATGAAAATACCAATTACCAATAAAGCGATCACTGCTACTTTGATAAAGGTGGATACTACCTGGAAGGCGCTGCCGGCTTTGGTGCTGATATAATTTATGATGGTGAAAAGGATCACCAGTAAAATGGCCAGCGCTTTCACACCAAAGTTCTCCAGCGGGTGCAGGTCGCCAATAAAAGGAATATGCCAGGTAACCGATTGTTCCATCACCACATCAAATCTCGGGAGGTGCAAAAAATAATCGGCGTACTGTGCACATACAAAAGAAATGGCTGCCACGGAAGCTGTATTGATAACAGAGAAGGCCGCCCATCCGTACAGGAACGCTACAAAGCCGCCAAACATTTTTCGGAAATACACATAGATGCCGCCCGTCTCCGGCATCATAGCCCCCAATTCTGCATAGATCAATGCGCCGAACAACGAAAAGATACCGGCGATCACCCATACCAGCGTCAGCCAAACCGGTGAGCCAAGCTGTGCCGCCATGCTGGCCGGTTTCATAAACACACCGGACCCGATGATACTACCGATTATAATAGAAGTAGCCGACCAGAACCCGATCTTTTGAGCCAATGATGAAGAGGTGGATGCCATTGAAAGAGGAAGATAGGAACAGATGAACAGATGAACAAGGAATAATGAATGAGGAAGTGAACAGCCTGTAAACAAAAGCTCCCGCAAGGTCGCAGGAGCTTTCAAATCATTTACGCAGTGTTGGCTTCAACCTGAATCACGTCCCGTCAGAAGCGGGATCGTCATACCATCCGGCCGGATACCAATTTTTCCCGGAAGGATTAACAGGTTTGGAAGGCATTGGATTCCCGGAGTAAAGTAAAACGTCAGTTGCGGCACTAAGATAAAAAAAGATTTTTTTCCTGCAAGGGGTCACCAAAAAAAATCCCGCCTCTTCAGAAGCGGGACCACTATTATCTTTTCACTATTATCTCTTAACTATCCTCTCTCATCTATCAATTATCATCTACTTATACATTTCCTCCTTCAGCGCTTTCACCCTCTCATCTTCCAAATATTCATCAAAGGTGGTCAGCCGGTCGATGATGCCTTTTGGCGTCAGTTCAATTACCCGGTTGGCAACGGTTTGCATAAAAGTATGGTCATGGCTCGTTAAGAGTACGATCCCTTTATAGTCCGTACACTGCTCATTGAAACTCTGGATACTTTCCAGGTCCAGGTGGTTGGTAGGCTGGTCCAGCAATATCACGTTGGGGCTTTGCAGCATCATCTTGCTCAGCATACAGCGTACTTTCTCTCCTCCGCTTAGTACATTGGTGGTCTTCAGCACATCATCACCGCTGAATAACATTTTACCAAGAAATCCTCTAAGAAATGGTTCATCCACATCCTTCACATGGTCGGGCACATACTGGCGCAACCAGTCCATCAAATTGTCCTTGCCATTAAAGAATTGATTATTCTCCTGCGGCAGATACGCATGGGTAACAGTAGTACCCCACTCATAAGAGCCGCTGTCAGCCATCGTGTCGGCTGTAATGATATTGAAGAAACTGGTAACTGCTAAAGGGTCACGGCTCAGCAAAGCGATCTTATCTCCCTTGTTGACGGTAAACGTTACATCACTGAACAATACCCTCCCATCTACCGACTTCTTCAGTTTGTCCACATTCAATATCTGGTTGCCCACTTCCCGCAATTGCTGAAAGATGATGCCGGGATATTTCCGGTAGCTCGGTTCTATTTCCTCAATGGTCAGTTTCTCCAATGCTTTTTTACGGGAAGTAGCCTGCTTGCTTTTAGAAGCGTTGGCACTAAAGCGGGCAATAAAGTCGATCAATGCCTGCCGCTTCTCTTCTGTTTTTTTATTCTTATCACCGATCTGGCGGGCCATCAGTTGCGAGGATTCATACCAGAAGGTATAGTTACCGGTAAATATTTTTACTTTCTGCCGGTCCACATCTGCTACGTGGGTACACACCGCATCCAGGAAGTGACGGTCATGGCTTACTACCAGTACGATGTTTTCATAATCAGCAAGGAAGTTTTCTAACCAGCCGATCGTTTCAATATCGAGACCGTTGGTAGGCTCATCCAGCAACAATATGTCCGGGTTACCAAAAATGGCCTGTGCCAGCAGTACCCGTACTTTCAAATTGGAAGGAATGTCTTTCATCAGTGACTGGTGGTATACTTCTTCCACACCCAGTTCTCCCAGCAAAGTTCCTGCATCACTTTCAGCCGTGTAGCCGCCCATTTCACCAAACTCACCTTCCAGTTCCCCGGCACGCATACCATCTTCTTCTGTAAAATCGGCCAACGCATAGATGGATTCTCTTTCCTTTGCCACGGCCCATAGTTTGGTATGGCCCATCATTACTGTGTTCAGTACGGTCTCTTCATCAAACTGAAACTGGTTTTGTTTCAATACGGCCATCCTTTCCCCGGGAGTGATCTCCACGGTCCCTTTGTTAGGCTCAATTTCACCACTGAGTATTTTCAGGAAGGTACTTTTGCCGGCACCGTTGGCACCGATCACACCATAGCAGTTGCCTTTGGTGAAATTGAGATTCACTTCCTCAAATAATACCCTTTTGCCGTAAGCTAATTTCAGGTCTTTTACACTGATCATTTATTATAAAAATTTGGAGGTCCTGGCCGACGAAGCTCTGTTTACCAGAATTCACTGCGAAGGCGGCGCAAAGGTATGCTAAAACAGGCAGCGGCTGAAGCCGGGCACAAGAAATTTCAACAGGCAGCGTTAAGGAGGTGTATATATACCTAAACGACTGACCACCACATTATTCAACCCACATATGCGTTTAAAAATCAGTTGCTTCACCCTGTCCCTGTTTTTGGGCCTTCTTTCCTGGTCACAATCCCCGGCATCTGTGTATGTTCATTTTGCTTTTGATAAATGGGAACTGTCTGCCGCAACGAAAAGCACACTGGACAGTTTAACCGACTCACTTGATGTGACTGACCGCATTGAACTGCACGGTCATTGTGATGCGTTGGGGGCAGACGTATATAATGACCGCCTGTCGTCCAAAAGAGTGCAGGCAGTAAAAGAGTACCTGATGAGCCTTGGCTGGGAAAAGAAAGACATTCTTATTGCCAAAGGGCATGGTGAAAAGAAACCACTGAATAAGAACGCATCGCCGGAAGAAAGAAGCCTCAACCGGCGGGTGGAGATAAAGATCATTTATTCAGCGGGTGATAACGAGATCTCTCTTACTAAGAAACTGGCCGATACCGCAACCATTGCCGGCACCAGCATTGTTTTAAAGAACATCAATTTCGTGGGAAGCAGGCACCAGTTCCTTCCGCAGTCTGAACCAATGCTTAAAGAATTATTGAGTGCCATGAGAAGCTACCCCAAATTGGTTATCCGGGTAGAAGGACATATCTGTTGCGAAGAACATACCGGTGACGGGCTGGATGATGAGACAGGAATAATTAATTTATCAGAGGCCCGGGCCAAAGCTGTAATGGATTACCTGGTCACTAATGGCATTCAGCCGGAAAGGATAAGCTATAAGGGCTTTGGTCATGCAAAACCGATCTATCCCTATCCTGAAAAAACAGAAGAAGAAAGGATCCGAAACAGAAGGGTGGAAATAAAGATCATCAGCCGGTAGAATAAAAAAAGTCCCGTTCCTCCGGAGCGGGACTATATGATGAGCTGTGGGAGAACAGTGTCTTATTGTTCAACATCTGTTTTCGAAAACTCTTTTCTGAAAACATAGTGATAAACCATGGGTGCGTTGGTGGCTGAAGCCACCGGAAATGCATTCACCAGTTTCCAGCCCTGTTTACCTAAATAATTAAGGGCATCAATAACAGTGTTGAATTTTTTGTTCCTGCCATCTTCGTCTTTTAACCGGTGGTCTTTCCAGAAGCTTCTTTCTTCTCCATAATCCACATCGATGGTTACTTTGTTGCTCAACAATTTGGCAGTGGCCACTACTTCGCAGTACTGTTCCACTTTGGTTTCCTGTGCATAACCGTGAAAAGAAAACGCCAGGAAAAGCAAGATCAGGGTCTTTTTCATTGTTTTTTGTTTTAAAAATGAGATAATAAATATTGCTGTGGAAGTGAAGTGGTTACGGAAAGGAAGGTGGCTGGTAGAAATACCAGACAGCATCCGTATTTCAATGGTTGCTTCCATTACGGGACTACACTGCCGCAATGCCGATAGACGGGAAAAAATCCCGCGAGAAGAACCGTAGCGGGATTGCTATAACCATACTTAATCCTGAACTATTTGTAGATCACCACACTTATACCTTTTACCGACACTTCACCTCTTTCATCATTCGACAGGAACAATTGATAGATACCAGCTGGCGCATTGTACAGGTTCACCGGTATCACACTACCATAACCAAGACCGGTGGCAACCTGTGATTTCATCAACTGGCCTGTGTTGTTGTATATCTTAACATTTAGTTTGGTGTACAGATCCGTGTTCAGCCTGATGCTGAAGCTGCCGTTGTTCGGACTTGGATATACCACCACCGCCGGAAACTGCGACAAACTGAGATGACGTTCTGCACACTCATTTACCTGTATCGTTCTTGTTACTGCTGTCTGACATCCTGCATTCATAAACGAGTACGTCACCGGCTTCGTTCCCACGCCTGCTACAGACGGAGTGAATGAAGTACCGGATACGCCGCTGCCACTGAAAGTGCCGCCGCCCGGTGTGGCGCTCAGCGTAACGGCGCCGTCAGATACACATACAACAGATACCGGCAGGAAACTGATAACAGGGTATGCATTTACAGTAAATACTGCTGCAGTGGAAGTAACAGATCCGCAACCGGCTGTTACGATCACCCTGAAGCGATAGCCATTCTGACCCACCGGAACTGCTGCCTGTGCAAAGGAAGAGGCGTTAGCTCCGCTGATGTTATTATATGTAGTACCACCATCTGTGCTTAACTGCCATTGGTAGGTCAATACGCCTACACCGGTAGTAGCTGTAACGCTTACAGTGGCTGCTGCACCTTCACATATGGTCACGTTTTGAGGCTGCGTGGTGATAACAGGGAAGGTATTTACAGTAAGTAATGCACCGGTGGATATACCTGGTGTACAAACACCATTCGTTACCACACAGCGATACCTGTAGCCGTTAAATGTTGGTGGCACACCGGTGATCGTCAGTGTGGGTGTGGTAGTACCTGAATAAGGGGCCACAGCACCTACGTTATTGTAAGTAGTACCGCCATCAGTGCTTACCTGCCATTGATAAGACAGGCCTGAACCGGCAACACCTACGGTAAAGCTGGTAATAGTAGCCTCACACACCGTTTGATCAGCCGGGCTGGTGGCTATTGTAATGGAAGAAGAAACATTTAAAGTGGCTGTAGTAGTGGTAACAGTACCACAGCTATTGGTAAGCACACAACGATACTGATCGCCATTCATTGCGGGAGTAGTGCTTGCAATAGTATAGGTAGCTGAAGTAGCACCCGGAATGTTTGTAAATGCCGGTACTGCTATTGTGCTAACCTGCCATTGGAAGGTTGGCGCTG
>CAYUCU010000100.1:0-15156 GCA_964443345.1 uncultured Chitinophaga sp.
TCCAGCAATACGTCAGGGTTTTATAACCTCGCAAATATCGAGCATAATTTTAAGGGCTTTCTTACCAATAAGATCCCGGGAATACGAAACCTGAATCTCTACCTGGTAACTGGTGCCAATGCCTTCTATATTAATAACAATACCAAATACTTCGAATACTTTATTGGCATCGACAATATATTCAAGCAAATACGGGTTGATTTTGTACAATCCTACCAGCCGGGGAAACTCAAACAAAATGGTATCCGTATAGGCCTCAGTAACCTCGGAGGAAGGAGAGGGGATGATTGGCCGTGAATGGTTAACTAATTAAGTGGTTAATTGGTTTATTAGTTCATTGGTTTCAGGGTTTCTGTATGTGAAATGCTTTTGGCAAAAAAGAAAACTCTCTTTACCTCCTTTTCCCTTTTACTCTCTTAGCCTATCTTTGCATTGCTTTAAAATTTTGCCCAACCTGAAATTGGGTTCGCCCCGGCGAATAAAATTTACTACAATGGCACAACTACATAACCGCATCTCCCGTAAGGAGCTGAAAGAAAAACTTCGTAACGACCCCACGCCCAGGACCACCATTTCCTTTTATTGCTACTTTAAAATAGAAGACCCGGCCATTTTCAGGAACACCCTGTACAAAGACCTGAAAGAATTCGGTGTGCTCGGCAGGATCTATATAGCTGAAGAAGGCATCAATGCGCAAATAAGTGTGCCTTCGGCAAACGTGGAAATGTTCAGAACGTATCTCTATTCGATAAAACCACTGGATGGCTTACGGCTCAACCTGGCGGTGGACGATGACGGCAAATCATTTTTTGTGCTGGATGTGAAAGTGCGGAAAAAGATAGTGGCAGACGGTATCGAAGACCCTTCCTTTGATATGCAAAACAAAGGCCGCTATGTAAATGCAGCACAAATGAATACGCTGATGAACGACCCGGATACAGTCGTTATCGATATGCGCAACCATTATGAGTACGAAGTAGGCCATTTTGTAAATGCCATAGAAATACCCAGCGATACCTTCCGTGACCAGTTGCCTATGGCCGTGGATATGATGAGCGCAGATAAGGATAAGAACATAATCATGTATTGTACCGGCGGCATCCGGTGCGAGAAAGCTTCCGCCTATATGCTGCACCAGGGATTTAAGAATGTATTTCACCTGGAAGGAGGCATCATCAACTATGCAAGACAGGTAAAAGAGAAAGGAATGGAAACAAAGTTCATCGGGAAAAACTTTGTGTTTGATGACCGGCTCGGTGAACGCATTACTGAAGATATAATCGCCACCTGCCATCAATGCGGCAAACCTGCTGATACACACACCAATTGCCTGAATGATGGCTGTCATCTGTTATTCATACAATGCCCGGCATGTGCCCAACAGTTTGAAGGCTGTTGCAGTAAAGAATGCCAGGATACGATTCACTTACCAGATGAAAGAAGAAAGCAACTCCGGAAAGGCGTAGACAAAGGCCGGCATATTTTCAACAAGTCAAAAGAACGGCTGAGGCCACGGCTGAACGAAAAGAAATAATTATTTAGTACTGATCCATTTGATACATACCGGCTTACCCACTGAAATACGGTTGCCGGTATCGGTCAGCAACCCGGTTTTTATATCCCGTTTAAAGATGACGATCTCATCACTGGCCTGGTTACCTACCAGTAAAAACCTGCCCGTTGGATCGAAATTGAAATTGCGTGGCTTTTCTCCCAATACAGACTGATGGCCCACTAATGTTATCATACCGGTTTTTTGATCAATAGAAAAAATGGCAATAGTATGTGACATATCACGGTTGCTGCAATATAAGAAGCGTCCGTCAGGAGACACATGAATATCAGCGCCGCTCATGGGTCCCCGGTAAGTAAGCGGCAGGGAAAATAAGTTTTGTATCTCTACGAGATGACCCCCACCCATATTTTTGTAAACTGCTACAGAGCTGTTCAACTCCTGCATCAGGTAAGCATACTTGCCATTCGGATGAAAATCAATATGCCTTGGGCCGGTGCCACCCGGTACCTGAACAAATTTCGTTTTGGTTGGTACTACATTGCCCGTTTTACTGTTAAAACGATAGGTCATTATTTTATCAATACCCAGATCGGGAACAAAAAGATCTGTATTGCCATCTTTCAGGTACACAGCATGCACATGCGGCGAACGTTGGCGGTTGCTGTCTGGCCCGGAACCCTCATGCTGTACCACTTGTTTGGCTGAATCAAGCCCCCCGTTTTTCTTGACGGGCAATACCGCAAAAGTTCCGCTGCTGTAATTACCGGCCATCACCCATTTCCCGGTTTTGTCAACCGTAACATAGCAGGGGTGTTTGCCTCCCGATTCCTGTTTATTGAGAAAAGAAAGCGTTCCATTTTTTTTGTTAAACGAAAATGCAGCCACATGACCGGTAACGGTGTATTTGGTGCTGTCGGCATTCTCATTTACGGCATACACATACTTCTGATCAGGAGAAATGGCAAGGAAGGAGGGATTGGATGTTTTAATATGACTGACCTCCTTGGCGGTTCCGGTAGTACTATTGAACCGGTACACATAGATCCCGTCGCTTTTTGGTGAATCATAAGTGCCCACAACAAGATAATGCTCCTGGCAGAGTGCAGGCCAAAAAAATAAAGCGGCGATTATTGTTAAAGAAAACTTCATGCAGTGAGTTTTGAAAAGTGAATATCCGGCTTTCAGATCATTTTAACAAACCCATAATAGCCAAATAAAAATCTGGCATAGTCTTATCAATGTATGTCTGACAAACAATTCTAAACCTTTTAAAACAAATGTTATGAAAAGAATATTTACTCTGTCCGCTGCCTTATTTATCGCCGGCCTCTTGCTGGTAGGATGTGTAAGGAACCAACACGTTTCGAATGGAGAAGACTACTGGCTCACCAAAGAAAGGGGAGAAGTAGTGTACAGCGACTCCTATTGTAATTACTTTGTAGTGGAAACCTTTTACGGCTACACCGTTATTCAGGCCTACGGCAGTTACAAACCTTATGAAGGCGCAGTTTTGTACGGTAACTTCAGCAGCCGGGGAACAAGAGATATGTATAACCATTCATCCGGGGTGGTCTTTAGCGGAACAATTACCGACTTCTGGCTCACCTACGTAGAAGCCCAGGATGCACTCGATTATTACTGCCCTTATGGTAAAGGAGCAGAGGTAAAAAGAGAGTTTAAGAAATCAAGCTTTAGTAAATAAAAAGTGAAAAGTTTACAGCAGCTGCCCGTCATGCGACGGGCAGCTTTTTTATAACCCTTTGGCAAACTTCGCCAGGGTAGTTTCAGGTTTACCCAGTTCCTGCCAGGCCAATTCACTTTCAAATTTCTCTGGGTAGTTGTTAAGGGCTTCGCAAATATGCCATCCATAATTGAACTTCTGACTGAAATTTCCCATGAATTTCATTATGCCCAACGGCACCTTCATGGTTTTTAATGCGGCTTTCGGATAATTTTCAATAAATACTTTATTGGCTTCGTCAAAAGTGTATGCTTCCGGACCTTGTATGGCATATTCCCTGCTCTTATTATCAGTAAAAGCAAACGATCTGGCCACTTGCCGGCCATAATCGGCAGCAGCAATGAACCACATCGGCATTATAGATTTCCCGAGCACCGCCACTTTATTTCCCCTCATCATCTGGTAAGGATACGTTTCCATAAAAGTGGAAGGGTAGAAGATGGTATAAGGAATACCCGAGGCTTTTATTTTTTCTACCGCCGCATGTTTAATATCAAAAGCCCACCAGCGAAAACCATTCATTCCATTATACTGGTGAACCAAAGATGAAATATTGGCGAGCCGCCGAATGCCTGCTTGTTTGGCTGCAGCAATGATATTATCGATACCTTCTCTTTCCGGTTGCGGGTCTCTTTGCCGGGATGTTTGCAGCACCGACAAATTTGAATAAACAGCCTCCTGTCCCTGTAATGCTTTTACCAGGCTTTCTTTATCCAGCACATCACCTTTTATAATAGTTGCATGAGGAAAAGATGCACGGAGTTTGTTTTCGTCACGACCCAATAACGTTACATTAAAACCAGCCGCTATTAATGCCTGGGCCACCGGTTTGCCCAGCATCCCTGTAGCGCCAATAATGAGTATCTTTTGCATAGAGAGGTATTATGAAAATAAAGGTATGCCAATTAAGGCCTGTATAAATAAAGCGGTGACTGCTGCAAAGTAGATCAGCGATACCACAACGATCTGTTTTTTGGTCTTTGTAACATAAAACCCCAGCAAGGGCAGTAGCTGGAGTGCATGGATACCTGCAAAATGGGCGATACGCAGATCGCCGTACTGTTTGCTCCAGTTTAAGACCGGTATCCCGGGACTTCCATCGGGGCCTCCTACCGTGTGCTTCATCATCGAAAGCATCATACCGCCCTCAATCGAAAAGATCACAAAGAACAACAGCCCCAGGCGAATGCCCCAGATATACGGTTCCGGAATGGAAAAACTTCTTTGTTTGAAAAATGCGATGCAGATACGTATACAGGTAACGATGAACACCATGATGAAGATGCCCATGAAAGTAAAGATCATCGAATCCGTGGTATTCTTATTATTAAAGTGAGATGTAGTGCCCCGGATCGCCTGTAAAAGAATAAGGCCATTTTCAAAGAACATAGTTATGATAAGGAGGATGGTGAAGCGTCTTATCTTCCTGGCATTATCCATGTAAGGGAGCAACCAGCCCATTGTCAGGATCATTATCCCGACAGAGAAATAGAATTTCATCGGCTTCAGCCAGCGGCTCACATTCAGCACTTGCCTGTCATCCAGTTGCATAAGGATAAGGCAGACCACACCGGTAACTATGTTGAACAGGCCAAACCAGAAAAGTGGTTGGTTTCTTTGTCGCAGCCGGGAAAGAAAACTCATAGACTATCAGTTATAGTTAGCAGAAAAATGATTCTTTGTTTTGATGAGCCTTAGCAACAGGTATAATAATAATCCAACAGGCCCCAGCATAAAAGTGAAAAGCAAACAAGGGATGATCAGCCAATGCGGCATGCCGTATTTCAGTGAATTGCGTTTTATCCATATCCCCACCATCAGGTCAAAAGCGAGATAATGCACCCAACCCGCTGTTACCAGGGGTTTATCCTGGAATAATTTCATTACCCCGTCCAATGAGCCAAAGCTTTTCATATCACCCGGATTGAAAGAAGAGAATATCAGCCAGGCATACACAACAGACAGCAGCGTAATGATGATGCCAATTAAAAATTTGTCTACTTCCAGGATAAAAGGAGAAGTGATAATAAGCGTTACCCAGCCGATCATTGCAATAGCACTGCAAAGTTGGAAAATAGTATCAGGGGCCATAAATGATTATTTCCCCTAAGCTACGCAGAATGTATTTTTCAGGAAAAGTTCTTTAGGGCTGTATTGATCCGGGAGGCCGTTTCTTCATCACTGAGTTTTTCCGGAATAAAGGGTTTGCCGATCACCTTTTCGTACAATTCAATATACCGTTTGGAAATGGTCTCCACCCAATCGTCGCTCATTTCCGGAACGGTCTGGCCCTCTTTGCCCATAAAATTATTGGCGATCAGCCATTCCCTTACAAACTCCTTACTCAGTTGTTTTTGCCGTTCCCCTTTTTGCTGGCGCTCTTCAAAGCCGTCAGCATAAAAGTACCGGGAAGAGTCCGGGGTATGAATTTCATCCATCAGGTAAATAGTATCGCCAATGCGGCCAAATTCATACTTCGTATCAACCAGTATCAATCCTTGTTTGGCAGCTATTTCTTTACCCCTGCCAAAAAGCTGCAGGGCATAACGGCTAAGGGTCTCCCATTCGGAAGCAGTGGCCAGGCCGGAATGGATTATTTCTTCCGGGCTGATGTCTTCATCATGTCCTTCGGAGGCTTTAGTGCTCGGAGTGATAATGGGGGAGGGAAAGTGATCGTTCTCCTTCATCCCTGAAGGCATTTTAGCGCCGCATAAGTCTCTTTGGCCACTATTGTAGGTTCGCCAGGCATGCCCCGTCAGGTTGCCACGGACCACCATTTCTATTTTGAAAGGAGTACATCTTTTGCCGATGGAAACAGTGGGGGCCGGCACCGCCAGCAACCAATTAGGGCAAATATCACGGGTGGCCTCCAGCATATATGCTGCGATCTGGTTTAAAACCTGCCCTTTGAACGGAATGGGGCGGGGCAGAATCACGTCGAAAGCGGAGATTCGGTCTGAAGCTACCATTACCAGCAACCCGTCTCCGATGGTATAGACATCCCTTACTTTGCCACGGTAAAAAGCAGTTTGTGCGGGGAACGAAAAAACAGCCATGACCGAATGTAAGCCGGGCTGAAAAAGTGACCAATCCGGGAGGCTTTAAGATTTCAACAATTTATCCCTGTCCGTTCCCTTCAGCCGGGCTTTCTAAGATGTTCACATTATGCTCTTTTCCCTTAAAAATTAAATTTTTAGATAAACTTTACAATGCTTATTTTTCCGTCCAATTCCAAACCAAAATTCCCTATTATGAGAAAAAGCTATAGCTTTTTTGCAGCCTTGTTCATGGCTTGCCTCTTTTCAATTACTGCTAATGCACAATCTGTAACCATTTCCGGTAACGTAGCCAATGCCACTTCCAAAGAAAATGTTCCCGCTGTTTCTGTTGTTGTAAAAGGTACCAGCCAGGGTACATATACCAACTCCAACGGTGGTTTCAGTCTCAAAGTAGCCAAGTTGCCCGTAACACTGGTTATCAGTTCCATCGGGTATGAAACTCAGGAACTTACCGTTACCGATGCATCAAAGCCCATACAAGTAGATTTTAAAGTAAATAACACCCTCGGACAGGAAGTAGTGGTGGCCGCAACAAGGGCGCCACAGCGTCTCCTGGAATCACCTGTTACTGTAGAAAGAATGAGTAGCTCAGTGATCAGGAATGTTGCCGCTCCTTCCGTATATGAAGCCATCACCAACCTGAAAGGTGTGGATGTGCATACCGCCAGTTTAACCTTCCGCACCGTTACCACCCGTGGTTTTGTAAGCAGTGGTAATACCCGCCTCAATCAATTGGTGGATGGAATGGACAACCAGGCGCCCGGGCTCAACTTTGCCGTAAGCAGCATAGTGGGCCTTACCGATCTGGATGTGGACAATGTGGAAGTACTCTCTGGTTCTTCTTCAGCATTGTACGGTTCCGGTGGTATGAATGGTACCGTACTGATCACAAGCAAGAACCCATTCAAATACCAGGGTTTCAGCTTTAATGTGAAGCAGGGTATCATGCATGTGGACAAAAAGCAAAGAAGCGCAGCTCCCTATAACAATATCGCCATGAGATGGGCAAAGTCACTCAACGACAAAGTGGCTTTCCGTTTATCCGGTGAATTGATCCGTGGCAGTGATTGGCAGGCCAATGACTACAGGAATAAACAACAAATTGGAATCCTGAGTAATGTGGTTGGTGGTAACAGGCAGAATGATCCCAACTTTAATGGTGTAAATATCTATGGCGATGAGACCAGTGTGAACATCGGACAACTGGCTGCCCTTTTAAGTTCTGGTGTTAATGCAACTGTATTATCACAGAGCGGTGGCCTTGTTAATCTTCAGGCAGCAGCCAATTCTTATTTTACAGCAATTGGTAATCCTCTTTATCCATCAAATGCACAGGTGGCAGGATATATTGGATTGTTCCCCGCATCTGTTCAGCCCGCAGCCCAATTATACCTGCCAATGTACCTCGGGCTTACAAGAAATTATTTTGGAAACAGCAATAACGTTACCAGGACAGGTTACGAAGAAAAGAGCCTGGTAGATTATAATACGTTGAATGTAAAACTGAATGCCGGTGTGTACTGGAATATCAGTGATAAGATCGAAGCGTCTTTCAACACCTATTTTGGAACAGGTACTACCGTTTATACCGGTGCTAACCGCTACTCACTCAGAAACTTTAAGATGGCACAGCACAAGCTGGAATTTAAAGCCAAGAACTGGATGGTCCGGGGTTATACCACACAGGAAAATGCCGGTGAATCTTACATCGGTGATGCCGTTGGTGCTTTTATTAATGAAGCATGGAAACCCAGTGTTAACTCCAGCAGCCTTACAGCAATAGCTGGTTCCTGGTTTCCCCAATATCTGCTTACTTATTCAGAAGGCAGACGCCAGTCAAATGGTGCTGCCGCCGACATTACATTACACACGGCTGCCCGTGCTTCTGCTGATATCGGAAGATACTTACCAGGAACACCTCAGTTCATTGCAGCTGCTAATACGATCAAGAATACACCAGTAAGCAAAGCCGGTGGTGCTAAATTCCTGGATAAATCTGATCTCTATGCTTCAGAAGCACAAATAAACATTTCTGATGCAGCTCATTTCTCCGATAAAGTGGAAGTACTTGCCGGAGTAAACTGGAAACAGTGGGCTATGAACTCACAGGGTACGATCTTCTCAGATACCACACAGGTGATCCGTGTAAATGAATATGGTGGTTATATACAATTGAAAAAGAAATTACTGCGTGACGTACTTACGTTGATCGCATCAGGACGTTATGATAAACAAACAAATTTTGAAGGCAAATTCACTCCCCGTTTGGCAGCCGTTATACGTGTGGCAAAAGACAACAATATCCGTTTGTCTTACCAGACCGCTTATCGCTTCCCTTCCAACCAAAACCAGTACATAAGCCTCCGTTTAGGTGGTGGAAGCAGCTACCTTATCGGTTGTTTGCCAGAGTTCCAGAGCTATTACAAACTGAATTCAACCCGTCCTGGTTATACAGCAGCCAGCGTACTGAACTACAGGGCCGGAACACCAGCTGATTCCAGTCGCCTGATAGCAGCATCTTATAAAGAAGTAAAACCAGAGACCGTAAGATCTTATGAGATAGGCTATAAAGGGCTCATAGGCAAAAAATTATTGTTTGATGCGTACTTCTATTACAGCAAGTTTGAAGATTTCCTGCTCAGCACAGCTGTAGCACAATCACAAATACCCGGCAGCAAGCTGGGAGTATATTCTCCATTCAGCACGGATAACGTTTCTTATGTTCAGAATTCAGATCAGACAGTTACCTCACAGGGCTGGGGTGTGGGTATCGAATACAAATTGATCAGGAATTTTATGCTGTATGGTAACCTGTTCTCTGATGTACTGAAAGATGTTCCGGTTGGAGAAGTAACATTCTTTAATGCACCTAAATACCGCTACAATATTGGTTTGAGAAATGATAATGTGTATAAGAACATTGGTTTCAACGTAGTATTCAAATGGCAGGATAACAACTTCTATGAAGGAACATTTGTATCCGGCACACTGCCTTACTTCGGCTGGTGGGATGCTCAGGTTTCTTATCGCCCCGCCGGAACCAAGAGTACGTTCCGCATTGGTGGCACCAACCTGGGTAACCAATACCAGCGCACCGGCTTCGGTAGCCCTGCAGTTGGAGGTTTGTACTACATGAGTTATGGTTGGAATTTATTCTAAGAAACTATGGGTTTTAAGTATAAGGTCCCGCTTCGGCGGGACTTTTTTTTGCAGTAGTATCAACGGAGTGAACAGAAACAACTATCAGCGGAACTAAAAGTATACCGGTTAGATTGGTTTATGAAAATGTAAAGACCTTAAAGGCTCTTAAACTTTTTTAGCAACTACCCAGCATCCTTCCTGTTCCAGGATAGGCAAATTTTGAGCTCCAAAAAAATCATCCGCAGCCCGTTTTACTTCTGGTCCCCAGGAATAATCATGCCCTGCAATGATTCCGGTCCCTGTTTTTACTTTAGGGAACCAGGCCTTTATATCATTCGTCACATTAACATAATCATGCGCTGCATCAATGAAAACAAAATCAAGGCTGTTATCTTCATACAGGTTCACCGCCTCCAGCGAAGGTTTTCTTACCGGGGTGATGATGTCTTTCACCGGTTTGATATTATTAGTAAAGCTCTCCCATATCCATTCTTTATTGTTCACTAAGTTCGGCTCAAAAGCTTCGCCACCCACATCAAGGTGCTCATCAGATCCCTCCCAGGTATCAATACAATCAAAACGGATTTTCTTTTTACTGTTAATGATCTCCACTGCCATGTAACAGGCGCTTTTACCTTTCCAAACACCGATCTCTGCAAAATGACTGCCGTCTGGAAAATGCGATACCATTTCTTTATACAGATTCGGGAACGTGAACCAACCGTGTATATCGTTATAAAAATGCTTCATTGAAATAGATGTTATTTTTGTTTTTGCAAGTGTCCAGATGTTTTAAGGAAACTAAAATGGCAGCTAAGGTAAAGGATTATTTTAAAGCTAACCAACAAGGTGATGAGCGATTTTTGTTGTATTAATTGAAAACACATATCTATATTTGCACTCCTTCCGGCTTCCTTTTCCGGGCCTCTCTGAGTTATTTATAGGAATTGGTCATAGGATTCCGGAAGCCAGTAACGACTCCATTGATTCCGCATCAGGATTTTTTATAGCCTGATATCTGAATGTAATTTTGCACATCAAAATATAACTCGATAACAATGGGAATGAAATTATCCAGGAAGAAGAAGAAGTTATTGTGGCTGTCAGTAATGTACCGGCTTCAGAAGCTATTGCCACTGGGCAAAAAAGCCAGGCTCAAATTCTTCCTTAACATGGAGTGGTTCTTCGAAAGAATAACACATGAGCAATCATTTAAGGTCTATACCCCCTCAGAACATCCTGTCCGGCAATGTACCAAAGGATTTCTTCTCGAAAATATAAATGAAAACAGCACTGTTTTAGACCTTGGTTCAGACCTCGGTCATATCAGTGATACCATCGCCCAAAAAGCTAAAAAAGTGGTCGGGATTGATTATAACAAAGCTGCCATTGAAATAGCAAAAGAAAGATACAAAAGAGATAATCTTGAATTTCATAACATGGAGGCTCATGAATACCTGCAGGAAGGTCATAAAGAGTTCGATATCCTGATCCTCTCTCATATCCTGGAGCATCTCGACAATCCAAAAGAATTTTTATTTACGTTCAAAGACTATTTTAAGCAGATATACATTGAACTGCCCGACTTTGACCGCAACTATCTGAATCATTACCGGAAAGAACTGAACCTTCAGCTCGTATACACAGATGATGATCATGTATCAGAATTTGACAGAGATGAGTTGAATGCGTTATTAAAAGAGTGTAATATCGAAATATTTAAAGCGGAGTATAGATACGGACTGCAAAAACTTTGGTGCAAAGTAAATAAGTCTGCAATACAATAAAACGACCCCTTCTCCCCCAGGGGGAGAAAGCCTGTCCCGCCTGTGCGGGAGGCGAATCAAAACGACCATTACACTTTGGCAAACCGGGATAAGGTACTAACTCCCTCAGAATCACTCTACACAATCGACCTGGAGACATCGAACTGCGAACCGTTAACTCAATTCAACACCTTATTCGCCTGCCCGATCATATACCCGTTATGATACACTTGTAAATTGTAGCTGCCCTTCTGGTAGTCATCCGCATTCAGGGAAAAGATAAGGCGTTTGGTTTCGCCTTTCTGGTATTCAAATTTTACTTTTCGGGTATAACGTTTTTTACCCTCACTTCGGGTATCAATAGAAGAAGCAGATTCCCAGGCATCGTTGGTCAGCAGTTTACCATCCGGCTGCGTTATTACCACGTACACTTCTGCGTCTTCATTTTCTGTCACATTATTCTGCAACGCAAAAGATACCACCAGCTTACTTGTCTTTTTGGCAGAATTAGTTTCCTGCTCTTTATCATTCTTCACAGTTACCGGTAGCAGTTTTACTTCAGAGGCTATAAACGTAGAAGCCTGGCTTACTTTCTCCACCAGTATCTTATTTTCTTTGTCCAGTTGCTGGTTATTGGCTTCCAGGTTTTTTACCTGCACGGTCACTTTTTCCAGCACACCAGCTATCTGTTGCTTTTCTTCCTCAATGGTGATGTTGCGGTTTTGCAATTCAGACACCCGAAGTTCCAGTTCTATTTTCGTACGGCGGGCCTGTGCCAGGTCATTCTCATTAAAATTCTTTCTTTTTAATATTGCCGATAACTCAGCCCGCAGCCGGTTGATCTCAGCCAGTTTGGCACCCAGTTCACCTTGCAGCACACCCGTAGTGTTCTTGGCAGAATCAAGCTCTGCATCCAGGTTATTGATCGTTTGCGAATATATTTTTTGAAGAGAGTCCTGAACGCCCTGCGCTACAGCGATAGAATCTTTGATAAAGATCTCAGTCCGTCGCTTGCTGTATTGCGTCTTATCATACAGGTGATATACCCAGGTGCCCACAAGCCCCACCGAAAGCATTGCCAATAAAAGTGTCTTTGTATCTTTCACCAGTTCAATCTGTATTTAAAATATAATGCAGGGATATGTGATCTTGTATTGTCTGTCCTATGTGTGTATTCTTATGTATTCTAAATCCTATCCCGAAATAATCGGGACAAGTTATGGTTCAATATTACTAACAAGAACAGACTTTTTTAAATAACTCAACTTTGCAACCGACTTAAACTAAAAACATCAATTCTCCAGGTTTTGGTCCACATAAGCAGAAACCCAGCCCACCTGTCCGTTCTTTACGAGATAAAAAGTTTTGGTCTCAAATGCAGATGAAAACTGCCGCATCAGTTTCAGCAATAGCCCGGTACCCGCCATCAACGCCCGCTGATCAAATACCTGGTGCACTCTTTTTGCTTCTTTGATCACCGTTTCCTTTTCATTACCCCGGTTGATATTGGCAGCCAGGAAATTGGGAGATAAGGCATCAAAATTCTTATACAGCTTTTCATTGAACTTTACGATCTCGTCAAAACTTACAGATACGATCGGGTTATCAGATAATTCAGGGTGGGTGAGGGTAGCCACTGCCCAGGCAATACCTCCGCTGATAGCAATGTTATCACTCAAAGGATAAGCACCACTGGCATTTACTGCATAGGTGATCTCCGGGTTCTCAGCGCCGCCCAGCACCCTAAAAAGCTGCCGGTTATAATTAAACAAACTTTTATCATCACCCAGGCCTTTATCAGTAGCATTCGCCACGCTTTTGGTACCCCAGTTCACCTGGAAAAGTTTGAACTGGTTCGTATTACCATAAGGGAAAAACCCACCTTTGGTATTACCACTTCCAATATCCACCAGGAAGGTGGAGTACCGGCGGGAATCAGGCACAATGCCAAGATGCGACAACTTTGCTTCTTTCGCCACATCCACCACTTCCACTTCCCGCTTTGGTTCATTGATCTTTAACCGGAAAGAGTCGATCAGTTTTTGTATCCACATACTTTTATCGTCCTTTTCCGCCTGCATCTTTACTCCGCTGCTGATCACTGTAAAAATTCTTTTAGAAGGGACCTGGTATTCTTTGGTGGCGGCATTAAACAATCCGGCAAAACTATTCAGTGTGGCAGTAAAAGTGGCATCAGAAAAACTGATGAAATCTGTGTTAACAGAAGTGTCTTTCACAATATGAAAGGCCCCGTTGCTTTTTGCATTTTTGCCAATCTCGATCACACTCATCTTTACTCCCTTGGAACCTACTTCAATACCAGTGTAAAGGGTGGAACTGGAATACCGCGGCCTCGCATTGTTCTGTGCTGTTGTGGTACCCGTAGCAGCAATAAGAATAAATGACGGCAATAACAGCCGAAGCAAATGATTTTTAAACATGGGACGTAGTTTTCAGTTGTAAAATTACTGTAATGCTTTGCCACTTTTACTTTTATAAATGGGACGAATGAATAATGTGCAAAAGATGTGGTTAACTGGTGCGCCATCATGGTAATACTACCTGCCGGACCAAATACGGCTGCATCCTGCTGCAATGACAGCTGCACCTGCTTCAAAGACAGGTAACAGACCGGATTGACCAACTCTGTCATAGCAAAACAGTTAATTTTCCCACGGCATGGTTATTCGTTACATATTTATAAAATAATAAATAGTTGCACCCGTGTTCATATTAAACGGTGAACTTTACTCTTTAAAAACTGATTATGGAAATTGAGATCTTCACTCTTGCTGATTTTGCACAAGACAATAACTCCAAGCTCACCATTGTGGGAACGTTTGACAGTATCCAGTCCAAGCAATTCCCGGTGCAGCATCCTGCCTGTGCCATTGCCTGCCGCATGCGGTTTAGTACAAAAGAAGTAGGCAGTCATGATTTTCGGCTGCGGCTGATCGATGCGGCCGGCAAAGAAACCATTAAACCAATTGAAGGCAGTATCAATATCGGCACACCACCCAACGGGCAGTTTGCATCCATCAATATTGTGATCAATTTCAACCAATTGCAGTTTGAGAAGGCAGGCCGCTATTCCTTCGAATTGTATATTGATGGCGACTGGAAATCAGGACTACCCTTGTTTTTGAACCAGATCAGCTGATCGGTCATTGACTTACTTCATAAAAAGCGATGAGCAGCATCACTCCGGACGGAGAAGATGGATGATAGCTTTGTGCTATGCTGAATGCAAACAGGAGTAAGGTCATTCTCTGGCTTTCAATACCATTGGCTATCCTGGTTATCATTGCCAGTGTCTCGGGACTAGTAATACCGGGCTTTTATGCAGCAGAAACTCCAAACTGGCAGGCACAATCTCTCGGTCAGGATATTGCAGATCTTTTTTTGGTCACACCTGCTTTAGTTGTCACAGCTTTCCTTGCTTACAAAAATAGAAAAGGGGCCATCCTGTTATGGGCAGGGATAGTGGCCTACCTGCTTTACACATTTGTGATCTATTGTTTTGCAGTTCACTTCAATGAACTCTTTATACTTTATTGTGCTTCACTTGGTTTGTCATTCTTCAGCCTCTTTTGGTTTTTTATTACTCGGTCATCCGGTTCATTTTCCGCTGAAAATTATAAAGCTGTACCGCGTCGTGTGATCAGTGTTTACTTTTTCGTGCTGGCATCGCTATTTTATTTTCTATGGCTGAGTGAGATCATTCCGGCCATTGCCAAAAATGAAGTACCCCAAAGTATTAAGGAAGCGGGAGTGTTTACCAATCCCGTTCATGTTATTGATCTCTCGGTCTTTCTCCCCGGTATTTTCATTACAGGTATTTTATTATTTAAAAAGAGAAGATTGGGCTATATCGTTGCGCCAATATTACTCACTTTTTTTATACTGATGGATATTACTATTGGCGGACTGATA
>CAYUCU010000101.1:0-15125 GCA_964443345.1 uncultured Chitinophaga sp.
CCCAAACCTCCCAAAATAGCTTACAAAGAGGCTTAATCATTAAAAAGACCTTACTGTTTCTGAAAGTAAGCAACGATCACTTTCGCCTTAGATCTTCCAATTGCTTTCTCTAATTCTTCAACAGGCTGCTCCCGTACTTTATTCACCGATTTAAACTGTTTCAGCAGGATATCAGCTGTGTTTTTGCCAATACCGGGAATATCTTCCAGTGCGTTTTTAAAAGTGCCCTTACTTCTTTTCTGCCGGTGAAAGGTGATGCCAAAACGGTGTACCTCATCCCTTATTCGCCGGATGAATTTCAGGCTTTCACTGTTATAAGGCAGCTTCAGGGATTGCTGGTCTCCCGAAAAAAACAGTTCTTCTTCATTTTTAGCCAGGCTGATCAGGGTACTCCGTCCTTCCACACCCAATTCGGTCATTGCCTCAATAGCAGCGCTTAATTGGCCTTTTCCGCCATCTATTATTACCAGCTGCGGAAAATCCTGTTCTTCTTCCTTCAGCCGCTTATAGCGCCTGAAAACAGCCTCTTTCATGGTAGCAAAATCGTTAATGCCTTTCACCGTTTTTACATTGAAGTGCCGGTAATCTTTCTTGCTGGGCTCCCCGTTCTTAAAACACACCATAGCCGATACCGGGTAGCTTCCCTGGAAGTTCGAATTGTCGAAGCATTCAATATGCACCGGCAATTCCTGCAATTGAAGCGCCTGCTGCAACCGTTCCAACAACTTTATCTTTTCCGGGTTTTTGTTGTTTAACTGCAGCCGCTCCTTATTTCTGAGTTCTTCGATATAATGAAGTACATTTTTTTCTGACAATTCCAGCAATTTCTTCCTGTCGCCACCCGCCGGAACCGTTACTTTCATCTGGTCCTGGGGATATTCGATAGCAAATGGCACTACAATTTCCACTGCATCACTGTTGAAAGTGGTTCGCAGCTGCGCTACGGTAAAGGTTAGTATCTCTTCGGGGGTTTCATCCAGGTGGCTTTCCACTTTAGTGGTATGGGTTTGAATGATCGTGCCATTACGAACCATCAGGAAGTTGACATAAGCGGTGCCTTTTTCTTTGAGTATTGAGAAAACATCCAGGCTGCCGGCCTTACTGTTTGCTACTACCGACCGGGACTGATAGTTTTCCAGGAATTCAATTTTCTTCTTTATTACTGCTGCCTTCTCAAACGATAAAGAGCCGGCATGCTCTTTCATCTCTTCCCTGAATTGGCGGAGTACCGGCGTTAAATTTCCCCGGAGCAGGTTTTTCAGGTGGGCCAGGCTATTGTTATAATCTTCAGCTGACTGCAACCCCTCACAGGGACCTTTGCAATTTCCCAAATGGTATTCCAGGCACACTTTATACTTTCCTTTTTTTATGGCAGGGTCTGCAAGGTTCAGCGTACAGTTGCGCAGCTGAATGGTTTGTTTGATAAACTCCATCAGCTCCCGCACTTTTTTCACAGAAGTATAAGGGCCAAGGTACTCGGAACCATCATTGATCTTTTTTCGGGTAAGAAAGACACGGGGGAATGGTTCCTTTTTAATAACAATAAACGGATAGGATTTGTCATCTTTAAGATTGATATTGAACCGTGGCTGAAATTGCTTGATCAGCGTATTTTCTAATAAAAAAGCATCCTGCTCGGAGTTGACAATGGTGAATTCAATACGGGCAATACGTTGTACCAGTTCATGGGTCTTGTAACTGGTAAATGTTTTAGTGAAATAAGAGCTGACTCTTTTGCGAAGGTGTTTGGCTTTTCCCACATACAATAATTCTCCGGCAGCATCATAGTACTTATAAATACCCGGTTGGCGGGGAATGGTGGCAGCAATATGTTGAAATTCTGCAGCTGTCATTGATACTCTTCCTCATTCCAGGTTACTTTGGTGATCGTTATTACTTCTTCTTCACCGGGCTTTTGAGTGGTGGTGGTTATCAGAAAGCTTTTATCGGTGCGCCAAAGCATATTTTGGGCAAAGTAGCCGTTTCGGTTATTTCGGACCCGGTCCACAATTATTCCTGTTACTTTATTGTTGCCATCTTTGGCAATTTCCGGGCTTACAAGCATTTCCAGTTTTTTTACTTCTTCCTTTTCCGGATCTATTGGAGTATAGGTGATCACCACCCGTTTTATTAATGAATCATACCGGGATTCTTCATTGTAACGGTTGGCTATTTTAGGATCTGAAAGGTCGGGGATATCTAAAAAATCTTTTGCCGCCAACCTGAACTCCTCTCTCCGGATATAGGTGGTGTCACTATGCAGGCTATCGGTAATAACGACTTTTCGAATAGAGTAGAGCGAAGTATCGATATGTGCCACCTGTTTTTCTATCAGCGATTGCAGGGAGATGTATTTTTTCTCTGGTTCTTTCTCCTTGTCGGGAGATTTACAAACAACCAGTAAGAAGGGGAGTATAACAACTGCCCAAACAGTTTTTTTCATGGCATAAAATTAAAGTAAAAGCGGACTAAAAAACCTGAAATAGTGGCAAAGAAAAATCCCGTTTCCTTATATCAGTAACGGGATTTTTTTTTGCAAAACATGCTACTTCGTAGCAGAAAAGATGCAGTTAGTGTTAGTGCTACTTGAGCATGAGGCCCAGTTTTATACCAAAATCATAGAGATGTTCCTTTACGGGATATTTTGTAATGAAGCTCGATCTTGTCTGGTAGCGAACCTGTGGTCCGATCCGCCATTTTACTTTTCCTGTTGTGGATGCTGCAAATACTTCAAACCCGGTGTTGATGTTCCATTTACGGATGAGGGAAGGTATTTCAGCATAATTCTTAAAATCTGTTGAGAGGAGGTATGATTTGTTATCAATGACATAAGCAGGCTGTACATTACCGCCGATACCTATATATCCTTTTCTATTCTTTGCCAGTTTAAGTTCAAGGCCAATGGGTACAGAAGCAGACACGTACAGGTTACGAAGCCAGCTTTCTTTAAATCCGCCAATGTTTCTGTAACTGGTGAAAGTGGAAACCGTGTTGCTTCCGCCCGCAGCAGTGCTAAGGGCTATGGTGGTCACTTCACTCGGATGACTGTACGCCTTGATATCGTATTTGCTTATATTAAGCTGAAGACCCCCGGTAATGGTAATGTTTTTTGAAAGCGGGTAACCCCACATGGCGCCAAACTGGAAGCCCAGATCCGGCTTATGGGTAACGATATTGTTTACATCAGGAACATATACGTTTGTTAACGGACCTGCATTTCCTGTTTGTACAGAACGTATAAAGGCTTTATTCTCTTTAAGGTCGCGGTAAGTGATCGTAGGGGTTACATAGATTTGCTGTAATGCGAATTTTTTGACTTTCCGCTTCTGTTTGTAGTCATTAGCGGCAATATCCAATGCAGGTAACTGTAGATTGGGAATCATGACCACTGGCTTTTGCTCTGCTTTCGTTTCAGTCAGAGAAGGGTTAGCTTTTTCCGCAAAGGCTGTAAGTATTTCCTGTGCCGGTTCGGGCGAAACCACCATAGTGGTCCTGGTCTTGGTATTTACTGTTATAGTATTGTTGTTATGTACTGTGCCAACAGGAGCTATTGCTTCTGCCTGTGTTACGTTAGCAACTGCGGCGGCAGCTTCCGTGTTATTATTAACTGCAGCAGTCTCTGTATAATCGCTTTCAGTGGAATTATTAAATGCAGAAAGGAAAATAGTGGGTTGCTCAGTATTTTTAATTATAGTAGCAAATGCTTTTTTGACTGATGATTTGGCGGGAGCGATAAATACTTCTGCTGGTTTTGGTTTAGAGTCGATAGCCACTGCTGCAGGATTAAATGCCGGGGCTGTTTGTGCTAATGGCATTTTTTTATCCGGGTGGTTTAGCATGACCAGGGTAACAGCAGCTACGGTTATAAGCAGTAATGCAATACCGATACCATACCAGCGCCGACGTACATGCAGCGTACTATGGATGTTGCTCCACACCTTTTCGGAAGGAAACATCCTGTATTGGTCAGCATTTTGTTTTACAAACTGCTCAAAATCTCTGTTATTAAATCTATTCTCCATAACCAGTCATCCAATTTGGGCCTGCCTGTCGGCAGACAGGTACGTTTAATTTATCGTTGGCTTACTGCGGCCAGCCATTCAGTTTCATGTTTTGGTTTTTGTAGTATTCTTTTTCTAACTAAAATATCTTCGAGCATTGCCTTCGCCCTGGTGTACTGGCTGCGGCTGGTGCTTTCTTCTATGTCCAGCATGTTGGCTATTTCCCGGTGACTATAACCTTCTACTGCATAAAGGTTCAAAACGGTTCTGTAGCCAATTGGCAAAAGCCTGATACACTCTACCACCTGTTTGGCCTGAATGATTGCCGGCACACTATCTTCTCTTACCTGTACCCCGGTGGCATGAATAATGTCCACACTTTCATTGAACTTCTTGTTCTTCTTCAGGATATTAATACAGGTATGTACTACTATTCTCCTGATCCAGCCTTCAAAAGCACCCCTGTTCTCAAAAGTGTGCATCTGTAAAAAGACCTTGATAAATCCTTCCTGCAACATATCCTCGGCATCCTCCCGGTTGTGAGCAAACCTGTAACACACTGCCAGCATCTTAGGGCTGTACCGGTTGTACAATTCCCGTTGGGCAATGGTATCATTCTTCAAACAACCTTTTATAATGGCTTCCTCGGTCATATGTTCCTTTGGTTGCCTGTAATTTAGACAATTTTTCTGTACGATTGCTGCACAGATTTGTAAAATTTGAGGCTTAAATTAAGGTGATTTTGCCTGTTGAACGGAAATATACGTGGATTTGTTGCGTTTTGAAAGCGGGCTATAAAAAAAGGGCCTGTACTGCTACAGGCCCTTTTTTTTAGAAGCTTGCTCTTAGAGCCACTATAAAATTTCTTCCGGGGGCAGAGAACCCGGAGCCGAAATACCGGTAGTTCCTGTCGCTGATATTTTCCACTCCTCCCTGGAGTGTCAGGTTTTTGGAGAAAGTGTAACTGCCTCTCCAATTTAGTGTAAGCCAGGCAGGCATTCCGTCCGGAGTGGCATATTGGCCATTGTCTTCCCCATCAGGATTATAATCTTTGATCTTCTTCCATCCATTGAACATACAATAGAATTCGGTGCTGAGTTTTTTGCCCGTGTAAGTCAGCCCGGTTTTACCAAATACGGGTGGCACATGGTCAAGGGGCTTTTTACTTCCATCAGGATTTTTGAACCTGCCATAAGTCTGGCTGATGGTATTATCCCAGGATATCGTTTTGCTCAGTTCTACTTTTAGCCTTGCATTGATGCCTCTTACATAGGCCTTGTTTACATTCTGGCTGGCATACACGGCACTTTTTACACTATTATACACAATAGAATCTTGCCCGTTTAGTTTGAAAGGGGCGGTTGCAATTGCATTTCTGAATAAGGTATAAAAACCGGTAAGCTCAAAAAATACCTTATCGGGGATCGATTGCGAAAAGCCAAGATCAAAATTATAAGTGTATTCGGGGTCAATGTCTGCATTTGGAATAAGCACCCTTTTTGTAGCAGTACTGGATTCAAATATCCTTACTGCATCATCCACATTTGGCGCCCTGAAACCGGATGACAGATTTCCGGTAGCCCGGAAATTGGCTGATGGTAAGTATACCAGGCCCAGATTGCCGGTAACAGCAAACGGGGTTTGTTTAATATCGGTAACCGGCAAATTGAAAAATGAATTGTCAATAATTGTCGAATGAAGAGAAACTGTCTGTAACCTGATTCCATCATTCAATATCCATTTACCATTTTTGATTTTTAAAAGGTGCTGTGCATAAATACCAAAGTAATTCATCTTATTAGTTCCATCAGGATAACGGGTATCTAATTTCGAAATAGCACCGGTATTGATGTTCTTTCGGTCTGCCACTGACTTTACATCATTCAGCTGCCCGTCAATACCCATATTCAGTTCATTGTTTTTCCAGACCTTTCTGCCATCAATGATAAAACCGATCACTTTAATATGTTCCCTGCGGCTGTCAAACCGGTCGTACCGGCGGTATTCTCTTTGCTGGCGGCTTTCTTTTATATCCTGGTAATTAAGATTCACTTTCAGGTCATTTAAAAAACCAATTTGGCCAGCATTCAGTTCGTATGCGCCCATCAATCTTGTTTGCGGTCCGTAGAACCATTGTGCATACCGCAAAGTGGTACCGATACTCCCTCCAAAGTTTCTCGTATCCTGCAGGCGGTCATACCGCGGCACATCAGTGGAATTTGAATATTGGATATTCAAGAGATGCGATACTTTATCACTTTGTTTGAAAAGGATTTTTTGTGTAATATCCCATTGCTTATACCCGGAGTAGCGTTGAATCCTGTCATCATCACTGGTGACCACATAATCAATACCACCCCTGTTTTCAATGTATTGAGAACGCCTGCCAAAATCCGGGTATTTAGATTTATAATGATCACCCATCTTCATGTCCCCAAAATCACTATAGGTATAGGATTGTAACCAGGCTATTTTTTTCCCCCCTAAACTTACATCAGCATGGCCGGTTTTCTCCTCATTAACAGTACTGTACCGGACAAATCCAGTACCCGTAGCCCGAAGTTTGTCACCCGTTGCCAGAAGCGGAGATTTCGTTCTGAAGTGTAATACACCACCCAGCCCGTCACTCCCGTACATAGTAGATGCAGGACCATATAATACTTCTACCCGTTCCAGTATATTCTGATCAACAGTAATAGCATTTTGCAGGTGACCTGCCCTGTAAACGGCATTATTCATCCGGATGCCATCTACCACTAATAATACACGGCTGGCTTCAAAGCCGCGGATGACCGGACTACTGCCGCCCTGCTGGCTTTTTTGAACAAACACATTTCCGGAATTGATCAGCAGATCGCCGGTATTCTGGCTGTTGAATTTTGCAATAGTGCGGGCACTGAGAATGTCGATCTTTTGTGCCAGGTTCTTTTTCTTTTCTACAAACTTGTTTGAATATACCACTGCTTCGTCGAGGTTCTTCTCATCAGTGGTATCTTGTTGCGCAAATGCATACGCAGATATATATAGCAATGCAGAAAGCAATGCGATCTTTCTCATAAGTAAATTTTTGGATTACAGAATGGGTTACTCAGAATAGCTATGTGTAATCATAGCTGCGGAGGGGGCGTAATAATGTCGGAATGCTGTGACAGCAGATTGAAATGAGGTGTATGATACATTGTTATGATATCTTTATTACAATCAGCACTTTCTGGTTGCTGACTTTCACAAGGCGTTTGTAACAGTTGAAACAGTTGTATCAATAATTGATCTCCTGATTTTTTTTCCTTTTGCTGACTGTTTCGCATTTGCAGTACCAGCAGGGTCTCTTCATCATCATAAAGACCGGTAAAAACATACTGCCCGTTTTTGAGTAGTGCGGATTTGATGTCAAACATCCGGTTGCCCAACCATATTTCTTTTCCGGGTTTTATCCAGCGAACGGCCTCTTTATTTATTACCAGGGTATGCAGTAGTTTTTCCTCAAGCCGTTCTTTCATCCGGTCCTGTATTCTTTTTTGATGTACATGGAAAAAAAGAGTGATTAGCAGCGGAAATGCTGTTAACAGGAGTAAACAAAAAGTTGCAAATTTTAGACGAAAGCGTTTCAATGTATAAATATCACAGACAAATATAGATCATTATTTTTTTCTTACCAGGCTGTCTATAGGGTAACGGGCTTTTAAGGTATCCATTACTGATTGGGCCCAGCCGGTGATCACGGCTTTTTCTTCGGTGGTAAGCTTTGCATTCTTATGTACCCAGGTGTATGAGTTAAGTGGCATTTTACCTTCTTTTACCTCATCGATCACCTCTTCCATTTTATGGTACTGATAACGTAAAGATCGGTTAGCATACTCATCAAAATTAATTTCCTTTTTTCCATCCTGAATATGATCATTCAACCACCAGAGGACCGGTTGAAAATTTGAATACCATGGATAGCGGGTATTGTTGCTATGGCAATCATTGCAAGCTTTGGTCAGAATAGGCTTTACGTCTGCAGGTACAGCAAATACATTACCGATATAATTGGGTTGTGGGCTGTCTGATTTGTTCTTTTTAGGACGAAAGAATTGGATGACCACCAGTGCGGCCAGTAATACCAGCATTATTTTTCTAAACATACTTATGGTTTGGGTATAAAGTTAGGCGTTCGAAATCAGAATAGTACCTGTCATTTCAGAAGGCACAGGCAGACCCATCGCTGTTAGGATGGTAGGAGCTATATCGCCCAGTTTACCTGGTTTGACATTTCCTTTCCAGTTGTTATCAATAATAAACAACGGCACCGGATTTAATGTATGGGCGGTGTTGGGCGTACCATCTTCATTGATCATATAATCAGAATTGCCATGATCTGCAGTCAGGAATATAATGTACCCATTTGCTAATCCGGCTGTAACAACTCTCTCCACACACTTGTCCACCGTTTCTACAGCCTTAATGGCCGCTGACCAAACACCGGTATGGCCTACCATGTCTGCATTGGCATAGTTGAGGCAAATAAAATCAGCGGTCTTGTTTTCAATTTCCGGGATCAACAGATCGGTTAGTTCATAAGCACTCATCTCCGGCTTCAGATCATAAGTGGCCACTTTGGGCGATTGGGCCATTATTCTTTTTTCTCCTTCAAATGTCTTTTCCCGGCCACCACTGAAGAAGAACGTTACATGAGGATATTTCTCTGTTTCTGCGGCACGGATCTGTTTCAGTCCATTTTTTTCCAATAGCTCTCCAAGGGTGTTGTTTAAGTTATCTGTTTCAAAAACAACATGTACATCTTTGTAAGTGCTGTCATACTCCGTCATGGTGGTATAATGCAAGGACAGCTTTTGCATTGCATATTCCGGAAAATCCGTTTGTGTAAGCACCTGGGTTATTTCCCGGCACCGGTCTGTTCTGAAATTGAAACAAATAGCCACATCGCCATCTTTAATAGTGGCTAATGGTTGCTGCCCTTCATCCAGTATAACGGTTGGCTTAATAAACTCATCCGTATTGTTTTTGCTGTAAGAATTTTCTACAGCGGCTATGGCATCGGTAGCTTTTTCGCCAATGCCATTTACCAGCGCATCATATGCCAGCTTCACCCGTTCCCAACGTTTGTCCCGGTCCATGGCATAGTAGCGGCCGCTTACAGAAGCGATCTTTCCCACAGAAAAGTTGAGGTGCTGCTGTAGCTCCACCAGGAAGCCCAACCCACTTTTAGGGTCACAGTCACGGCCATCAGTAAAAGCGTGGATGAAAACTTCGGTCAGCCCTTCCGCTTTACAAACATCCACGATGGTTTTTAAATGATTGATATGAGAATGAACACCGCCATCACTTACCAACCCCAGCAGGTGAAGGGGTTTATGGTTTGATTTAGCAAACCGGATAGCTTTCAGCAATATGTCATTTTTTGCAAAAGAACCGTCCCTTACTGCCACATTGATCCGTTGCAACTCCTGGTACACCACCCGGCCGGCGCCCAGGTTCAGGTGGCCCACTTCCGAATTACCCATCTGCCCATCCGGCAAGCCAACAGCTTCTCCGCAAGTAATGAGGGTTGTGTTTGGGTATTTGGAGTATAAAGACTTCGTAAAGGGCACATTAGCGTTCTGAATGGCGTCTGCAGAAGCAACTTTCCCCAATCCCCACCCGTCCATGATGACGAGAATAGCTCTCTTTTGTGACATTTTTAGCAACAGTTTACTTTGTGTATAAAATCATGCATTTCCAGGTAACAATACCAGTCCGCACCCTGTAAAACTACACCCAAAAAGCCTATTTGTCAGTCATATATGAAGAAAAAATGCTGGTTTTTAGTACTTTAGTATCAATAAAACCCCACATTTACTGTGGCATGTTTTTAGATTAATACACCTGTGAAAATCAAATTTGTTATGAAACATTTATTTACCACCCTGCTGCTTGGAACCGTTTTCCTGGTTTCTTCTTTTACCACGCAAAGCACTATTGATAATGTTATCGGTGCGTTACGCTCTGGAAATTCTTCTGAACTGGCAAAATATTTTGATGACAATATCGAGCTTACACTTCCTGATAAAAGTGACAGTTACAGTAAAGCTCAAGCCCAGCTGATAGTAAAAGATTTTTTTGACAACAATGGAGTAAAGGGGTTTGAGCTAAAGCATAAAGGGGATGCGCCAACCGGTCACTTCTGTATCGGCACCCTGCAAACAAATGCAGGAAACTTTCGCACCAATGTATTTATGAAAGTAAAGAACGGAAGAGAAGTGGTGAAAGAGATCCGATTCCAGGCTATTGAATAAAATTCTAAAAACAATATACCGATGCCCCGTATTATACAGATAGTACGGGGCTTTTTCTTTATAAAAGTGAAGCTGATATTGAAATACTATTTTTGCAGTTATGAGCTTTGATGAACAACTGTACCACCTGGTAGATGAAGCACTAAAAGAGGACATTGGTGACGGCGACCATTCCACCTTATCAAGCATTGACCCTGCTGCCCGTGGCAAAGCGGTGCTGAAAATAAAGGAGGATGGCATCCTGGCAGGTATGCAGGTAGCCGAAAAAATTTTCCGGTACAAAGAGCCGGGGGTCGTTTTTACTCCTTTTAAAAAGGATGGCGAAGCAATGACCTATGGCGAAAAGGCCTTTGAAGTGGAAGCTGCTGTACATACTATTTTACAATGCGAAAGGCTGGTATTGAATTGCATGCAACGAATGAGCGGTATTGCCACGCTGACAAAAAAGTATGCTGAAAAGTTGAAGGGCTATAAAACCCGACTGCTCGACACCCGTAAAACGACCCCCAATTTCCGGTTGCTGGAAAAAGAGGCCGTAAGAATTGGTGGCGGGGTAAATCACCGGTTTGGATTGTATGATATGATCATGCTGAAGGATAACCATATTGATTATTGCGGAGGTATTGAAAAAGCTATTGAAAAGGCGGCCCTGTATGTGCAAACGGTAAAGCCCGGATTAAAAATTGAAGTGGAAACAAGAAGTGTTGATGATGTGAAAAGGGTTGTTGCAATGGGTAAGGGGAAAGTATTCCGGATCATGCTTGATAATTTTAAACCGGAGCAAATTGTTGAAGCCCTGGAGTTGATCAAAGAGGCGCCGAATGCTTTCGGTATTGAAACAGAAGCCAGTGGCGGAATTAATCTTGATAATATTGAAGCATATGCCAAAACAGGTGTTGACTTTGTAAGTGTGGGGGCATTGATACACCAGGCGAGGAGTTTGGATTTAAGTTTGAAGGCGGTAATAATGTGAAAATGTGGGAATATGGAAATGAAAACAGCCAATTATGAGTAAGAAGAACAAGCCGGATACAAGAGGATTTGTTTACAGTACCGATCCTAACTTTTCTTTTGAAGAGGAAAGTTCCAATACTGAGACACCACCCCCGGCGCAGCAGAAGCTGAAAGTAAGACTAGACACCAAACACCGGGCAGGTAAAGCAGTTACGCTGGTAGAAGGTTTTGCAGGCAAAGAAGAAGATCTACAGGAACTGGGCAAAAAACTAAAATCATTTTGTGGTACCGGCGGCTCGGCAAAAGACAGTGAGATTATCGTTCAGGGCGACCAACGGGAAAAAGTGTTGCAATGGCTGCTGAAGAATGGCTATAAAAACACTAAAAAGATATAATGAACCACCCATGGACATTGATCCTTTCCGGCATCGGGTTTTGCCTGGCAGGTATTTTTCTTTTTCAGCGAAATGCATTTGAAGAGAATAAAAAAGTACTGCTGCCACTTGTAGTGATACTTTTTGGTGTGGTCTTAATAGGGATCGGGATGGCAAAAAGATTACATCTTATTGATTAGCGTTATCCTTCAAAACCGATCTTCCGGTGCGTCCCATCGCAGTATGGTTTATTGGATGAAGCGCCACATCTGCATAATGCCACCGTTCCCGTTTTTGTTTCTTCCTTGCCATCTGCATGAATGATCAGGCATTCCGACTTAATAAGATAAGGCCCGTCAGGTGTTACCTGCACTTTCAGGAGATGGGCTGCTTCTGCCACTACTTTGTCAGAGGGTTCTTCAGGAGTGATTTCTGCATTCAGGTAATAGCTTAATGCTCCGCTGGGGCATTGACGCACCTGCTCAATGATCTTTTCAGTGGTGGCACCATCCATTTGTATCCAGGGCTTCTCTTTTGGCTTGAATACTTCGCCTAACCCTTTCCAGCAAATAGTAGAATGTATGCAAACAGTGGGTTTCCATACTACTGTTACTTCGCCGTTGGTGTATTTCATCGTTTCTTTAGGCATCAGTGAACTAAGTTTTTTCTGATTAAAAGTATTTGAGGGAAATAAAAGAGTTCTGTGCTTGTAATTTACATAATTGGGAGGCAATAAAAAAGGGAAATGATACGGCTCATTTCCCATAAATCTTTTGAAATCCAATAATCCCGGTTCTATCATTGCCCCTGCGCTTGCGAATACCCTCTCACGGCTCCCCATTTGTTCAGCAGCTCAAATGAGCAGATCTTAAAATTGCCACTCATGCTTACATACAGGCCTATCACATCCTGCTGGTTCAATGGCTCATCGTTAATGCTTTCAAAGCGAACATTGTATTGATTCACCAGGTTGGTGTACACCGAACCAGTGGGCCACACCTGGGTGCCCCGGTTGCTGATATTGATCAGGTTGAACTTTACTCCTGCATGCCGTTTGCATTTATCAGCAATAGCAGTGGGTTGTTCCCCGCTTTCAATAAACAGGTCAACACCCACTATCGTTTCGTTTTCTCCTTCCCTGGAGATCATCATTGGATTGGTTTCTAACTTCAATGGCGTGGGCGTACCCGGTTTGTTAGGAATGATCTCTCTGGCACCTATGTCCGGCTTTTTACCAAAATTGCTGATGATGGCTTCAGCAAACTGGGTGGTATTTACCGAAGGTTTTGTTTTATCTCCGAAGTCGCCGGTATGTATGCCATTCTCTAATGTGTATAGTAAGGCGTTTTCAATGATAGAAGCGTTTTCGGTGAGGCCTACATGGCGAAGCATGGCCAAACCGCTTAATAAAAGTGCAGTAGGGTTAGCAATATTTTTACCCGCAATATCCGGTGCTGTGCCATGTACGGCTTCAAAGATGGAAATATGATCGCCAATATTGGCCGAAGGCGCAAAGCCAAGTCCGCCCACTAACCCGGCACAAAGATCTGAAACGATATCACCTTGCAGGTTGGTGAGCACCAATACATCAAACAGGTCCGGACGGGTCACTAATTTCATGCACAGGTCATCTACAATAATGTCATCAGATTTCAGCTCCGGGTATTCTTTGGCCACTTCCTGGAAACATTCCAGAAACAGGCCGTCTGTTATCTTCATGATGTTGGCCTTATGCACACAGGTGATACGTTTGGCCATTTTTTGACGGGCCATTTCAAAAGCATAGCGAATCACCTGCATGCTTCCCGGGCGGGTGATGAAGCGGCGGCTCAGCGCCACATCATGAGTAAGCATGTGTTCAATACCACCATAAGTGTCTTCAATATTTTCACGTACCACGGTAATGTCAATTGGAATACCAGCTTTACTGAAAACAGTATCTACCCCATGCAGTGTTCGGAAATCTCTTTTATTAGCAAATGTGTTCCAGGTTTTGCGGGCAGTTACATTAATGCTCTTCACGCCTTTGCCTTTAGGCGTTTCCATTGGCCCTTTAAAGAGCAGGCCTAATGCTTCAATAGTTACTTTGGCTTCCGGTGTCATACCGTTATTAAAGCCCTTGTCAAATACCCATTTGCCCATTTCCACAAATTCATATTCCAGTGGTACCTTATTGGCTGCAAAGATCTTAAGCACTGCTTCCATGATCTCCGGCCCTATTCCATCACCTTTAGCTACAGCTATCTTCATATATGTTCGTTTTTGAATTCAGGCGCAAAATTAAGACCTGGATGCCTATTTATGTATTAAATAAAGCCTCATAAATATCTGACCTATTTTGTTTATTTTTACTAAATGACGAGTATGATATCTGAAGGCATGAAGGTGAGTGTGGAAACATTCTACCAGGCTGACTACAGCAACCCACTGCAGTCGGAATTTATGTTTGCTTATCGTATTACGCTGGAAAATCATAACTCCTTTCCTGTCAAGCTCCACCGCCGTCATTGGTTTATTTTCGACAGTAATGGCAGCCACCGGGAAGTGGAAGGTGAAGGAGTGGTTGGTGTACAGCCCACCATACAGCCCGGCGAAAACTACCAGTACGTAAGTGGCTGCAATCTCCGCACCGAAATGGGCAAAATGAACGGCACTTACCAGATGGAAAATCTCTCCAACAAGAAAATGTTTGATGTCAGCATCCCCTCTTTTGAGATGATCGTACCGATGAAGAATAATTAATCGTTGTCTTCTTTAAGTGGATCAGGGAGCTATCCTTCTTGTCCTTTCCTTCATCAAAGCGATCGCTTCTTCCTTAGATTTAAACGTGGTGCCATTAATGTTGACAAGGTTGTCTGCCAGCTTATCGTAGCGTTTGGTAAGCAACCAGGTGAAAATATGCAGGTAATGAATGCCATCAAAAACGATGGCCTTGTTTTGAGCAAACTCATTTTTTCGTTTCAAAAATTCCTCGGGCATCTCCGTATAATGCATACCGGGCCGCAGGTGATGGATGATGTGATAGCCGTCATTCCAGCAGGTGTGATTGTACACCGTATTGATACAATTGATAGAACTGGTGTACAGGTTCTCCGGATCTTTGGCATCTACAAAAGAGTGTTGTGTCCAGTTGCCCAGCATCATTACCAGCCTTGCAAAAAGCAATGGCACAATAAAAACCAGCAACGTGGCTTTCAGGTTTACAAAACACATGGCGATGCAAAAGGCCAGGTAAATATATTCACCCGCAGTAAGACGCTGGTATAATTTTTTTCTTTTCCGGTTGAACAAATAACGGATCGTATTGATCACCCCAACAAAGATGAATGTAAAGAAGTAGGCTAAGAATCCCCTGACACTATCCCGCTGGTAGGCCATAGTGCTGCTGGTATCATCCGGCATATTATTCTCAATATGGTGCATGCCCATGTGGTGACTGAAATACCCTTCGGGTGCATGGCCGAAAAGAGGACAAAGTATCCAGGTAACATATGCATGGAAAGGCTTCTGATAAGGAG
>CAYUCU010000102.1:0-14978 GCA_964443345.1 uncultured Chitinophaga sp.
ATGCCCAGATGGCTAAACTAATTAAACTTAAGCCCACCGTCATGGCATAGCTCACATAGCTGGTGCCATAATAAAAACCCACTTCCAGCTCTGTAGCCTGGCCACAAATGAGGCACTCCTTGTTCATGATCATATTCTTCTTCAGGTTGGCACTAACCGGGTGCAGAAATAATTTTCCTTCCCGGCAACGGGGGCACCGGCAACTTACAGCAGATGAAATATATCCCCTGCTCACTTTCTTTTCAGGCATTTTACTGGTTGGTTATATGTTGTTCAATGACCTTTTCTAATTGTGTGGCTTGCACCACCCCTGATTTCCGCCAAAGCGTTTTTCCCTGTTGAAATAACATCAATGTGGGAACGCTTTGTACCTGGAAAGCATTGGCTGCCGCCGGGCTTTTGTCAATATCGATCTTCAGAATACGAACTTTATCTCCCATCCGGAGATGCAATTCTTCCAGCACAGGTTTCATCATCTTGCAGGGTCCGCACCATTCTGCAGAAAAATCAACCAATACCGGTGTAGTTCCGTTGATAATTTCGCCAAAGCTCTCTCTTTTATTGCTTGTTGCCGGCATTTTTTTCTTTTTTGAACATACTGAACAATAATCCTCCCATCAAAGCGCCATATGTCGTGCTGTTATGCCATTTGGAAGTAATAGTGCAAGTGCCGCTGCTGCACCCTATCTGCTGCCAGTACAGGTAACCGCCAGCTGCGCCGAGAATGATACCTGCGATCAGCAATTTGTTATTTAGAACCCAGTTCTTCATAGTCAGTGTTTGATAAGGTAGATGTATCTTTTTTATTGACCGGCGTGTAACAAGCCCCGGCTCCACAACAAACTCCGTCTGTAAACAAAGCAAATACTGTAAACAATCCTCCTAAAACGATACCCGATAGCTGACCGGATTCGATAGCGGAGTACAAAATTAAGCCGCCGAGGCCAACTCTTACGAACTTTAAAGCTGTCCAGCCGCTTTTTAGCCTGTATATCAGATTCATTTTCCTGGTTTTATTTCTATTGCAAAACTCGGGTAAGCTGACCGGGACAGGGGTGACTATAGTTACAAAGAAAAAGCGGCCGTAGAAATCAGCCGCTTTCGAAATCAAAACGTCAGAGCTCACATTTTTCCGGTTAATATCTTATTCCAGTACAACCAGGGCAGCACCCTTTTTTTCATCTGGTACATGCTCCATCTTTCTTTGCTCTGGTCAAAAGGAAAGGTTTCCTGTGGATTATTATCATAATCAAATTCGGCGAGCACTAATTTTCCATAACCCGTTACCAATGGGCAGCTTGTATATCCATTATAACTACCTGTTAACGGCCGATGGCTGATAGCGGCTAACAAATTCTCTACTACCACAGGGGCTTGTTTGCGGATAGCAGCGCCAGTCTTGCTGATAGGCAAGCCAGATGAATCGCCCAGTGAAAATATATTGGCATACTTCACATGTTGCAGGGTGTTTTTATCAACATCCACCCAGCCGGCAGCATTTACCAGCGGACCTGTCCTAATGAAATCAGGGGCACTTTGAGGTGGTGTAACATGTATCATATCAAATTCTACCCAAAATTCTTTGTCTTTATTGTCATCGCCTATGCCCACAAATTTTGCTTTTTTACCTGGTCCGTCTATTTCAACCAGTTTCACCATCAGGTTGAGTTTGATATTAGCCTTCTTACACACATTCAGCAAAGTTTTCTCATACCTGGGTACAGCAAATAGTTTGGCGGCACCACTCCAGTATTGAATATCGGCCTTGTCTAACACATTATGTTTCCGGAAATAATCTGCTGCCATGTACATGATCTTATGCGGTGCACCACCACATTTTACCGGCGTATGTGGGTTGTGAAAAATGGCCTTGCCTCCTTTAAAGTTCCTGATACATTCAAAAGTATAAGGGGCATGCTCAAAACTATAGTTGGAACAAACATTGTTCTTGCCTAATGTTTCTTTCAATCCTTTTATCTCCTGCCAATTGAGCTGAATACCCGGGGCCACCACCAGGTATTCATAGTGTATATTTTCCCCATTACCTAACTGGACAGAATTATTCTCCGGTGTGATAGCCGTCGCTTTTTGTTTGATCCACTTTACGCCTTTGGGCATTACATCCGCCTCATTGCGTTCGGTCTTCCTGATATCAAAAACACCACTGCCTACCAGGGTCCAGGCTGGCTGATAGTAATGTTTGTCTGCGGGGTCTATAATGGCAATATCCAGTTGCTTGTTTTTGCGAAGCAGTTGCGAGGCTACTGAGATACCGGCATTACCGCCGCCGATAATTACGATCTGGTGCTGATGTGGCATGGCAAGAATTTTTAGAGTTGGAAGATAAAATGCTTACCAGGTTGTGTGAGTGACAATTGTCACCCCGGGGAGTACGCCTCCTGACCTGATTATACTCAACGGGTTTGGTGACTTTTGTCATTTTCAAGGGCAGCCTTCGCTGTGACTTTTGTAAGGTCATTTCTATTTAGTCACTTCAAACAACAGTCATATGGAGAATGCCTGCACTTCCCGCTGCCCATAATACAAAGTGGTGTTTCTTTTTCAAATAAATTAATTATTCTAAAAACAAATAGTATGAAAGTAGAACAAATCTATACCGGTTGCCTTGCAGAGGCAGCTTATTATATTGAAAGCAATGGAGAAGTGGCCATCATTGATCCGTTGAGAGAAACAAAACCATATATAGATAAGGCTGAACGTAATGGGGCGAAAATAAAATACATACTGGAAACGCATTTTCATGCCGACTTTGTAAGCGGGCATATTGATCTGTCAAAGAAAACAGGAGCAACCATTGTTTTCGGACCAACGGCTGCACCGGGTTATGAAGCCTATGTGGCAAAAGATGGGGAAGAATTAAAACTGGGTAATGTAACGATCAAAGTATTACATACGCCGGGCCATACGATGGAATCTACAACTTACCTGCTGATAGATGAAAATGGAAAAGAGACCGCCATCTTCTCCGGTGATACTTTATTCATTGGCGATGTGGGCCGCCCCGACCTGGTGCAAAAAGTGAAAGCAGAAGTAACACCAGAGATACTTGGTGGCCATTTATTTGATTCATTGCGTAATAAGATAATGCCTTTGGCAGATGATGTAATTGTTTATCCGGGGCATGGTGCCGGAAGTGCCTGTGGTAAAAACATGAGCAAAGAGACAACCGATACGCTTGGGCACCAGAAAAAAGTGAATTATGCGTTACGGGCAGATATGACCAAGGAAGAATTTATAAAAGCGGTAACAGACGGACTGGTGGAACCACCTCAATATTTTCCGCTAAATGTGTTGATGAATCTAAAAGGCGGGATTGAGAGCATTGATGATGTGATTGCTAAAGGCATGCATCCATTATCAGCCCACGAATTTCAAACCGTGTGGGAAAGCATGGAAGCGTTGGTACTGGATACCCGTACTAAAGAAGCATTTGCTCTGGAACATATACCAGGATCTGTCTTTATCGGCATTGATGATAGTTTTGCACCATGGGTAGGCACATTGATCAGCGATCTGAAACAACCTATTCTATTCATTGCCGAAGAAGGCCGGGAAGAAGAAGTGGTGGTACGATTGTCAAGAGTAGGATATGATAATGCTATCGGGTTCCTGAAAGGCAGCCTTGCTGCATGGAAAGAAGCAGGATTTGAAATAGATATATTGAAGGAAATAGGGGCAGAAGATTTTGCCACATTATACGAGATGGACAACAAGAATATCAACCTCCTGGACGCAAGACGTAAAAGTGAGTACGATTCTGAACACCTGGTGGGGGCCGAGAATTTTCCGCTTGACTTCATTAACCAGAATATGACACGATTGGATCGCAACAAAAGATATTATATCCATTGTGCCGGTGGCTACCGTTCTGTGATCATGTGTTCTATTCTGCGGGGAAGAGGCTTTTTTAAACTGGTGAATATAAAAGGTGGATACAAAGCACTAAGTCAAACCGGCCTGAAGAAGACGAAATATATGGAACCCACTACGATGTTGTGATAAGTCCGTAATAAGGGAAGTCCGAAAGTCAGGTAGTCCGAAAGAAAAAAACCGTTACAGTGTTTTGCTTTCTGTCTTTCCCGACTTTCGGACTTCCTGACTTTCCAACTTTAAATATAACTTTATCGAAATAATTCAGCATGGCTACGATACAAATGACCACACAGGATTTTAAGGACAAAGTGTTTAACTATGAAACAGAGCAGGATTGGAAATATAAAGGGGCATTGCCTGCCATTATAGATTTTTATGCGGACTGGTGTGGCCCATGCAAGATGGTGGCGCCTATATTGGAGGATCTTTCAAAAGAGTATGAAGGCCGCATTGTTATCTATAAAGTAGATACAGATGTGGAGCAGGAGCTTTCATCTGTATTTGGTATTCAAAGTATCCCCACTATTCTCTTTATTGGTGCTGATGGCGAACCGATGATGCAACCTGGCGCTTTGCCCAAGCATGTTTTCAAGAAAGTGATCGAAGAACAACTGTTGACACCTGTTAAGACAGGAGAGTGATCTGTTGGACAAACAATAAATAATAGCCAACGGAATATTTAAAAGAGGCTGTCTCAAAAGTATTTTCAATACTGAGATACAGAGTGGCAGAGATACACAGCCTATTGACTTTCAGAATAACTTTCTCTGTGCAACTCATGTCCTCAGTTACTCAGTGTTGAGATCTCTGACTTTTGAGACAGCCTCTTTTTAGTGCACTAAAATAACGGGTTCAAAAATAATTTTTGATTTAACGGAGTTAGATATCAAGCAGGCTTTTTCACTCATCTCTAATACCCTTTTTGCTTTCTCCTGGTGTTCAGGATTCTTTATAATCAATGTTGGTTGAAGCAACACCTCAGTCATCATAAATTTCCCATCTACTTTATCAAGTTTACCTGTGGCATGACTGCTGAACGAAGTGAACTCTAATTTCGAATTTTCAGCAACAGCAAGAAAAGTTGTCATCAAACAACTTTCAATGGCTGCTACAAACAAATGCTCGGGAGACCAAATGCCTTCCATTCCTTTCGGAAATTCCGGCGGAGTCGCCACTTCTGTTTTTTGTTCTAAAACCGGGGAACTTACTACTCCTTTTCTGTCTTTGGTCCAGGAGAGATTGACTTCGTAGTTGTACATGATCGTTTTTTTCAGATTTAAAAAGCTCGTTAAATCAATGCTCATTAAGCATGACCATTCAATAGCTTATTGAACAGACCAAAAGTATTCAATGTTACAGGACACCAGGGGTGACTTTTATCACCTGTTCGCTTGATTTGAAATGATTTAGTTTAAATAGGTGATTCTGTTTTATCTGCTTGTGACATGTATCACATAAGACGTATAATAATGCCTGGTTGAATGAGAATCATTTCTTTATCTGACATGACTCATTCTTTTTTGTGACTCAACTCGCAAACGGTAATGCGTATCATATTGAATTTTACAGTAGCAATAATTCATCTCTCACTAAATGGAAATTGTATGAAACATCTTGTAATACTAGGAGCAGGCACAGCCGGTACAATGATGGCTAACCACCTGAATCATCATTTGAAAAAACCAGACTGGCAAATTAGTATCATTGACGAAAGGGAAGAGCACCACTACCAGCCAGGATACCTGTTTCTGCCTTTTGGTATTTATTCACCAGATGATATTATCAAGTCTATCGAAGATTTTATACCTAAACAGGTGGAGCTGGTAAAAGGGAAAATAGACAAAGTGTTGCCAAAGGAAAACAAAGTTCAAATGGCTGATGGAAAAGAGTTGCAGTATGATGTATTGATCATTGCCACCGGTGCCAAGATCGCTCCGGAAGAAACAGAAGGAATGAAAGGTAGCGAGTGGCAGAAATCTGTTTTTGACTTTTATACTTTTGAGGGATCTCTTGCATTGAGAGATAAGTTAAGAGACTGGCAGGGTGGGAAATTGGTAGTACATATAACGGAGATGCCAATAAAATGTCCTGTTGCTCCACTTGAGTTTGCTTTCCTGGCGGATTCTTTCTTTAAACATAAGCATATGCGGGACAAAGTGGAGATTACCTATGTGACTCCGCTAAGCGGGGCCTTTACAAAACCAAAAGCCACTGAAGCACTTGAACATTTACTGCACGATAAGAATATCAATATCGAAAGTGACTTTGCCATAGAGAATGTGGACAATGAAAAGAAAGAGATAGTGGATTATGGCGGAAGGACAATACCATTTGATATTTTAGTTACTGTTCCTACCAATAAGGGGGATGAAGTAATTGAAAGGTCAGGGATGGGAGATGACCTGAATTATGTGCCCACACATAAAGCTACGCTGCAGTCTAAAGAATATTCCAATGTATTTGTTTTAGGGGATGCCAGCAATATTCCAGCTTCCAAAGCGGGTTCTGTTGCACACTTTGAAGCAGAGATACTGACTGACAACATTCTTCATTTTGTAAAAGGGGAACCCCTGAAGGAAGAATTTGACGGACATGCTAACTGCTTTATTGAAACAGGAAATGGTAAGGCCCTGTTGATAGATTTTAATTACACACATGAGCCGGTGGAAGGAAGTTTCCCTTTTGCAGGAATTGGTCCGCTAAGATTGCTAAAAGAAAGCAGGATGAATCACATGGGCAAACTGGCATTCCGCTGGATATACTGGAACATGTTACTGAAAGGCACACATATTCCATTCGTATCAACTGCAATGTCCGAATCCGGAAAGAATTATAGTTAATCTTATTAGTCATTATAAATCAACAATCATGGAAAAAATAATAGCAGGCAAGTCAATTGCCGTAAATGAAGAAGGATACCTTACTGATTTCAGCCAATGGGAAAAACCTGTTGGTGATGCGTTGGCCGCTGAAGCGGAGATCAACCTTACACCCAGGCATTGGGAAGTACTGACCTACTTACAGAATGAGTTCAAAAATGAAGTGCCGCTGAGCATCAGGAAAATCGGGAAAAGCGGCGTGGTGGACATAAAGGAGTTTTACCAGCTTTTTCCGAAAGCCCCATTGAAAACTGCCACTAAGATCGCAGGCATTCCCAAGCCGGCCAGTTGTATTTAATCATCAATAAAACGTATCAATCATGACTGAGAATAAAGGCGAAATCAAAAAGATGATGATCATCTTGTCAAAAGGCACCCTGGAAAATGTGTATGCGGCCTTTGTACTGGCAAATGGCGCCAGGATGGAAGGCATCGAGGCCGAAATGTTTTTTACCTTTTTTGGGTTAGAAGCAGTTCATAAAAAGAAACTGACACATCTGCATGTGGCTACTGTTGGTAACCCTGCTATGCATATACCCACCATGTTGGGAGGTTTGCCGGGCATGGAGGCGTTGGCTACATCAATGATGAAAAAGGAAATGGAGAAGGTAGATATGCCGGATGTACAGGAATTTCTGGATATCCTTTCAGCTTCAGGTGTCAGATTATGGGCTTGTAAGCTGGCAATGGATATGTTCCATTATAAAAAAGAGGATTTATATGAAGGCGTGGAAGATGTAATTACCGTAGGTGATTTTTATAAGCAAAGTGCTGGTGAGGGAGTGCATATGCTGTTTATATAAAAACGCATCATTACCATGTACCTGGATAAGGTCATTAAATTAAAAACTATAGCCAGGGTTTAACAAGTATGGGCGGCATGAAACCTTGTCAATAGTTAGTATTGGAGAAATAATATTATCAACATAGGTTCTGCAAATACTGCAGGCTAAAACTTACAATTATGAAAAAGATACTAATAACATTAGGAGCAGGCGTATTGCCTTTTATTTTATTTGCACAGACAGGGCATATAATGCAGGGGATTGGCGCAACTAATATGTCAATGGGAGGTGCGTCAACGGCTCAGCCACTTGATATTAACGGGGCTCTGCAATGGAACCCCGCAGCAATATCAGCTTTCGATAGAAAAATATTTTCTGCTAATGCCGGACTATTTTTTTCTTCACCAGTATTATCATCTACAGTACCCACAGCCGAGGGCCCGTTCAGTGGTATAACAAAAGATGATAGGGGTGTTTCTGTAATGCCTGCACTGGCAATGGTATGGGGTAAAAAGAACAGCAAGCATACATTTGGTGTTTCTGCATTTGGCATCAGTGGTTTCGGGGTTACTTTCCCGGAAAATAATGTAAATGCGATCAGTATGCCTCAAAGTTCCGGCGGGTTTGGGCGTATTCAATCAGATTACCAGCTGTTGCAGGTTGGATTTACCTATTCGTATAAGATCTCTGAGCAATTGTCTATAGGTTTAGCGCCAACATTTAATTATTCATCACTAAAATTGGCGCCCAATCCGCTGTCTTCCCCCAGCCCGACTTTGGGATACCCGGTTAGCGATAAAGCAACTGCTTTAGGATTTGGCGGACAATTCGGGATATTTTACAATTCTGGCAAAGGAATTAAACTAGGGGCCTCTTATAAAACACCGCAGGTTTTTGGCAGTTTTGATTTTAAAAACACTTATTTGAATGGTAGCAGCGCACCAAATGTAAAATTCAAAATGAACTACCCGGCTATTTTATCAGCAGGAATTGGTTATTCAAAAAACAAAATTGATGCGGCACTTGATTACAGGTTTGTAAATTATAAAAATACCGAAGGGTTTAAAGCAAAAGGCTGGACAAATACAGCTTCCGTTGCTGGTTTTGGATGGGACAATATATCTGTCATTTCAGCAGGGCTGCAGTATAAGGGAATAAAAAAATTGCCAATACGGGCCGGATATACTTATAGCTCAAATCCTATAAGTAGTGAACTGGCATTTTTCTCCACACCAGCAACCGCTATTATTAAAAATGCATTCCAATTTGGATTTGGATATGAGTTTAATACCCGGGTTGTATTGAATGTCACTTACCATCATGGAACAAGCGGCGGCTCTACAAGCGGCCCTTTGTTAAATCCAATGATGATAACTGCTTCTAATCCTTATGGTGCCATTTCCGGTAGTAGTGTTTCATATAAAATGACAACTGACCTGGTTATGGTGGGCATAAATTTTTCTTTCTGATAAAGAAAAAAAGTAGTGAAAAAGTAAGCGACATCCGTCGCTTACTTTTTTTGACAATACTTTTTAATGTGGTAATTTCTCCCGTAAAAAACCATACAGCCAGGTGCCGGCTATGGCGCTTAACAGGGTGATGATGATAACGGTGGCTCCTGTACCGATCTGTGCAAAGAGCGGTCCCGGGCAAGCACCGGTAATGGCCCATCCAAAACCGAATATCAATCCGCCATATACATTTCCTTTGTTAAATTTTTTGGAAACAAATTCAATGGGCTCCTTGTAAATGGTTTTTATCTTAAATTTTTTGATAAGCCATACAGATATGATACCTACCACTACAGCTGAGCCAATAACACCATACATGTGAAAGCTTTGAAAACGGAACATCTCCTGTATCCTGAACCAGGAGATCACTTCTGCTTTTACCAGGATAATTCCGAATAGTATTCCGGCAACGGCATATTTAAGATTATACCACCAGGGATGTTTTAACTCTGATTCATTAAAACAAACAGCATCCAGCGAACGAACTTCGAAATCGGTGTTCTCAGTTAAAAATTCATGGTGCTTTTTTTCCTGTACAGGGTCATTTGTTTTTATCACAGAATTATAATTTTAAAATGTAAGGAAGAACAAAGTTGGCCACAATAAAGCCGCCGGTCATAAAACTGATGGTGGCAATTAAGGAAGGAAATTGGAGGTTTGAAAGACCCATAATGGCATGGCCACTGGTGCAGCCACCGGCATACCGGGTACCGAAACCTACCAGGAACCCTCCAATAACTATCATAAAAAATCCTTTGATACTCAGTAACGATGACCAGGTAAACAGATCGGCGGGCACAAAATTATTATAGTTGGTAATGCCGTAGGTAGCAAGCTCTGTCTGAAGCTTTGGATTGACCTGTATTGGTTCACCAGTACTTAAAAGGGTTATGGCGATAAACCCACCGGTTAAAATGCCGGCTACGAAAATTAAATTCCATATCTCCTTTTTCCAGTCATAGTTGAAGAAAGGGATCTTTGCCGGTAAGCAGGCGGCACATATATGCCGGAGCGAAGATGAAATACCAAATGATTTATTGCCTATCAGCAGTAATGCGGGCACCATCAGCCCGATCAGCGGACCAGCAACATACCAGGGCCAGGGTTCTTTCAAAAAATCAAACATGAGTATTAATTTATTTCGAATTGTAAATGTGAATTGAATAAGAAAGTTATATAGTGATAATTGTCACCAGTTGCTAACTTATTTATTTTTTCCCGATTATAGGTTTAAACGGACCATACTTATGTTCTGGTTCACTAAATTCGTCTGCGTAGGGCCCGTAAGGATGATCGAAAGGCTTTTTAGAAATATCCGGCCAGTCCTTACCCAGGTCTTTTTGTGGTCTTGGCTGGCTGTTGATATATGCTGCCACATCCCAGGCTTCTTCAGTGGTTAGCTTAGGATCAGCATGTGTGGCCTGGTTCAGCGGCATATTGTTTTTTACATAGCCTGCCAGGTTGCTGATGCGGTACAATCCAGCCCCGTTGTTATAGCTGTGTTCACCCCATAAAGGTGGATAGACATAGTAAGCCTCATTTTGGCTTAACTGGCCACCTCCATCAATGCCATGACAACTCTGGCATTGGGCAATATAAACTCCTTTGCCTTTCACAGGATCGGCAGCACGATCAAGAAATGGTGGTTTTTCAATGCCGCTGCCAACGGGCTTTTCTTTTTTCTTTACTCCCTTACCAAGCCATTTTATATACGCATAAATTGCCTGGTACTCTTTGCTGCTGCTGTCCGGAGCGGTTCCGTTCAGGCTTCTTTCAAAACAATCACTCACTCTTTTGTAAATGCTTTCTATGGCGCCACTGCGCTCCCGGAATTTCGGATAAGTGGAAAACACGGCACTGTAATTATTGCCCCAGTTTTTTTTACCGGCGTTCAGGTGGCAATTCTGGCAATTCATGCCATTGGTTAGTTGCGCCACCGATCCATGCGGACCAAAATACATAGAGGTGTTGGCGATAAGGTCTTCCCCATAAATAACCATTTCTCTTTCTTCACCCTCCAGCTCATTATCTGTAAATAAACTTGGAGGTATCCAGGTACTATCTTTAAATTCTGAAGTGAAATTTTTCTTATCACCAGGTTGTATGCTTTTTAGTATCTCAGACAGGGCAACAATTGCTATACCAACCAGTATCGCTACAAGTTGCCAGTTGGATCTGATAGCAGGCCATATGGTTTTTCGCTTACCTGAATTCATACGTTGTCCCCTGTAATTGAGTCAGCAATGTATTTGGTTGGTCAGTAGCAATTGCTCTCATTTCCAGTTTTGGTGCTACAGGCGATTTTGCTGCCAGGTATTCTTCGATGACGGCATGCATTAATACACCTGTTCTTTTCGGTGACTTTACTTTTTCAATCCGGCATAGCGTATCGTCAGGATCGCCTTCTCTTTCGCAAGCCACGATGCTATATTCCTTATCCGGGTCTAAAGGCTCATTTTTTATTTTTACCCAATTCACTCTTTTGCCAAACTCATTTCCGATCGTGAAATTTACCTGGAGCCCTGCAAAGCGTACGAACCATCCGCCAAAACGTTTGGAAGGATCTTTGGCAAATGCATTTTGCAATTCTTTTTCCAGCCAGTCGAGTAATTGTTTACCGGTAACCAATCCCATCTTTGCTTCACTATCAACCGGCAGCATGTTCCATAAGAACTCTTTGGTGATGTTCGTCTTGCCTTTTGCCGTATCAACGGCCAAAGGCTGGCAGAAACGAAACCCATTGCTCAACGCAATATCAGGGTTGAATTTCCAGTGAAGAGCATCGGTGATCAGGTTGTCCATCGGTGTTTCCAGTACAAAGTACCTGACCAAAGGGGTAGTGGTGGTGCCTATTACTTTTGATAACTGCTCTTTGAAGGGAACCGATGCTTTATCAACCAGCGATAGTAATTTTTTATCTGCCGGATATTTAACCGGGTCCACATCCAATAATTGATACTTGTAAGTTTTGACCTTTCCATTCTCCACTTCTATATCAAGCTTGCCAAGAAAAGAACCAAAGGCGCCGCACTCCACCACTTTGCAATATTTTCCTTCAATAGGCACCCTTACTCTTTCATGTGTATCAGCACCTAAAATAAAGTCAGCTCCCTTCACAGCAGCATTATTAGCTAACCCAACTTGCTGTGCCAACCCCATATGTGTTACAATAAAAATGATACCACATCCTTCTACCTCCTTCAGCAGTTTGATATACTTTGCTATATTAAAGTCAGCATGTTCAAAACGGATGCCTTCACTATAGGCGGGTGATTGGCGCTTGGGGATCAGGTGATCGGTATACCCGATAAATCCAACTTTTGTGCCTGCAATATATTTTACCCAGTAGGGAGGATAGATCAGTTCTCCATTATCTGCATCGGTTGTCTTATGCCACATATTGGCGCAGATCTTTGCCGCATTGGCATGCCCCATATCATAGAGCATTTTCTTTTTCTTGTACACCACTTCCCAATTTCCCGGAAGTAAAAGGTCGTAATTAAAATCATTGAGCAGGGGTATCAAGGCTTCGCCTTCTGTTAATGAAGCCACAGCGCTGCCATGAAAATAGTCACCGCCATCAATCAATATTGTATTCTCCGGGTTTTGCCTTCGGTAATAATTGATCATTGTTTTCAGTACAGCAAGGCCACCCCGTTTCCGATAAACTGCTTTCCCGTTTTCCCAGAAAAATTCATCGTGAGTATTTAGCTGGGCATGAATATCTGATGTATATAGAATGGTAAACTGGCTGGATGTCGCAACTGTAGTTCCTTTTAGTAAAGTAGTTGCAACCGGAAGGGCGCCCGCAGCCCCGGCAAGTGATGTGCTGAGTCCTGCCAGGGCAGTTTTTTTTAAAAAATTGCGACGGGAATTGGTATTCTCAATATCCGGAGGTGAAGACATTGGTAATTGTTTAGAAGATGAAAATGCTAGCTAAAAATGACCTCTTTTTTCAGATCATTTCGTGACAATGGTCACACTAAGCTACTAAACGGTTGTTAAAACTGGTAGTTGAATACAAAATTCCACAGGCTCATATCCACTTTGTTGATGACGTATTTGTCATTGCCGTAGGAATTTCCTGTTTTGTCTTTATAGACATAAAGAACCTGCGTTTCCAAACCCTTGAGGAGTCTCGAAAATTTGTACCGGATATCTATATTCAATTGATTGTAAGAAGGGAGACCATACTTATTCAACGCAAAATTGGTTACCTCAGGAAGATCATAGTGACCAACTGCTGCAGAAGCCGTCAGCCGGATCGAAGGGATCTTATAATTTATCCTGGCCATCACAGCATGGACATCACCCAGCCCTTCATTCCGTTCTCTTGGAAGAAAAGTAAAGAAGGGGTCCCGTCCCCATTCTCTTGGCATCAGGTACCTGGCATGTGCAGTGATACGGGTATAATTCAGCGATGTTTCCCAGCGTTTATTCTTCCAGCCTGCTTTGCCGCCAATAGTATATGCTTTGCTGCTCTTAGTAAAATACGTTTTTAAAGGATCAGTATTTCCTCCATTATTCACAGCATCCTGTCTAATGAACTGAAGGGCAGCAAATAGTTTAGCATCATCTGCAAGCGGGTACTCATAATCTGCCTGCAGCATAGCGCTGTTAAAAATATTCCCGGTGAATTGATCCCATAGTTGCAGTTTCAGCTTATCATTTAACTGGTAGGTAATGCCGGCCAGCAGAATGCCTTTACTTTCAAGGTTACCTGCATAGCCAGATTTGCTGCCATTTGAATTTACCCCAACCGGGTAGATGCCAATGGATTCACCTGCCTTATACCATCGTACGGTACTTCGCGGAGAAATGCCGTAGAGATAACCGAGTTCGAGTTTTGTTTTTTTAACATGGTTGATCTCTGCCCACAGTCCTTCCACTTCGGAGGGACGCATACGTCCATCCTGCAGATTGATAAAAGGTGTGTTAAGCAGTTGTTTGCCAAATGTAATTACCGAGTTTTTAAAATGATACTTGATATATAACTCCTCCAGCCGGTCAATATTCTTTTTGTTTGTTGGGTCTTCTATGTCAAATAGGCCAATTTCATAGCGATTGTGCTGATTTGTTTTTGGATCGGGTATTGACAGATCGGACGAACCGATATTAAAGACAAAAAAACCGCTTACACCCAATTGAAAATTTTTAAACCTTGCTGTTTCAAATTTGATACCGCCACCCACTGCATTTGCATGGTAATCGGTGAGGGTTCCTTTATTATCTGTGGCCATAAAGAAATAACGGAAATGTCCGCTTGCATGCCCTCTCCGGAAAGCAGAAAGGAGAGAGGTGGAATCTGTTTCAGTTCCCTTTTCCTTCCATAAAGCGGGTTTTTCATTTACTTCCTGGTGTTGTGCCAGCATGCTATACGATAGCTGAAGCAATACAAATAGTGTAAAAAGTTTTTTCATTCTTTTTATTAGTTCAATGTTCTATTTTTTCTGGCTGGTAAACTTAGGAGTGAGATTAGGGGAGGAGCAGGTCTCAGAAGCCAACTTTAATATAGCTCCATCCCTGTTCCTGTTTGAGAATAATTTCTCCCACACCCATTTTTACAAAACCGGCTTCCGGAATTATACTTTCTTTGGAGATCTTTCTTTCTGTCAATGTGTTTTCACAGCCAACAAACACTACTCCTTTTGATTTGAAGTAAGCGATCTTTTCCTGCTGTGTTGTTTTACCCAGCATTAGAAATTCGATACCCGGGCCATGCGCCACCACTTCAATAGATACGCTGTCGCCCCACCCATTCTTCAGGTTTTTGATATTGTTCATCAACCCTTTCCAAACAAGTGTATCGTTGCTGCTGAGTTGCAACACCACCTGGTGTTGAACGGTAGTGGAACCAACTGTTGTTTGTGCTGCCAGTTGAAAGGAGAAGAACAGCATTGCGAAAGCAA
>CAYUCU010000103.1:0-14856 GCA_964443345.1 uncultured Chitinophaga sp.
ACAAAGCTCACCATATCATTGCTCAGTGCCTGCGGATGCACTTCGATCGTTACCTGCTTTGTCATGTTCCGCTTCATCGTTTCTGCAAGTGTAACACCCATTACTTTAAACTCAAATTCATCTTTATTATACCGGGGTTTGAAATAACCGTTGATCAGTACCGTACTTCCCTGCTGCAAGATGGGAGTCAGCCGCATATAATCTTCACTGAACAGCGGGAACTCGGTCTTTCCCGAATAATCTTCAACGATAAAGTTTCCATACTTATTGCCACTACGGGCAATGCGGTGCTGTGCATCAGCCACTAATGCCACCAGGCGGAAAGGTCTTCCGGGATTGGGCTGCATCTTAATGGCATCTTTGAATTCATTGAAATCGGCAATAGCGGTAACGCCATAATGCCGCATTTCAAACTTATAGTTATCCAGCGGATGACCGCTTAAAAAGATGCCGGTCACTTCTTTTTCATGATCTAATTGTTTGATGAGTGGCCAGGGTTCACAATCAATGATCCGCGGTGGTGGTATTTCCATGCTAATGGGCAGATCACCAAACAAGGTGTTGGTAGTGGTGGCATTTTGTGTGGCCATCACCTGTCCGTATTTAATTACTTTTTCCAGGCCGTTGATCATTTCACCATCCGGTACATTAAAGTATTGTGCCCGGTGATATTCGGTAAAGCAATCGAAGCCGCCTGCATAGGCCAGGCTTTCCAATGTTTTTTTATTAACGGTTCGCTGGTTGATGCGTTTGATAAAATCAAAAATATTGGTAAAGGAGCCGCCTTTCTTTCTTTCTTCAATGATACTTTCGACAGCAGCTTCACCGACACCTTTTAATCCACCCAAACCGAAACGGATCTCGCCTTTATCATTTACAGCAAATCCTTTTAGTGATTCGTTGATGTCCGGTCCCAGTACTTTTAATCCCATCCGCTTACATTCTTCCATAAAGAAAGTGATCTTGTCGATACTGCCGGCGTTGTTCAACACGGCAGACATATATTCAGCAGGGTAGTGGGCTTTTAAGTAAGCTGTTTGATAGGCAACATACGCATAACAGGTGGAGTGTGATTTGTTGAAAGCATACTGGGCAAAAGCTTCCCAGTCAGTCCATATCTTTTCTAGTTTTTCTGCAGGTAATAATTTTTCGGTGGCACCCGTAATGAACTGTGCCTTCATTTTATCCAGTACCGATTTTTGTTTTTTACCCATTGCTTTTCGCAGCACATCCGCATCTCCTTTGCTGAAACCGGCCAACCGTTGAGAGAGTAACATCACCTGTTCCTGGTAAACGGTGATACCGTACGTTTCTTCCAGTATCTCGGTCATCTCAGGAAGATCATAAGAGATGGCTTCTCTTCCATGTTTACGGTCAATATAGCTCGGTATATAGGCCATTGGTCCGGGACGGTACAAGGCATTCATGGCGATAAGGTCGCCAAATTTATCAGGCTTCAGGTCACGCAGGTATTTCTGCATACCGGCACTTTCAAACTGGAAGGTGCCGATGGTGGAACCATGCTGGTAAAGTTCAAATGTTTTTTTATCGTCTAAAGGGATCTTGTCAATATCAATTTCAACCCCATGTATCAGTTTGATAAGGGCCAGTGCATTCTTAATGATGGTAAGGGTCTTCAATCCCAAAAAGTCCATCTTCAAAATACCGGCATTTTCGATATCATTTCCTTCTATCTGCGTCAGCCACAACGTGGATTCCTTTGATGTGGCAACAGGAATTAATTCCAGCAGATCTTTTGGTGCAATGATGATACCTGCTGCATGGATGCCGGTATTGCGAACAGAACCTTCCAGCCGTTCTGCTTCATGCAGCACTTTGCTGAGCATGGTATCGGTCTGTTTATAAATATCACGCAGCTTCTTCACATTTTCCATATCATCACTGCCCATGCCTTCTTTTTCTTCCAGCGATTTTTCACCATCCTTTGTCTTCATCGGTGCATGCAGTACTCTTCGCAGTTCTGTACCGGGACGGTCAGGAACTAATTTCGTCAATGCCCGGCTCTCGGGCAATGGAAGGTCCATCACCCTTGCTACGTCGGCAATACTTGATTTGGCGGCCATGGTGCCATACGTAATGATCTGCGCCACCTGGTTCTTACCATATTTTTCTACTACGTAATCAATTACTTTTTGTCTTCCTTCATCATCAAAGTCGGTGTCTATATCCGGCATTGATTTACGGTCGGGGTTCAGGAATCGCTCAAACAGTAAATTGTATTTGATAGGATCAATATTGGTGATGCCGATACAATACGCCACAACAGAGCCTGCAGCCGAACCACGGCCCGGGCCAATGAATACTCCTTTGCTACGCCCCGCTTCAATAAAATCACCCACGATAAGGAAGTAACCGGCAAAGCCCATCATGCGGATGGTAAAGAGTTCGAATTCTAACCGTTCTTTTATTTCATCAGTCATTTCAGTGTAGCGCTTCGCTGCACCTTCGTAAGTAATATGTTTTAAATATTCCCACTGGTTTTGCGATTCAGCAGACACTTTGTATTTACCTACCGTTTCTTCTTTGGTATGTATCTGGAACCGTTTGTCAATTGGAAAATTGGGTAGTAAAACATCACGGGTAAGGTTCAGCAGTTCCACTTTGTCAATGACCTCATTGGTATTGTCGATCGCTTCCGGCAGATCATGAAAAACCTTGCTCATTTCTTCTGTGGTCTTAAAATAGAACTGATCGTTGGGAAAGGCGAAGCGTTTGTCTTTTACATGGATATCGTCATCATTAAAATCCCGCAGGGCAGGGGTGGTGATCTTTTCGCCGGTATTGATGCAAAGTAAAATATCATGGGCGTTAAAATCATCCTGCTCCACATAGTGAGAATCATTACTGGCAATGATCTTTACTTTGTATTTTTTGGCAAACCGTACCAGCACCTCATTTACTTTATCCTGGTCGGCCATGCCATGCCGCTGCAATTCCACATAATAATCTTCCTGGAATACATTCAGCCACCATTTGAACTCATTCTCACCCTCTTCTTCCCCTTTTTTTAAAATGGCTTGTGGCACAGAGGCGCCAAGGCAACAGGTGGTGGCAATCAATCCTTCATGGTATTTAAGGATGAGTTCCTTGTCTATACGGGGATATTTACCATATAGTCCTTCAATATAACCGAGTGAGGTGAGTTTGATCAGGTTTTTATAACCCACCTCATTCTTTGCCAGCAGTATCTGGTGTTGCCGTTTGTCTTTTTGTTCTTTGGTAAATGTTTTTATGTGCCTGTTTTCGGTGATGTAAAATTCACAACCGACAATGGGCTTTACTTTCACATTGCCATGCTCATCTTTGTGTTTGTAGGCCTCCGCCACAAATTCAAAGGCGCCGAACATATTACCATGATCGCTGATGGCGAGGGCGGGCATGCCGTCTTTGATGGCTTTCTTATAGAGATTTTGTATAGACGCTGCACCATCTAATAAGGAGAATTGGGTGTGGACATGTAGATGTGAAAACTTCATTTTAATTTTTTTCTTTGCACACGGATAACACGGGTTGAACGGATGAACACGGATCTTTTACACTGCTTCGCAGTATAAATTGGATAATCTAAAACAGGCACCCGGATGACACGGGTTGAACGGATGAACACGGATTATCCTGCTTCGCAGAATTTTGATCTGCCGGTTTCAATAGTGTTTCCAATCCGCCGCTAACTCATTTCAACATCTTCTTTTTATCGTTATCAAATATTTTTCTTTTTACTTGCGGCTTCTTTCCAAAATTTAATAATAAGCCAACTTCAATTGTTGTTGCTTTGAGATAATTTACTAACTGATGCTCGTTGTCTTCAACCAACGCCTCAATGGCTTTTAATTCAACCGCAACAATATCTTCGACAATCAGATCGGCATTGTAATCACCCACAATATGCCCAAAATAATAAACCAGTATCTTTTTTTCTTTTTCTACTTTGAGCCCCATCGCTATCAATTCAATATACAGGGCGTTCAGATAAACTTTTTCTAAAAATCCATATCCCAGCGTATTGTATACTTTATAAAACGCCTGGATTATCTTCTCAGTAACATTTTCATGTTTCATAGTGTACATAGGGTATTAATATCCAATTTTCTGCTTCGCAGAAAAAAATCTGTGTTCATCCGTTCAACCCGTGTCATCCGTGTGCCTGTATTTACTCCTCATTCTTCAGAATAAGTAAGCAAATTGCAAACCATAGTTCACCAACTCGCAACTCATAACTCACCGCTCGCAGCTTTCCTCCTCACTTCTTCTTAAAACTATAAATACTGATCGACCCGCTGCTGTAACTGCACACCCAGGCTTCTAATATTTCATCATTCTCATAAATATCTACTCCAACCGGGTGGCCGCCACAAGGCAAAGATGCCACTTTCTCAAAGTTGTCGGAATTGATCTTATACACATCCACGTAGTCGCTGGTGTAGCAGGTAACGAAAATGAACTTATGGTTTTTTGATAGTACGATTGTTCTTGGTTGTGCATGTGTTTTCGCAGTAAACAACTGGCTGCCGCTGGCCGCATCAATACAGGCGATGGTGCCGAGGCTGTTGTACGACACAAACAGGTGCCCGCTGGTGTCCATCACAATATGGCGGGGACTGCTCCACACATTCATAATGCTTTCGCTTTTCCAGGTTTTATTGTCCACCACATTCAGGCTGCTGCCGCCCATGATGGCGATATAGGATTTACCATTCTTATCGTCCACCGCAATGCCGCGGGGAATGGCGGATACCGGGATGGTGCTGATCACTTTTCCGAAAGGATAAGTGGCGGCATCCATTTCCAGTACACTGGTGGTGCGGCTATGCCAGTTGCTTACCAGCAGAAATTTGCTGTCGGCAGTACGGGAGATGACCTTGGGCGTTTTACCGGTTTCGATCAGCGGCACCCGGAAAGAGTCTTTTTTCTCCGACCCGGGATAAATGACAGTGACAGGCTTTGTTTTTTGCTCCGCAGAAACGGAACCGGTGTTCTTTGAAATATCATTTACCCATATTGGCACAATTCCCTCTGCATTATGAAGGGATACCCAAAGTATCTCATCGCCATGACTAAAGCAGGCTTCTACTGGTTTTTCCTGGAAGGAGGCGATAGGACGGCTTTTGTTGTAATCCCAGCCCATGCCACGGGTGGGGGTGAACTTGAATTCCCGGCTGATCTTGCGGCTTGCCTGGTCAAATTCGTACACACTCATGCCCTCCAGGTTCATGGCGTACAATTTGGTTCCCGAGGCATTAAAAATTACCGACTTAGTACCCCCGGCGGCAGAAAGCAGTTCCTTCTTTTCATAATCGATCTTAGAATAGGATTTGGGCACAGGCGGAGGCTTCAATGTGTCGGTTGGAACTACCTGTTTGAGCAGGGTATCTTCAACTACTCTGTTGGTACTGCCCGAGCTTTGGCATCCTGAGCTTAAAAAGACCAGGGTGAGGAGGTAAATGATCGTTTGCATGGTTGACTTGTAAATATCAATAATAGGCAAATAATTGCATCTGGCAATTGGTTGATCCGCCTCAATATTCACAGCCGGTTAGGAACTCTAAATCACTTAGTTACAGTAGTTTACTACCCGGGCAATTTTGGGTGGTAAAAAACGTTTAAGGAAAGTGGTTTTTTTCGGGCAGTAACCTATATTTTTGCCTGCCTGCCTGGGGTGACAAACCAGAGGCAGGGGATTCTCCCCGAAAGGGAGCTTTTAAGTAGAACGTTGAAAAACCCCATGAAATCATCCTAAAAGAAAGACGTAATGGTTAAGAAAGTAATACCGGCTATTGGAATTGTGCTTACGCTGAGCAGTTGTACTGCTTTCAAATCACTGAATTTTACCAGCAACCGTCCTGTATCTAATGCTCCTGCACCCATTTCTCAGGCTAAATTTATTGACGAAATATCAGTAACTCCCCAGGCTATTGCTGAACCTGTTCAGCAAAAACCGGAGCAAAAAGCAACATTTGCCACCCGGAGCCTGAATGTGGAAGAAACACCGCCCGCAAAACCAGCGATGAGTGAAGTAGATGCCATACTGGCCAGCCGTTCTGTATCCAAAGTAGAAACAGCATCTTCAGTTCAATTGAAATATGCCATCCTGATGAATACGGAGGTGGAAAACCTCCCCAGCAAATCATTATTGGAGAATGTAGATGATTGGTATGGCGTTCGTTACCGCACGGGTGGTAATACCAAGAGCGGGGTTGACTGTTCGGGATTTACCGTTGCAGTATATGCCGCCGTATATGGCTTTGCTTTACCAAGAGTTTCCAGGGAACAATACCGCATCAGCCGAAAAATATCCACCACTGAGTTGCAGGAAGGCGACCTGGTCTTCTTCAATACCAATGGTAGGGGTGTTTCTCATGTCGGCGTTTACCTGGGGAATAATAAATTCATCCATGCTTCTGTCTCAAGAGGTGTGATGGTGAGCGGCTTGTTTGAGCCCTATTATATCAAGCGTTATATCGGCGCCGGCAGAATTGAGGAAAAGCAGATGCTGGCTGCGGAGTAAACCCCCCAAATACTAATCTTTTAGTTATAAAGTCTTGCTGCCCCTGAAGTGAGGTGATAAGGTCTGTTATTGCTATGCAATGATTTTAGCCACAGATTACACGGATTAACACAGATTAGCTCCATGCACCAGAAAAAAAAACTCTTGTAACAACAAGATATCCGCAACTCCCCTTTAGGGGTATGAAGGCATTTCCATTTGAAGTATCTGTAATGGGGGTTCACTTCATCCCAATTCTTTTCTTAATCGTTTGCAGCACGGGCTGAACGTCCGGCGATAATTTCATTCCGATGGCCCCGGCACCAAATAAGACTATAAATACGATGCTGCGCAAAACCAACCCCAAAACACCATGAAGGTTGATGAAAACAAAATGACAGAGCCCATAACAGGATCCGGCCAGTAATACCGCATACAATGATTGCCAGGTGAAGGGAAAAAGGTTGAATTTCTTCCAGAGAAAGATGATCCGGATAAGATTGTAAATGCAAATGGAAATAAGTTGTGCCAGCCCGGCGCCTGGAATATCAAACCGTTTGGTCAGGAAATAACTCAGTGGCAAAACAAAGATAATGAGTATGATACCGCTCAGCATTTCAAAACGCCACCAGGTGGAAGTGCCGATGATCTGGGAATTGACTCCGGTGCCCATATCCACGATCTTGGCGAGGCCCAAAAAGATGACCACATAATAGGCATCGAGGTAGGTACCCTTTAAATGGAAGGTGTTTACCGCATCAGTGAAATTCAATATCAGCAGGCAATAGAAGCAGGAGGCAAAGATCAGCTGGTTAATAGAGGACCGCTGATAGATCTTTTGAATCAGAGCCATATTCTTATCCTTCCATGCCTGCGACAGGTGAGAGATGGAGGCCGATACAATGCCCCGCTGCGGTACCTGTATGATGGCTACCATATTTTGGGCTACCGAATACACCGCCAGTTTACTCAGTCCGTCCACCAATACCGAACTGATGACCAGTGAATCAAATACCTGTGCCACGGTAAAGATGAGGGTGCCACCATAAACAAATGTGCAGAGCCGGAGAATGCTTTTGGAAAACCGGCGGGTGACTTTGCTAAACCGGAAAGTAAGATGAATTTTTTTGATAGCGACCAGGTAGAAGAGCAGTATAGCAGCAATGAACGGGTAGCTGAAGGAAAACAACTTTATAAAAAGATCAAAGCTATTGATGATACCGGTGGCAAAAAGTACAATAAGGACGGTGATGAAAAGTCTCCACATAACTTCCTTAAGAAAATTAGTGAATACCGATTTCCGTAGTTGCCAGGTATAAGCTTCCAGGATAGTGTATACCAAAAGCCCGAATGCCAGTGGAAATATCCAGTTGTAATAGGTTACGATGCCGGGGGCATTGGTGCTGTATTTTTTTACCACCAGGTGTTTGAAGATAAAACCGGCCGTCACAATTAAAATAAAGCCCACGAGGCCCACGATAAACGCAATGGTCATCTGGTCATTCTTCTTCCCCGGTGCATGATCGTTGTAGTAAGGATAGAATTTATAAATATAGGAAGGCATGGCCATGTTGGCAAAGGCCATCATTATCGTAGCGATAGCGATAAAGGCATTATAGAGACCATACTGCGATTCTTCGAAAATACCCTGTTTGGTAAAAAAATAAATATTGAGCAGGCCAATGAAGAATCCGATGTAAATAACGACAGATGATATGATGCTTTGCCTGCGAATGCTGCTCATGGGCTTAAAGATAGTGAATAGTAAAAAGTGTATGAGGAAACGGGCTACTCGGTCTTCCTGATGGTGATGTAAAAATTTTTGTTCACTACCAATCCGTTCTTCTTCATAGCAGATGTCATAATGGTGCTTTTCCACTGGGTAGTGGGGCGCAGCCAGTCGCCGGAATCTTCCAGTCGTACCGGCATGTCGAAACCAGCTACTGTATTACTCCAGCGGTATAAAAGCCGGTCTCCGCTGATGCGGTACTCCAGTACCGGTATCTTGATGGTTCTCAGGTATTGATCGAATATCTTCTGCAGGTTCTTCCCGGAATATTTTGAAAAATAAGCTTCCACTTCTTTGGAAGTAACCGTTTTGTGATAGTAGTCTTTATTTAATCCCCGAAGAATACTCCGGAAGATGGAATCATTATCTATCACCTGCCGGATCGTATGCAGCATATTGGCACCTTTATTATACATATCACCGCTGCCTTCCTGGTTTACTCCATAAGGCCCGATGACGGGAATATCATTATCCATATTATTCCTGATACCCTGCACATACTCATCCGCTGCTTTTTTGCCATAATAGTATTCAATGAACAATGGTTCGGAATACATCGTAAATCCTTCATGCACCCACATATCAGCAATGTCATTCGTAGTAATATTATTCCCAAACCATTCATGCCCGCTTTCGTGGATGATGATATAATCCCATTTCAATCCCCAACCGCTGCCGGAAAGATCGGAACCGAGATAGCCATCCATGTAATGATTGCCATAGGCAGTGGCACTCTGATGCTCCATGCCCAGGTGAGAGGATTCTACCAGCTTGTATCCATCTTCATAAAAAGGATAGGGGCCAAACCAGTATTCAAATGCTTTCAACATCGGTTTTACATCACGGCCAAATTGTTTCTTTGCTTTTTCCAGGTTGTAATCGAGTACCCAATAATCGAGTGAAAGATTTTTCTCTCCGGATCCTTCGGAGGTTTCACCTATATAGTTGTCTGAGAAATGTACATACTTGCCGATGTACGGAACAATATTGTAGTTATTGATCGGATTTTTTACCTGCCAGGTATAAAGCATGCTACCATCCTTCTGATCATCTTTAGAATATAATTTTCCATTTGATACAGCCACTAAGGTGTCGGGCACTTTTATTTGTATCAATGCCCCCAGGTCCGGTTCATCACCCTGGTGGTCTTTGCAGGGATACCATACGCTGGCGCCTAATCCCTGGCAGGCCACCGTCATCCAGGGCCGGCCTTCTGCATCTTTCTTCCATATCCAGCCACCATCCCACGGCGGGTTAATGGCCTCACGGGGTTTGCCTGAATAAAAGATCTTTACATAGAATTGTTTGCCGGATTTTGTTTCGCCTGGTAATAAACGGCCGGGGGAAGAAAACCGCTGACCAAAATCTATATAAAATACATTGCCGTTCCTTTTATACGTTAACCGCTTTCCTTCAAAGATCACACTGTCTATCTTCATCGGCTCCTGCAGGTCGATCTGCATTTTTTTATTGCGGCTGTAGCTGTTTACGGAGAAACCCAGTTGGTTCCAGCCTTTGATGGTTTTGCTTTTGTAATCCGGGGCTACATAAATATTATAAAAGACCACATTCCACCAGGCCCGTTCCGGAGTGATGCTGCCACGAAGTGTATCCTGCCGGGTGAATTTCCCCTTCTGGTTCAATGGCTGTGCACAGGTGCTTTTTGGCAAACACAGTATTGCCACTATGATGAAGGAATAGGAAATATAAATAAAGCGGTGGACGTATTTCACGGTGGTATGTTTTGTTACTGTAAATTTAAGCCTTGAAAAGCAACATGGCGTTTAAAAATCTATACCGGTATTTTGTTCTCCTGTTATCAGGAGGTATTGGTATTGCCGGCTGCTATAACAAGCAAAGCAGTGAGAAAAATATATTTCATTACAACGAGTTCTCAGGTATCCCCACACTGGATCCGGCTTTTGCCAAAAGCCAGGCTACGATGTGGCCGGCGCACCAGTTGTTTAACACGCTGGTGGAAATAGACAGTAACCTGCATATTGTACCATCATTAGCAAAGAACTGGGATATTTCTGCTGATCGTACCCTGTACACTTTTCATTTAAGAACGGATGTGTTTTTTCATAATGACGAAGCTTTTGCAGGAAACAGTGGCCGCAGGATGACGGCTGCAGATGTGAAGTATAGTTTATCCCGTATCATCAGCAAGGAAGTAGCCAGCCCGGGTTCCTGGATATTTAACAGGAAGGTGGACAGCATTCAGCCTTTTACTGTAATTGATGATTCTACGTTCCAGGTAAAATTGTTAAGACCTTACAATCCGATCCTGGGAATTCTTTCCATGCAATATTGTTCTGTAGTAGCAAAAGAAGCCGTGGAAAAATATGGGACAGATTTTCGCCGCCACCCGGTAGGCACAGGGCCTTTTCAGTTTGTGGCATGGGAAGAAGGGCAGGCACTGGTGCTGAAAAAGAATGAGCACTACTTTGAAAAAGATACTGCCGGTAACCCCCTTCCTTACCTGGATGGAATAAAAGTTTCTTTCTATGACAGCAAAGCGACAGAGTTTTTATTATTCCGGCAAAAGGAACTGGAATTTATAAATGATATAGAAGCCTCCTTTAAAGATGAAGTGCTGACCAAGAAAGGAACGCTGCGCCAAAACTGGCAGGGGAAGATCGTACTGAATACGAGTCCCTATCTTAATATCGAGTACCTGGGCATATTGGTGGACTCAGCAAATAAACTGCTTCTCAACTCTCCGTTGCGGGTGAAAAAGATCAGGCAGGCGATCAATTTTGGGTTTGACAGGCGCAAGATGGTACTGTACCTGCGAAACTCTGCCGGCACTCCCGCAGAATCAGGGTTTGTGCCAATGGGATTACCATCCTTTGATTCATCCATTGTAAAAGGATATAATTATGACCCGGCCAGGTCGAAACAATTATTATCCGAAGCCGGCTACCCGGATGGTAAGGGGTTGCCACAAATAAAACTGCTGACGATCGCCATTTATGCTGATATGGCCAATTTTATTGCCAAGCAACTGGAAGAATCCGGTATCCCTGTACAGGTGGAAGTGATGCAGAAATCATTGCTGCTGGATATGACCTCTAACTCACGGGCTGCTTTTTTCCGCGGCAGCTGGATCGCCGATTACCCGGATGCAGAAAACTATCTCTCTGTTTTTTATTCTAAGAATCCGGCACCGCCTAATTATACCCGTTATAAAAGTGCTGCATTTGACGAACTGTTTGAAAAAGCCATTGCCGAAACCAATGACTCATTGAGGTATGTTTACTATCGCCAGGCAGACCAGGTAATGATGAATGATGCGCCGGTGGTGCCACTTTGGTATGATAAGGTGATTCACCTGGTGCAGCCTTATGTAAAAGGGTTTTCTCCCAATGCATTAAACCTGCTGGAGCTGAGAAGGGCAAGGATTGAAAAATGATAACAGCTTATTTCAGCAACAGGATCTTTTTGTCAACAATGGCCAGCATCTCGTAGATGGTCGGGTTTAGTTTTTCCGGATGGTCAGCAATATAGGTATCTGGTGTGGGTTCTCCGTAGGTGGTGGTCCGTTGGGGTTCCACTTTTTTCGACAGTTGCCACACTTCATTGGTATCAACCAGTACAAACTTCGTTATTACCACGCCGCTGTCATTTCTTAATAAAAGAAAGCATTGGAATCCATAGGTAGCCACAATGTTCCAGTTATTAATGGGTGTGGGAGGGGTGGGGTCATAGATAGGAGGAGCGCTTTGCTGTATCGGGGAGGTCCTTACCATCCGCCTGGTATTTGTACTTACCGGGGGTACTTTGTTCTGAAAAGCATATTCATAAACCAGGGGGTCTGTAATATAGAACTCAATAGTGTATTTAGGATTGCAATTATCGCCGCATAATTCTTTGCCCTTTAATTCAGGACAGATATCCGGGAGCTTATCATCAAGAATTTGCCACACTTTGTTTCCCCTGGCCCAGTAATCAGGAAGGTTGATCCGGTATTTATTGTCATCAATTGCAGAAAGGTCCCTTTGGGAGGCTGCATGGAAAACGGTGAATGACAGCAGTGTCATCAATAAGGATAGTTTTCTCATGTATCAGTATTTGTACTAAAGTTAAACTCCTGAATGAAAAAGAAATCTGCCGCAACTGTTAAAAATTCAGGGCGGGCAAAAAAAAGTTATATGTTCCCGCACCCCGGTTTAGCTTTAAAATAGTAGTTTTTCTATAGCAAAATATATAGGAAAACTACGCAGGGTATTGCACAATTCCGCAGCAGATATTACTTTAGCCTCAAGTTAAAAATACAGGTACAATTTCAAGAATCGTATCGTAGTTTTTTTAAAGCCCGGGATCCATAAGCAAAAACCACTAATCTCAACCCTAGTTAAAACTAAAAGACCGTACCATGAAACACTTATTTACACACTGTGTAATACTGCTTCTGATGATAGCTGCTCCTAAAGCTGCTTTTTCACAACTGCCACCTCTGTACAAGTTTAATTCTTACACTTTAGACTCTGGTTCTAACAATTCTGTAGGCGCTGTTTATCGTTTTCATAATGTTCATACCAACGTGGATGCTCTTGTAAAAGTGATAGCGATTTCCAGCGGTATGATACTGAGGGATATTGACAGAACTGCTGATGGATATGGTGAGGCATTTCAGCCTGAGTATAAAGTTTCCGGTGTGGTGAACGGGTATATTGATTTCAGAATAACATTTGTTACTTCCGGTACAAGTACAGTAGTAAGCCAGGGAGCGGTAGCCGCAACGGGGTTGGATATTGACGGCGGCTCAAATGGTGCATCTCTGCTGAAAGAGAGCAACAGAATAGATATGGGCGGGGGTACATATGAGTACAACTCATACGATAGCCAGGTAATCATTTCACAAACAGGCAGCGCCTTCACTGCCACCAACTTGACGGGCATCCTGTTCGGTGCACTCGTTGATACTTCTGCAAAACAGGTTATGTTCACAGTAACGTCAAGCAATGTCTCTGTTCTGAATTATCGTGTTGGCGCTAACAACCTGATGCCCAATTCCAGCAATCGTTATGCGAGCCTTTACTTTAACACATTTAATTATCAGCATTACCCATTATCAATTTCAAACCTGGTTTCTTTCACCGGGTCGGCTGATGACAATAAAGTGAACCTGAAATGGGCAATAACTGCCATCAAACCCGGGACCATCACCCTGGAACGAAGCAACAGCTCCATCGATTTTTATCCTGTAGCAGAATATAACCAGGATGCATCCGACGGAAACACAAAGAATTATCAGCACACAGATAATAATGTTTTAAATAATGTTGTTTTCTATCGCCTGAAATCAACCAACCTGGCCGGGCATAGTGAATACAGTTCCATCTTATCTTTTCGAATGGGCAAGAACATAAGGAAGGAGTTAGCGGTTTATCCATCTGTTATTCAAACGTCTGCCACGGTTAATATCAATGCTGCAGAAAGAGAAAGTGCTTCGCTGCTGGTTACAGATATTTCCGGAAGAATAGTTAAGCAACAACAGGTAGCGCTCAACAGCGGAACAAATAGTATTTCTGTAAACGGCTTTGAACGATTCTTAAAAGGACATTATATTATCTCGGTAAGAACAGCTTCAGGCACATATAGCCGGCCTGTGATCATTCAATAACAATAAAAAAGCGTATCCCTTTTACAAGCAATAATCCACCAAATTATCCCAATCTACCAAAACGAACAACATGATGAGGATAGTACCCTAAAAAAGGCGGGAGTAATTCCCGCCTTAATTTTTTTGCTCCGGCTATTTTAGTTTGTCTTCTTAAGTTTATCAGCAAACACTTTCCTGAATTTTTCCAGTTTGGGCAGGATGACCACTCTGCAATACGGGTTCGAATTTCCGTTCAGCTCAAAATACTGCTGGTGATAATCTTCTGCCGGGTAAAATTTAGTGAATGGTGTTATCTCAGTAACAATTGGACTGTTAAAAGCACCACTGCTGTCGAGGGCTGCTTTATACTTCTCTGCTTTTTCCTTTTGCTCTTCGTTATGATAAAATACACCACTACGGTATTGGGTGCCCACATCAGCACCCTGGCGGTTCAGTGTAGTGGGATCATGTGTTTCCCAAAAAACTTCCAGCAGCTCATCAAAAGTTATTTTGGCAGGATCATAAACGATCTGCAGGCATTCGGCATGACCGGTATTGCCGGAACATACTTCCTTATACGTTGGGTTTTTCACATCTCCCCCGGTATAGCCGGAAGTGGCACTGATAACACCATCCAGTTGTTCAAATATCGCTTCGGTACACCAAAAACAGCCGTTGGCAAAAGTGGCGATCTCGGTTCCGGGCAATGCAGGGTTGTCTTTTGGTAAAGTTTCTTTTTGTTCCATTGTTACTTTAGTATTGTTGTTTGAAGAAGATTTTTGTGCACAGGATAGCAGGGTGCTGAGTCCTGCAAAAGCAATAACAAATACTGATTTCATAATATGAGGTTTAGCGATCATTGGTATAAATTGCGTGCAATTTAGCTGTAAACCAACAGGTAGTTGTGTAAGTTGCATGACAGTCGGAGCGTTTTTAATAATCATTAACAGGTAT
>CAYUCU010000104.1:0-14830 GCA_964443345.1 uncultured Chitinophaga sp.
CCACTTACAGACTATTGCAACCAATTATTCTGCTGCATATCATTATTGTGGCAGGTATTGCAGGCTTTATGATCATTGAGAACATGTCCTTCCTCGGTGCGGTTTACTTAACCACTGTGCTTATTACTACCGTGGGTTATACAAATCAGGTATTATCTGAAGCAGGAGAAATTTTTGCCATAGTGCTGATGGTAACCAGCTGGGGCACTTTTGCATTTGTCATTGCCCGTATCACGCAATTTGTTATCAATGGAGAAATACACCAATACTTTAAAACACGCCGGCTTATGAAAGAGATCAACCGATTAGAGAATCATGTCATTCTTTGCGGATACGGCCGTAACGGTCAGCAGGCCGCCAATATATTAACAGCGCACCAGGTGCCGTTCATTGTAATAGAAAAGAACGAGCAGCTGATGCAGAAGATAGAGGCCGAAGGAAAGAAAATGCTGCATATTGATGGCGACGGAACAGATGATGAGGTATTACGTTTGGCAGGAGTAGAAAGAGCAAGGGCCCTCATCACCACATTGCCGGTAGATGCACAAAACGTATTCATTGTATTATCGGCCCGGTCGCTGAACCCGCAACTAAAGATCATCAGCAGGGCTTCGGAGGCCAGTTCTGTTGCCAAGATGCGGAAGGCCGGCGCTAATAATGTGATCATGCCCGATTTTATCGGTGGTACACATATGGCCACCCTGGTTTCCAAACCTGATGTGGTGGAGTTCATTGATTTTTTATCGGGGGAAGAAGGACATTCCATACATATGGAAGCAGTGGCCTGGGAAGTGCTTCCGGAGTCGGTGAGAGACAGACCCCTGCGTGAGATCATGGACTGGAATAAAACCGGTGTCAACTGCATTGGTGTCAAAGATGCAGAAGGAAAATTCTATATCAACCCTCCGGACGATACAGTTATCAGCGAAAAAATGAAAATAATGGTGTTAGGCACCCGCCAGCAGATATCGAAGATGAAAGGCAACCTGGCATAAAATAAATTCCAAGTCGGTACCAGGTTCTCAAAATAAAAAAAACCGGCAGGTTGCTCTGCCGGCTTGTAAGTTTTAGTAGTAGCTATAGTTTCTTTTTAAAATCGAGCAGTTCTACTTCAAAGATGAGCAGGGCGCCCCCTGGTATTTGTGGCCCATTTCCCACCAGGCCATACCCCAGTTCATACGGTATATAAAATTTATACTTGGAACCTATCGGCATCAGCTGCAGACCTTCTGTCCAGCCCTTTATTACCTGGTTGGCAGGCATGATAAGTGGCTGGCCCCGGTTATATGATGCGTCAAACTCGGTACCATCTAATAAAGTGCCCCGGTAATGGCAAACAAAAGTATCTGCCGCAGCCATTTTTTCACCGGCACCTTCTTTTATCACTTCATACTGAAGACCGCTGGCCGTTGTTTTTACTTCCGGTCTTAATTTGTTTTGTGCTAAAAATTTTTCTCCTGCTTCTATCACACCTTTTGATTTTTCGGCCTGCATCTTAAAGAAATAACCATTGATCATGGCGTTGGCCACATTATCATCCAGCAGTGGCGTCTTTTTCCCAATAATATCATTCATGCCCCTGTTGAATATCGGCATGTTGAATTTGATGTCGCCAAAGCCCTGTTGCATAAATGTGTAAGCAGTGCTTTCACCCAATATATAGCTTATCGAATCTGCCGTGGTCTTCAATATGCCGGCTGCTGGTTTTACCACCACCGGTTTGGCCGGTTTGGGTTCTTTCATTTTTGCATAAAAGGTGTTCAGGCAAGTATTGGCCACGGCATCCTCCAGCAATGGTTTCTTTTTACCCAGTATATCATTCATACCCCGGTTAAAAATGGGCATATTCAGTTTTAATGTAAAGCCCTGGCGGGTAAAATTGTAACCGGAACTTTCACCCAAAATATAGCTGAGGGAGTCGAGAGTGGTTTTAAGTAAAGGGACAACCGGTTTAGCAACAGGTTTCGTTACAGGCTTGGCCACCGGTTTTCCGGGCTGTGCCTGAATAATGGTAATAGTTGTCAACAACGTTACAAAAAGGAGCAATTGCTTCATAGATTTCAAAATTATTTATTCAAAAATACTGGATGCAAAGGGAAATAAGCTACCTCCAATCATTTAATTTCGTTTAGCACAAATTCCTTAATATGGATATTTTTTCTTTGCCTGTTCAGATCCGTTGGTCCGACCTGGACCCTAACTTTCATCTCCGGCATTCCGTTTATTACGACTGGGCAGCCATGTGCCGTATAGAATACTTGTATCAGAACGGACTGACGCCTTCGGTCCTGCAGCAGTTGCAATTTGGCCCAATTATTTTCCGGGAAGAATGCGTATTCAGAAAAGAGATCAAGTATGGTGACAGGGTGCATATCAATCTTAAGCTGGTAAAGGGACGAAGGGATTTTTCCCGCTGGACGATCGCCCATGATATCAAAAAAGATGATGGCACCCTGTGTGCAGCGGTAACGATTGATGGTGCCTGGCTGAATGTGAAGGAGCGAAAATTATTTATTCCTCCCGAAGAAGTGGCTGCCGTTTTCCGGCAAATGCCACCAGGTGAAGATTTTCAATGGCTGGATTGACCAGAGCCATCTCCTCCGTTAGTATCAAACCAAATTACTTTAGCAGGAAATCGGGCAGCATATCCATTTACCAGGTTCCGGATAAAACTATTTTCCCGGTATTGGGTAAGCTGATCTTTTACCTGTTCCACCGTTGTCAATTGTATATCTGTGGAGATATAGCCCATGCCATAAAACTTACCTTCATGTACCAGGATACAGGATTGGTCATCTCCATTTATGCCTTTGTCCACAATGGCAAAGGAAGGCAGGGTCCGTAATGAGTCACAGGCTTTTTTCACCCGTTCATTATATATAGCAGCAGCTTCCCGTTGCTCGCAGGCGCCTTTGCAATAACCTTCATTGATACCTTCACATTGACCTGGGTCCCGTTGCATAAAGCAAAGCTTGGGGCAGAGCTGAAAATCTTTGATGAGCTTTCTCATGATGGCATGTCCATCCACCAGGTAATGAAAGGTATGGACTGGGTTCAGCCGTTTCCGGTTCTTATCAATGGCAAGCCGGTAATAACCGGTCTGGTCCTCATATAAGTAGATGCCATATGTATCTTCCCATCTTTTTTGTGAAGAATTGAAAACAGGCCACCTCTTTTTTATTTCTGTGGATTCCAGTATGCAGGCCATCAGTTCTGTGCCGCAGGACTGATAGCTGATGGCATGCACATGCTGCATAAAATTTTGTTTTTGCCGGCTTTCAGAATTATTGCTGAAGTGACTGTTTACCCGGTAGCGGATATTATTGGCCTTGCCCACATACACCACTTTGCCTTTGACATTATGAAAATAATATACACCCGGTGTGAAGGGCAGCTGGTCAAAATGATCTTTTGGTACATTCGGTGGAAGGATCGCTTCTTTGGAATTGCGCTGCAGGCTTTTTTGTATATGCTGTTCTTTATCATTTTGCAACAGCAACTGAAACACTTTTACAGTAGCTGCCGTATCACCACCAGCCCGGTGGCGGTCATAGATAGTAATGCCTAATGATTCACACAGCTTTCCAAGACTATAGGAAGGAAACCCCGGGAATATTTTCCGGCTGAGACGTACGGTGCAGAGCTTTTTACAATTCAGATCATAGCCGGATTCTTTTAAATGTGCTTTAATAAAAGAATAATCAAAGCTTACACTGTGTGCAATGAAGATCTTATCGTGCAGCAAAGTATAAATTTTCTCCGCCACCTGTTCAAAACGGGGAGCCCCGGCCACCATTTTATCGCTGATGCCCGTCATCGCCTGTATGTAACGGGGGATAGACTGTCCGGGGTTGATCAGTGTTTCATATACTTCCACCACCTTTTCACCATCAAATACATGAATGGAGATCTCCGTTATGCTGTTGGCAGCAGCATAACTTCCGGTAGTTTCTATATCGACAATGGCATACATTAAATAAATCCGAAGTTTGAAGAAGGAAATACGAATTTCGTGAAAGTTTTTCAGAGAACTATGGATGCAGATAAGTTAATTATGTTTCAGAACCGGCTGACGAAGGTCTTTCGCCATTTAGGCAAACAGGCCAAAAGGCAGGGACTCAGTTGTTACCGGGTGTATGATCATGACCTGCCGGAATTTCCTTTTTGCATTGAATTTTATGGAGATAAGTTATACGTGGCCGAGTATAAACGCCAGCATGGGATGACTGAAGCGGAACATGATGACTGGATGGAAAAAAGCCTGGCAGTGATCAGCGGAGTGCTGGGAGTGCTAACTGAAAACATCTTCCTGAAACTGCGCCAAAGAAAACCCGGGCGGTTGGGACAGTACCAGAAGTACGACGAAGTGCAACATGAGTTCATAGTAGAAGAAGGCGGATTGAAGTTTTGGGTAAACCTGAGTGATTACCTGGATACCGGTCTTTTTTTAGATCACCGTATCACCCGGCAACTGGTGCGGCAACAAAGCGCCGGAAAGAAAGTATTGAACCTGTTTGCCTATACCGGCTCCTTCTCCGTGTATGCGGCTGCAGCACCTGCAGATGAGGTGCTAACGGTGGACCTTTCGAAAACCTATCTTAACTGGGCCGCCAAAAATTTTCAGTTGAATGGATTTACTGATGAAAGCAGGTACCAGTTCATTCATGCGGATGTAAAGCAATACCTGAAAACGCTGCCTGCGGACCATTTCGACATTATTATTATGGACCCGCCCACCTTCAGCAATAGCAAACGGATGGAGGACATCCTGGATATACAGCGGGACCATGCGGAGCTGATCAATGATTGCCTGAAGGGATTGAAGAAAGGCGGATTGCTTTATTTCAGCACCAACTCCAGAAAGTTTGTGCTGGAGGAAGAAAAGATAGCTGCTGCAGAAGTGAAGGACATAACAAAAGCCACCACGCCATTTGACTTTGATGGTAAATTGTTCCGGTGGTGCTATAGTATTTTAAAATAGCAGTAAACCGTTAGCACAATGGCGGAGCGGCTAGCTTTGACTGAAAGTTGTGTATCCCCTAATCAGGGTATTTTAAAGGCGGGGAAAAGGTATATTTTGTATTTTTAATCATATCCCTTTTTTGAAACTGTCCTTCTTTATACGAACCATCCCGGGAATATTGCTGCTGCTGGGATACCTGCACAGCCCGGCACAGCTATATCACAAATCAAAAACCATTACTACGGCCGATGGTCTTTCTGATAAACGGGTCACCTGTTTTCACAAAGACAAAAAAGGGTTTATGTGGATCGGTACCCGCAACGGGCTAAACCGGTTCGACGGACATTCCTTCAAAGTATTTCGTCCCGGGGCGGGCAATTCCATTTCCAATGAGATCATCAATGATATTGAAGAGGATAGCCGGGGCAGGATATGGGTGGCTACGATGGAAGGGCTTAGTATTCATGATCCGGCGACAGGCACCTGGGAAACAATGGTGCCCGATCCGGAAAAGCGGACCAATGGGCTTCCCAATTATATCATCTGGGATATTTATATTGACAAAAAGGATATTGTATGGGTGGCTTCAGATGTTTTTGAATTTACCAGGTATGACATGAATACCCGGCAATTTACTTTTTACGACTGGCCGGATTTTGCCAGGAACCATCCGGCTATGAAGGATACCCGGTATCACTCCATTCAGCGGTTTGTACCAAAAGGCGACGGATCGTTTTGGCTCGGCACCACTAACGGATTAGTAAGCCTTGATATTAAAACAAAAGAGTTCCGTTTTGCCGGAGGCGGTTTTTACGGAGATGCGATTGATGTGAAGTATGATGCCTCGAACAAAAAGGTATTTATTTGTGAAGAAAAGGGACGGGTCTTTTTATACGATGAAAGTACTTACAAGTACAGCGAAATGACCGTAGTACCGGAGCCTTATCCATCCGTACAATTTACATTGCCAGGAAAAGATGAGATCTGGATGAGTTCTCCCAAAGGGCTGGTAAAGATCAGTGATGACAGAAAAAGCATCCGGCTGGAAAGTAATGTGCCCCAGCTCTCGGCTTCATTATTACCGGGCGGTGTCCGTTCTGTATTTGAAGATGACAATCACATAAAATGGATCGCAACATCCAATGGTGTTTCTGTATATGATCCTAAAATGAGTACGGCTTCTTTTTTACCACTGCTTGCTTATTCTGATAAAGAAGGTGCCAATGGAATGGGTGGCGTGCATTATGATGCGGCGAGCGGCTGCTATTTTGTTTGCTCCGTGGAACCAGCGGCAGTGTTTATCATTGATACACATACCGGGGCAATAGAAAAAGTAGTGTCTGATGCACGGGGAACTCCCCTGGCGATGTGTGCCGGTATCAAAACTGATAATGCCGGTGATCTTTGGTTGCTGACGGGAAACCATGTGTACCGGTACAACCGCAGCAATAAAAATTTTATTTTATTTCCCACACCTAATAAAGATGATGATGTGGTGTTTCGGGATATGCTGCAGGATGAAGAAGGAAATTACTGGTTTGGTACTTTTAACAGGGGACTATACTATTATAAAACAGCGGAGAAGAAATTCTCCCTTTTAAAAGACAGCACCTTTAGCAACTTAATTTCTGTTACCGGTATAGAGGCCGACCTGGAAAATCATACGGTGGTGGCCAGCAGTTTTGGTGAAGGCGTATTCACCTATCATTTTCCTGCCGGAAAAACAAACAGCTACTATGAAACAGCAGGGGTACAGGAATATTCTCAACTAAACCTGATAAACAGTATCGCAAAGGATTCGAATGGGGGCATATGGCTGGCCACCAATTCAGGTGGGGTATCCCGGTATAACCCGGGAATGCCCTTTGAAAAAAGCTTTACCCGGTTTGATATGAAAAACGGGCTGAGCAGTAATAACATCCTGTCGATCTGTAGTAACGGAGATTCCATTCTGTGGTTATTATCGGGAAAGGGGATATCCGCTATAAGTACCCGGGGGCAATTCTTATATGAACTAAAAGAGGAACAGATCTTTAATTTTTCTGCATATGCATCTGATGGCCGCAACCCGCATGATATTTCATTTAACACCGGAAAAAATGAATTACTGGTAGGAGTGGGTGGCGGCCTCTTTATCTATTCACCGCCGGACAATGACAATGTGCTGCGGTTTCCGCTGGCCATTACATCTATAAAGATAAATGGCAAGACACTAACCCCTGAAGAGATCAACGGGCAACCAGATTTCCGGCTTCCTTTTCACTCTAATGCGGTGTCTTTTGAATTTGCCGGATTGTATTATGGTGTTCAATCGGGCATACAGTATGAATATAAACTGGATGGGCATGACCCCGACTGGGTGGATGCAGGAAAAAGCTTTTCCGCCTCTTACCAAAATCTTCCGTCCGGTTATTACCAGTTCCTGGTACGGGCAAAAAATCCTTCAGGTACGATAGCAGGCAAAGTGTCCGGTTTTTATTTTAAGATCGTACCTCCTTTCTGGCGTACCTGGTGGTTTATTTTATTGGCAGGATTAGCAGTGGCATTTTCTATATGGCTTTTCATTTATTCCCTGCAGCAAAAACTGAAAGTGGAAAAAATGATCAACGCCTTTGCCACCTCTTTATACGGACAAAATACAACAGACGATATCTTTTGGGATACGGCCCGTAACTGTATTGAAAAGCTGGGCTTTATTGATTGTGTGATCTACCAGCATAATGAGAACAGGAATGTGCTCGAGCAAAAAGCAGCCTATGGCCCTAAGAACCCGCATCGCCGGGAAATAGTGAACATCATTGAAATACCGGTGGGAAAAGGTATAGTGGGCACAGTGGCACAAACCGGTAAGGCCGTGATCTCCGGTAATACCAGCAACGACCCGAGGTATATCGTGGATGATGAAAGCCGGTTGTCTGAGATAGCCGTGCCGGTGCTGGTGGATGGAAAAGTATTTGCTGTTATTGATTCTGAGCATCCGCAAAAGAATTTTTACAGCCGGTATCACCTGCGGATACTTAAAAAGATCGCAGCGATCTGTTCGGAAAGAATTACCAAACACCTTACAGAAGAACGGCTGCGTACTAAAATAGCCCGTGACCTGCATGATGAGATGGGCTCCACACTTACAAGTATCAACATCATCAGCAAAGTGGCGATGGAAGAAAAGCAGGAGCCTGAAAAGCTGAAACAGTATTTTCAAAAAATAAAAGACCATTCCGGACGCATGATGGAAAGCATGAGCGATATGGTGTGGGCCATTAATCCCGTTAATGATAGTTTTGATAATGTGTTGCTTCGTATGAAAGAGTTTGCTGCAGAAATGCTGGAGCCTGCCCGCATCCGGTTTAATTTTACAGAAGAAGGATCTTTGGAAACAGTACCGCTGAACCTGGAGCAGCGTAAGGATATCTATATGATATTTAAGGAAGCGGTGAATAATATAGTAAAATACAGTACTGCGACGGCAGTCAGTATTGTTTTTAATAAGGTGAATGAACACCTGCACATGACGATCACTGACAATGGAAAGGGATTTGACCATGCTACAATAAATCCCGGGAACGGATTGCGGAATATGAAAAGCCGGGCGGAGGAAATGGGCGCCACCCTGCATATTGATGCAGTACCGGGCACCGGAACAACCATTGCATTAGTATTGTTTCTCCCCTGATTGAGGTATGTGTAGTCGTGGAAAATATGGTTAAGTTGCAATTTATATAAACTCATAAAAGCAAATGGCGGTAAATGTCATCATATATGAAGACAATGCAGACCTGCGGGAAAGCCTGAATAGTCTTTTATCGCTTACCGGTGACTACCAGGTAATAGCAACCTATGCAGATTGTCGCCAGGTGGCAGCGCAGGTGCAGGAACATAAACCTGATGTGGTATTGATGGACATCGACCTGCCGGAAGTGAACGGGATAGAAGCGGTACGGAAAATAAGGGAAACAAATGCCAGGGTGCAGATCATCATGCTTACCGTGTTTGATGATAATGTGCATGTTTTTGAAGCAATGTATGCCGGTGCTAATGGTTATCTCTTAAAAAAATATGTGTCAGACAAACTGATCGATTCCATTAAGGAAGTACTGGATGGCGGCGCCCCGATGAGCCCATCCATTGCCCGGATGGTGATCAATAATATGCAGCGGCCGGTAACGCCGGTAGCCGAAACAGATTACCAGCTTACCGGAAGGGAAAAGGAAACACTGCAATTGCTTTCTAAAGGGAACAGTTTTAAGATGATCGCAGCGGAACTGGAAATCAGTATTGATACGGTCCGCACCCACATCAAACATATTTATGATAAGCTGCATGTGCGGTCGCAGATAGAAGCCGTAAGTAAGGCCATTAACGAGAAGTTGGTCTAGTACAGCCTGCCACTGGTACCCGTCCACCTGTTGTATCTCGTCCTTTTTGCCCTCCTTAATCCGGGACTAATGGGTAACCATTTTTTTATTTTATAAGACCAAATGCCCCTATCTTCAGAAAAAAAAGTTGACAACTCCCGTTACCAGGCTTGCAGCCATTACTAAAACCCTGTTAGCAGCGAAGCTTGATTATACAGCTGTCAGAAACGGGGCCAGCCAGTTGAAAGAACTTTTCCAGCAAGTGATCGCTTTTGATGAAGGCGGGCAGTACCATAGTATAGATACCCGTTCAGGAAAAGCCATTGACACCGCCGCTGCAGCGTTTTGCATTATGGATATGATGCGCACCCGGGTATTCCTCAGGGGTATTGAAGAGGCGATCAGGATGCAACTGCAACAACAACCAGGGAAGCCTGTAACTGTTTTGTATGCCGGCACCGGACCATTTGCCACTTTACTAACGCCGCTTACCACCGTATTTGGCCCCGGAGAATTGCAATTGATACTACTGGAGATCAACCCGGTGAGCATGGAATACCTGGATAAAACGATCCGTGTGTTCAATATGGGGCCTTATATACTTGACAAGGTGCTGGCTGATGCGGCCACTTATCGTATTCCGGATGCACAACAGCCGGACATAGTACTTTCTGAAACGATGAACTATGCTTTGTATAAAGAACCACAGGTCAGCATTTTTGCCAACCTGTCGGGGCAGCGTCCCGGTGCATTGCTTATTCCTGAAATGATAACGGTGGAGGCAGCGCTTATTGAAAGGGATGATACCGGTACCACCAGCAAAATGGTCCCGCTGAAAGTGTTACTGGAATTAAATGCGGCTACTGCGCAGCTGATCAGTAAGGAGGAGGGTGTCGTTCCCGTGTTAACAGATGGTATCCGGGTAGAGCTGCCATCACTTTCTTACCCTGTTACGGATAAGCTTGCATTGCTTACTCATATAAAAGTATTTGGTGAACATACACTGTCCGTAAATGAATGCGGCTTAACGATGCCCTTCCCGGTACCGAATATTCCTTCAGCCGGGGCAAACCCGTCCGCATTGCGGTTTACTTATAAACGGGGAGCTGTGCCCGGTTTTATAGCTGCCGGGGAGTAATGAAGGGTGGTGCGGCTGCAGGCAGGAAATTTTAATTCAGCAGGCGGTAAACAGCTATAATGGTTATGATGAGCAGTATGCCCGAATATATTTGTTTATTATATTTTGCCAGCCAATTGGGAAGATAAATATCAAAGTTGGCTTTTGTTGAATTGGAATATTTACGGGCCATTATGGTTAACGGGCAAAAGAATTTAAAGAGCAGCAGGATGATCCCTTCAACGGCTATCAATCCGTAGCCGATCCAGAGCCATTTATCCATTTTATTGATGAGCACGGCATAGAGCATATAGAAAATAACCACATTAAAGAATATCCAGATCAGTGTGTGTACGGTCCTGATCAGTGTGAGTTTGGTCTTATTTTCCATGCGGCTTTAGCTGCTTAAATACTTGTTTGGAATGTTGGAAGGGGCATAGTCTATTCCATAAGCGGCTTTCAGTACTATTGAAACCACTTCATAGATCTGCTTTTCCGTTCGCTGAAATTGCCGGAGCAGCCCCATCATTGAATAGCTTATAGGATTTACAGACGGAATGAATGTTTCCCATTCATAACCTTTGCCCCAGATCAGCCCCTTTACGGTCAGCAACAGGTTGGCCTGCTGCGACACTAAGAATTGCAACATATCCATGCTTTTATTAGCATCCTGGTTAACGGTATGAAAGACCGGTGTTTGCCCGCCAAATCCATTTTCATCCAACCCGGCGGGGGTGTTGATATCCATGCCATGGTGTACCAGCACCCGGGCACAGGCCAGGTGATTGTATTCGGCACAAATATGTAATAAGGAAGCTTCGATCAGCGGGGTGAACGTGCAGTTGAATGTGTATTTCTTTTGAATGGCAGAAGGATCGGCTTGCAGCAGGCGGTCGAGGGTGTCCGCATCATCTGATAAAACAGCAAGCAAGATCTTATCTTCAAACACCAGCCCATGATCAATAAAGGCTTTGATACATTCTTTGAACAAAGGGCCCCGGCTGTACATGTTGATCAGTTCGTAGATCAGCGGTTTGCCATTGACCGTTTCATTTGGGTCCACGCCATTTTTAAAACACTCTTTTATGCCGTCAACTGCATGAAGTTCAAAATCGATGATGATCTTTTTTAAGCGGTCCATTGGTGTTTACAATTTGGGTCTGCCTTATTGGAAACAAAATTACGCAAAGGAGCTTTTGAATAAATAAAGTGGCAGGTTTTAGTTGCGGCGCAGTCCGCCTTGTGCCGGGAGTTAATGGATCATTTTCCTGCCGGGTGCAGGGTTGCATATTTTTCCCAGGCATCAAATACTCTTTGTTCAGCTGCGGTAAGAGTGTCGGCTATAAACTTCACTTCTTGTGTAAGATGCAATCCTATTCTGCGAGGTGAAAAAACGTAGGTCCTGGTTATGGGGCAGCCTATGACCGTACTAAGGTTGGGTATCAAATTAAAGACAGTACCTTTTTTATCACAGCGGGAATAGCAAAGGACTATATAAGGCTGGTCTTCTGTGCCCCTGGAAATTTTAGCCCTTTTGTAGCTGACATTATCAATAACAGTATCCGGCAGTAGCACATGGGTTCCGTCTCCGTTCCGGTTATAGTTAAAACCCCATCCGCCCACCGGCATGATGGAATCCGCATAAGTGTATTTCCGGATCAATCCGGCAGAATCCCGGAAACTATTAAATTCATAAATGAATCCTTTTCTGAGATCGGAGAAACGATAATGTGATATCGGATATTCCAGGCAGCTGATACCTCCTGGTTCTTCATGCATTTTTATAAATCTTACTTCCTCAATGGCGAGGCTGTCTTTAAACCATATTTTGTCATTAAAATCCCAAAAGGGTTTTGCAAGTGTAGTATCGGTCGGGTAATACTGGTGGGCGATATATTCAATTACTTCTATTTTCTTACCTGGGGCAGCAGACTGGCCCAATGCACTGGATGAAAAGGTGAAAAGTATCAGCAGAAATAGTATAGGAATAGCAGTCATAACCTGTTTTAGTGATAAAAATTATACAGAAAGAGCAACTCAAAAAGCAATTTCCTTCAGTTGCTCTTTCTTTAAGAATGATGAGAACTGGATCAGTTATGGAAAAATTTCTGCAAACATAAAATTCTGAGTTTTACTGATATACTTAGGTGGCAGAGTATATGGAGCATAAACAATATTTCCCTGCACTGACTGATAGCCAAATTGCGTTCCATGCCAGGCTTGTGTATAAACTGATGCCCAATCCATCCCATATGTGCTGAAATTTTCAGTATAAGTGCCATGATCGTTAGTTTGAGTAAAATGTCCTCCTTGTGGTTCCGTGGATACTTTTCTTCCCCAAAATTGAACTTTGGCAGTGATTTTTATGGGCTGACCATACATATTTTCGGTATAAACTAACCAATCCATTTCTTTTGTAAGTAAAGGAGGTTCTTCATTACTACCGCCACCTCCTCCGCCACCACCACCGCAGTTCACCCTGTATGTTTGGCCGTTTACTGTTCTGGCAGGAACACAGTCATCGCAGTACCCGCCAATTGGTTCCCAGGTAACAGAGCCATCGCTCCAGAAGTAATACCAGCCTATTTCATAACAAGTTTCGGTAAGGTTACCCAACTTTTTTTTCTCCATGGATTTATAGTAGTTCGCATTTCCCTTGATATAATTCAATTCATAAGCGATCTCATCAGTAATGGTAATATAAACTAGTGAACCGGTAAAATCTGTGATCCTGAACCGATAGTAGCTGTCAAGGAAATTTGCCAGCACCCTTCTGCTGCTTATTCTTTCAAATGAGATATACTGAACAATATTACCCTTTCTGACCTCCTGATCCTTACCAAGGAACAACACCAGGCTATTAGCGGGATTTTTATCAGCGTTGCTGGTGGTGACAAAGGAATTTTTTACGGGAATAATGAGTACTGTCTCACCGGGAGGAAAAGGGACGACAGTCAGTAAGGAGAAATCAAGAGATTCTTTGAGGGACTCAATTTTTGCAGCCCCTTCAGTACTGGCCGATGCTCTTTGTTTTTCGAGCCAGGCAATTACTTTGTTAGTTGTTTCATCTTTTGCTGCTTCAATCAGTTGAGAACTGTCTTTTTTACAAGAGGCAAAACAGACTGTGATCAATAACAGCACTGAAAAAAAATGTTGCAGCCTGCCGGCAACGGGTGGAGTTTTCATAAAAAAACTTTTAAGGTTATGAATACGGAAGAATGTTTTGGCAGGAAGTGTGTATGAAGAAAAACGAAAATACGGAAAATTAGGAAAGTGAGAAATAGTGGTAGTGTCTCAGTTTGAAAACCTGATGTTTTTAAATGTACTTGAACCACATAGAAACATAGGATAAAACATAGAATTCTTTGTGTGTATTTCTATGTCTCTATGCTCCTACCTGCCTGCCGGTAGGCAGGTGTGGTTCAAATTTATTTCAAACTGAAAAACTGCCGAAATTGTTTAAGCTGATCATTTCAATTCATATTCTTTGGACTCCAATCTTGAAAGCGGAAACGTTCTGTTCACTTCAACCGCTGTCTTTAATGAGTCAACGGTTATCCAGGACCCTTTGTACTGCTGGTTAGCCTCTCTCCACCCAGCAAAAAATTTATTTTTTCTTCTTCGCAGCGATGGTGATCAGTTTTTCCAGCACCTTTATATCAACATCCTCCAGTTTATTAATATAAAGACAACCGACACCCGTTTTGTGTTTGCCCAATTTACTTAATGCAGCAGCGTGTTGCTGCATATCAAAGATGAGGTGTAAGGAAAGGTTCGCCTTCCGGGGAGAAAAACCGATCCTGAACCAATCCACTTCTCTGCCGCTGGCGGGACTTTTATACCGCAGCTCTCCAAAACCGATCATGGAACTGCCCCACATCCTGGGTTTTTCCTTCGTCGCTTTTTCCATCAACTTAAGGACCAACTGGCTGTCTTTACGTTGTTGCTCATTGGCAATGCCGGCAATGAAGTCTGCTACACTGGATGCAGTGGGCCTGGTTTTGATTACTGCTACTTTACCCATAAGAAATGATTTTTATTAGAATTAATGACACATTGTCTTTGTGAACAGGCAGGAGCGGGGAAAAGAAACAAGTGAACCCTGTGCTACTCTTTAGGCTCCCACAGTTGAATTTTATTTCCTTCCAGGTCTAAAATATGTACAAATTTGCCATATTCAGAATCCTCGATCTTATCTACTATGGTTACACCTTCACTCTTCAGTTGCGCTACAAGCGCTTCCAGATCGGCTACCCTGTAGTTGATCATAAAATCTTTTGTTGACGGCGCAAAATACTTTGTGTCTTCCTTAAAAGGATTCCACTGGGTAAGTCCCTTTTTAGTACTGTCATCGATATCCCGCCATTCAAAGCTGGTTCCATAGGGACTGGTGTC
>CAYUCU010000105.1:0-14800 GCA_964443345.1 uncultured Chitinophaga sp.
GGAGATCTGAAAGAAAAGATTGACCCCTACCTGAGGCCGTTATATGATGCACTGGATGATATGATACCGGCTGACAAACTCGGGTACTATATGACAACAAGGACGATTGAGATCGCCCCACTCGCTTATATGCGTGGCCATACATTGGATAATGCCTTTATCATCCTGGATGAAGCACAAAATGCCACCGAACTGCAGATAAAAATGTTTCTGACAAGGATCGGCGCCAATGCCAAAGCCATCATTACTGGCGATATGACCCAGGTGGACCTTCCGAGAAACCAGCGCAGCGGTTTGCAAATGGCCACCCGCATCTTAAGAAATATCGATGGCATCGCACATATTGAACTGGATGAAGAAGATGTGGTGCGCCACCGCTTAGTGAAGGCCATCATCAAGGCATATAATAAGGAGCATGAAAAAGAAGCAGAAGAATATGCCAACCGGCAAACGCCACCAATAATAAAGAAAGACAAGCCGGAATAGAACGAAAACTTATATTATTTTGCAGGAATGAAGAGAAGCACACCCCTCTTTTTATTCCTGCTTTTTTTATTGTTATCCTGCAAAACGAGAACAATACACAGATCGTACGATCCATCCCCGGCCGAACTGGCGGCCCGTTTCCGGATAATTGACAGTGCTAAAACACTACTTCAAAATGGAGATGTGATTTTCCGGAACGGTACTGATGAAGTAAGCCGGGCAGCCCGCAGCATGAACCGTAAAGACACTTCCTTTTCACACTGTGGCCTGGTATTCATAGAAAACGATACCCCATTTGTGTACCATGCGCTTGGCGGGATCTATAACCCCTCTCAAAAACTTAGAAGGGACCCGCTGGACAGCTTTTGTGCACCGGCAGAAAATAATGCATTTGGCATTTACCGCTATTCACTTAAAGAAGAACAGGAAGAAAAGCTGCGTTCTGTGGTCCGTGGAAGCTTCAATGCCGGTTTGAAATTTGATCTTTTTTTTAATTACCAGAGTGATGACGTGATGTATTGCTCCGAGTTTGTATTTAAGTCACTCAACAAATCGGTGGGCGGGGCCTTATCCAAATATGTCAGGCTGGACACCATTCCCTATGGCGTTACTACAGACGACATCTTTCTGAATGAAAACTGCCGGTTGATAAAAAGACAGCAGTTTAAATAGTAAAATGCCGGGGTAACCCTTACATTTGTGCATCAAAAAACCAAACATACACATAATGAAAAAACTATTAACCTCCTTGCTCATTACCACGGCTGTCATCACACTGGTGGTTGCTTGTAAAGGAAAAGACAAAGTGGCCAATGATCCAAAGGCAGTCCTGGTTGCTTTTTTTGAAAGAATGGCAAAAAAAGACATGGAAGGCGCTGCTAAACTGGCTACCAAAGAAAGCCAGGGAACTATGGAAATGATGAAAAAAGCGATGACCATGGCAGAAGATATGAAAGGTACCCTTGGCAAAGAGAAAGACTCAGCTGATAAAGACCCTTCAGAAGATTTTAAGAACATGAAAATAGGTGAAGCCAAAATTGATGGCGACAAAGCAACGGTGTCTGTTACCAATCCTTCCAAAGATGACAAAACAGTTGAATTCCCGCTGAAAAAAGAAGGCGGCGAATGGAAAGTGGATTTCAGCATGGGTACCTTAATGAAAATGGGTATGGACCAGGCTGGTAAAAGTGGCGGACTGGATGGCTTTGGTTCCGATACAGATACTGTGGGTATAAACGACAAAATGAATAACTTGATGAATGCGGATTCTCTTAAAGAAGGATTGGAGAAATTAGACAGCGCTTTAAAATCACTGGACCCTGAAAAAATGAAAGAGATGAAGGATGCGATGAAAAGCCTGGAAAAATTGAAAGACTAATACTTTCTGAAATACATTTTAAAAAGCACTCCTTTGGAGTGCTTTTTAGTTTGACCAAAGACCGTCCTTCTTTTTTTTGTACTTTGCATTATGAGGAAAAAATATTCTGCTGCTTTTTTAATTCTTGTGATCGTAGTTGCAGCCTGCAAAACCAAAGATAAACCTGCAGGTAAATCGGATAACTATGCAGATGCTGCAAGAAATTTTATCCGGGCTGCGCTTGACGGAAAATTTTTGGAAGCCGGTACTTTTATGCTCCGGGATTCCTCCAACCTTGAATACCTGGATGTGGCCGAAAGGAGTTATCAAAGAACTGAACAGTCTGTAAAAGATGGATACAGGGGTTCTTCTATTCGTATTCATCAGCCAATCGTTAATGTGAATGATTCCACCAGTATCATCATTTTTTCCAATTCCTTTAAAAATGATCCCGATACATTGAAAGTGCTGCGGGTAAATGGTACCTGGTTAGTTGATCTGAAATACCTGTATCAGCATGATTCAGATACAATAATAAATAAACCAGCTACAAACGACAGTCTGAAATGATAAACAATCTATTGCTGGTAGGATTGGGAGGTGGCCTTGGCAGCATGGCCAGGTATCTTTGTCAGCGCTGGTTTGCGGCAATGTATGGCCATTCATTTCCCTGGGGAACTTTTGCTGTAAATGCTGCCGGTTGTTTGTTGATCGGCATTTTTTGGGGCCTGAGTTTTAAAACATTCGACAGTAATGAAAGCTGGAAACTATTTCTTATGACGGGTCTTTGCGGAGGGTTTACCACCTTCTCTGCTTTTACGCTGGAGGGCATTGGTTTATTAAAAGAGCAAAAACTGGCGCTGTTCTTTTTATACCTGGCGGGCAGTGTGGTGTCAGGGCTACTGGCCACTTATATCGGAATGAAGCTGACCCGTTAAATACCTGTCACAGGTACTGTAACTTTTGAATAATTGAACTTGTAAACTCACTGACTTACCATGCTAACAGTAAAACATCCCTGGCACGGTGCCCACTACGGAGAAAAGGCCCCGTCAACTGTAAATGCTTTAATAGAAATTCCACAAGGCACCCGGTCAAAATATGAAGTGGATAAAGACACCGGATTGCTCAGGCTCGACAGGGTTATTTATTCCTCTTTCCAATACCCCATCAATTATGGATTTATACCACAAACATTGGGGCTGGATGGTGATCCGCTGGATATACTGGTACTTTGCTCACAATCCATTCAATCGCTTTGTTTGGTAGAAGCCAATGTGATCGGCAATATGCAAATGATAGACAACGGGCAGGTGGATGACAAGATCATTGCTGTAGCAGCAAAAGATCCTTCTGTCAATCACATCAGCAGAATGGAAGACCTGCCGCACCATTTTTTACTGGAGCTGAAGAATTTCTTTGAACAATATAAAGTACTGGAGAATAAAAAAGTGGAGATCGATAATTTCCAGGATCAGCTGATCGCCTGCCGGGTCATTAATGAAGCCATCCATTTATATAAAGAAACTTTTACTAAATAACCAGTGGATAACCTTTCAAAAAATACTATGACCACACAATTAATAGTAACAGCCTTGCTGATAGGCCTTGCTGCAGGTATGCTGAGCGGCCTGGTAGGAGTTGGCGGAGGAATCATCATGGTGCCTGCATTGGTTTTTTTCATGAACTACACACAACACCAGGCGCAGGGCAGTTCACTGGCCGTGCTTACCTTGCCGGTTGTTATTCTTGCTTCCCTGTATTATTATCATCAATGTCAGAAAGCAGGCACCCCTATTGACCTGCGGGTTGTAGGATTACTGGCAGCTGGGTTTCTTATTGGTGGATTCTTTGGCAGCAAGATGGCCCTGGCCATTAACCAGCAAACATTAAAAAAGATATTTGCGGTGATACTGTTTTATACGGCATTCAAAATGCTGGGCTGGGACATGGCAATAACAAAATGGATAAAGGGAGCTTTCTCTTAAACAACCCTTTTGTAAATTAATTTTACAGTTATTTAATCCGTCTAAGCCCGATCTTAAACCCGGCGCCACCGGCAGTGGCCATCCAACCCTCAGTGGTATTAGCAAAATAATATACTGATTGAAATGTCACTGGTATTTTCAGTACCCGGAATCCAACGCCCAGGCTAAATGATGGAGAGATGCTGTTAAAATCCCAGTTGCCTTTGGTAAGCGCTTTATCATTTACAATATTAGTGTTAGTGGCCACATCGTAAGAGTAAGGTTGTTCTGTACCCCTGTCTTTGGCAAACATATATCCCACTCCCACACCAACCACAAAGCCCATACCTTCTTTTTTACCCGTGCTGTATGTAAGTTTTACTGAAGGAGTAAATGATTTGAACTTGCCTTGTGAATACATACTATCGCAGAAGCACTCATAACCGGTGTTCCAAAAATGCAGATCGGCTGAAAGTGTAAGATGAGTGTTCATTTTTTTCTCAACGCCACCCATAAATGAAAAAGGATTATCCACACATCCGCCTGCCAAAACACCTACATAAGCAGTCAAAGGAGTCTTTTCTGCTGATTCATTTTTCTGGGCCGTTGCAAAGATGGAAAAAGCACCTGCAGCAATAACAAGAAATAGTTTTCTCATAACACAAGATTTAATGTTAAATAATACTGGTATTAAGGCGGGAACGATTAGCAGATTCTCCGTATCGCCTTTAATGACAGTATTCTTTTTCCTGTTGCTGCATCCGTTACTCCCTTTTTATCAATCCGGTCGATCTTTACCTTTCCGGATGCATGCATTATCTTATCACCTCCCAGTAAAATGCCCACATGAACGATGTCTTCCTTATTGTTAAAAAAGGCCAGGTCTCCCGGTTTCGTCTCACTGAACTTCTTTACAGACGCCCCCTCCTGTGCCTGCTGCCAGGCATCACGGGGAAGATCAAAACCCATCATTTTATAGATCACCTGTACAAACCCGCTGCAATCCACCCCCAGTGGGGTGCGGCCACCCCACAAGTAGGGAGCGTTGAGCCATGCCGTTGTCAATTCCTCCAGTAATGGACCGCCGGGCTGCTGTGCATCTCTGTTCAAAACATTTCCAGAACAGGTAAAGACATGCTCTCCCAGTTTTCCGGCACCATTATCAAAATATGGGAGAGATGATCCTGCAGGTATCTGCATGGTCTTATCTCCAATAGCAATAGTATTCAGCAAGCTGGCAGTTGTATAAACTGATCGTGTATTTGCTATGGCGGCATCCACTTCCACAACCATCGTATTTGTCATCCAGCCCTCGTAGCCATCATGCAGGCCTCTGATCTTTATCCAGAGGTCCCCTTTTTCTTTAAGAACCTTTACAGCTTCACCAAATAATAACTGGTTCACCATCTCTTTCCGGTGATTGGGCTTTCGTCGCACCGGGGCTGCCGGTACTGCTATAAGTGCATGCTCCATTTTATTATTATTTAATGAAAGATATAAAATCAGGATAACAAAATTTTATTCAAATCTCAAAAACCTGCATCATATACAAAACAAATACTTATTTTCCGCTTGTGAAAGGTGACAAGTATAAAGACAGGAGCGACCAGGAACTGCTGGAACAGTTTTATGCCGACCATAATAATGAATGGCTGGGCATTTTGCTGCAGCGGTATACCCTTTTGTTGCTCGGTGTGAGCATGAAGTACCTTAAAAATGAAGAAGAAGCCAAAGACAGTGTGCAGCAGATCTTCCTCAAGGTAATACAGGAGTTACAAAAATATAAAGTAGAATATTTCAAATCCTGGCTGTACATGGTGGCCAAGAACCATTGCCTGATGAAACTGCGGGACCGGCATGGAAAGGCGACAACTGAACTAAACGACCGGCTGGCTACCAAACCGGATGAGGAAACAGACCGGCAGGCATTATTGCTAAATGATCACACACTGACATTGATGGAGGCTTCTTTAACAGAACTAAACGCCGAGCAACAGCAATGTGTAACTTTGTTTTACCTTCAAAAGAAAAGTTACCAGGAGGTAAGTGATGAAACAGGCTTCAGCATGCTGCAGGTAAAAAGTTATATTCAGAATGGAAAACGAAACCTGAAGATACTGATCGAAAAAAAGTTGCAGGACGAAATGACGAAGAAATAAAATGGCTGAAAATTATAAAGACATATTATCCCATCTTTCCACCGAGGTTGACCAGGAAACCCTGTTGCTATACCTGCAGGGCAAACTGACTGAAGAAAAAAAACACGAGGTGGAAAAGCAATTGTTGCAAAGCGACTTTGAAGATGATGCCTTAGAAGGTTTACAGGATTTTAAGGATAAAGAACAGCTGCAATACATGGTGGAAATGCTGAACCGTGACCTGAAGAAGAAAACCGAAAAGAAAAAACGCCGTCGTGAAAAGATGGTTATTAAAGACCAGCCCTGGTTGTATATCTCCATCCTCATCCTGATACTGCTGATCGTCCTTAGTTATTTTGTAATAAGCAGGATGCTAAAAGGCTGATCAATACTTTTTTTTCCCTTCCCAATTTTTCCAGTCTTCAAAAACTGCTTTGGCCTTTGGATGGGGCACATGCACAAAAGGAATTTTCCGGTCTTTCATTGCGGCACCGATCTCATTATAAATAAAATCGTCATCAAATTCTATCTCCGCCGCTTCTTCTCTTGTATTGGCATACACTACCCTTTTAGGTCGTGCCCAATAAATGGCTCCGAGACACATCGGGCAGGGCTCGCAACTGGTGTACACTTCACAATCAGACAATTGGTAAGTTCCAAGCTTTGTACAGGCATTGCGGATGGCCACCACTTCAGCATGCGCTGTAGGGTCATTGGAGGAAGTGACCTGGTTACACCCTTCACCCACTATTTTATCTCCTAAGACCACCACACAACCAAATGGTCCGCCTTTACCACCTTTCATCCCCTGCCGGGAAAGCTCGATGGCCCTTTCCAAAAATTTTTGTTCTCTTTCTGTTATCATGATTGATAATTAATGAGTTGCAAAACTCTTTTCCCAGATAATTTGTGCAGTACTGCCTGGTTTTCCACAGGTTCTGCACCAGATCATTCGCAATATGAAGTTAGTATTAATTTTAGGTTAACCACTTGCTGCCTGCAATAAAGGGTTGTAATTTCTCCCAAAATTAACCACCACTAAACCTTGTATTATGAGATGGGAATCAGCCTCAGGAACCAATAATAACGAAGTCTACAAGTTATACAAGGATAATAAAAAACTGCTGACCCTCACATTAAATCCTTTTTCTAATTCTGCCCGGGTGGATTGTGAAAGTGAAAAGAGGATATTCCTGATTCGTAAAGAGGGCTTTCGCAGAAATAAGACGGTTCTCAGAACAGAATACGGTTTTAAAATCGGAGAATTAGGCACTGAAAACAAAGAGCACTTCATTACTGTAAATGAGGAACGGTTTTACTACGTTATTCAAAATAATCCATTGGCCGAACTTATTTTGTACAAAGAGTCAAAAGAAAATCCGTTTGTTGTTTGCAGCCTTAGTACTGAAAATGGAGACCCCTCGGTCCGTTTTTCAAAAGATACTACTCTTAACGATGCGCCTCACCCCGGTTTACTTATGGCTTTGTGCTGGTATATGTTCTTACCCGTAACAAAGGAGAACGTTGTTGAATTTGCCGGTTAAGCAAGAACTATAATTCTTTCCATACCTGCTGTGCAAATTGCTCCAGCGAAGGATCCCTGGCGGCCATCAAAAGCAATACACAGTCATCAGTCAAATGAGGCCTTGCCATTTTCAAAAAATCATTACGGTCCGCTGCAAAAAAAGCAGGTTTTCCCAATTCTTTTAAATCATTGATCAGGTCATTGGCAGAAATGTCTTTGACTGCCGTTCCGCCGGCATAGAAGATCTCACTCATCCATATCTCATCTTCCGGACGCAGTACATTACCGATCTCTTTTACAAAATCATCCCGCAAAAATTTAGTAGGCTTATATCCATGAGGCTGAAACCAGGCAATTACTTTAGGCGCCACCGGCTGGCAAGCTGCGATAGCTGCAGCACATTTCACGGGATTATGCCCGTAATCATCGATCAGCCACACCCCATGCTTTTTCCCCAATACCTGGTGACGGCGATAAATGCCCTCATAATTTTTTAATGCCGCAGCAGCAATGGATAGGTCCACTCCCACCTGGCTGGCAACTGCAGCAGCAGCAAGTGCATTTTCCATATTATGCTTTCCAACCACCTGCAGGCTGAAGTCAATTCCATTTATCTTAAATGATATCTCCAACCCTTTTTGATTAAAGTCGGAGGCCACATACCCGGCTGGCTGGCTGACATCAGTAGAAAAATCATTGGCCAGTTCCTGCGACAATTGTTTTGACAAAGGATGTGACTGGTTCACAACAAACCGGTTGCTGTTTTGCTTAAATGTTTCAAACAATTCCATCAGCTCGGCTATTTCCTGGTGATCTTTGTCCACATTCAATAACAACCCGATCTCCGGTTTATACTGTACAATAGATCCATCGCTTTCATCCGCTTCCACTATCAGCCACTCACCTGCTCCTACTTTGGCATTACCGATCTTTCCGCTTTTGATTATACTTATTAAGCCTGCTCCACTGATGATACTCGGTTGCAACCCTGCAAATTCTAAAATATCAAAAAGCATGGCACTGGTGGTGCTTTTGCCACTGGTACCGCCTACCGCAATTGTTTTCTTACTTAAAGCAATTATAGAAAGCAGTTCTGACCTGCGGATGATGGGGATATTCAGCTGCTTTGCTTTTTGCACTTCCATCACGGTATCTTCAATGGCAGTGGATACTACAACCAGGTCTGTATCTGCAGTGATCCCTTCCCCATTCTGAACAAAACAATCTATTCCGGCAGCGGTTAGTTTTTCCTTTACTTCATTGTACGCTCCGGGAACAAAGAACCGGTCGCTGCCTGAAACATTTTTCCCAATTCCTTTTAAATACTGAGCAATAGCACTCATACCTACACCGGCCACACCGATAAAGAATGGGTTTTTAAAGTCGTGAACGGAACTAATCATGTTGCAAATAAATGAAATAATTGGAGAGAAGTGCTTCCCTGGCAGGTAAAGTTATCAGGCATCTTTCTTTTGTGCCCTGATCATTTCCCCGTAACCCCATTGTTTGGCAAGGGCATTTACTGCAAGAGCGATCCTTTTTACCCGGGTAGGCTCTGTTTTTGCATCGTCTATCCATTTGCTGAAATACCGCTGATGGGAACCAGCCAGGCTTTGAAAAAATTTATTGGCTACCGGTTCATCATTCAGACAGTCTATAAAATCTTTATTGAATATGAACTCGCTGTTGTCTGCTTCCAGTTGTACTTTCACCATCGCTCCGTGCTTTTTACCAATTGCTTTTCTCAATGCCGCATTCAGCACCAAAATAAATTTACCTCCACCCATCGGGAAAAGTGATACTCTTTTGATGGGATGAGCATCCAGTTTTCCTTTTACTTTAAATTCTTTCTTATTTCCCGGTTTTAATTCTTGCGCAAGGTCCACAGGTACTTCAAAATAAGTCCATCCTGTTTTCTCTCCTTTACTTTCAAACCTATGTATGGTAGTGGTAAACTTGACCATCTTTAAAAATGAAAGACTAAATTACAGTTGAGATCATAAATACAAAAATAAATCTACTTACTATGAGTCAGCGTGTTTCAGTACTGTTTGAAAAATTTTCAGCACAGGCCACCAAAGCTACCGGCAAACCTGCCGCTTTCATTATTGCCTTCGTTATCATTATATGCTGGGTAATAACCGGCCCTATTTTTCATAATTCAGACACCTGGCAATTGGTGATCGATACCGGGACAACTATAATTACGTTCCTGATGGTGTTTTTAATTCAGCAATCGCAAAACAAAGACACACTGGCCATCCAACTAAAATTGAATGAATTAATTGCAGCCTCTTCAAAAGCCAGCAACCGGCTGGTTGATGTGGAAGACCTTACTGCTAAAGAGTTGGAGACATTAAAAAATTTCTATGTCAAATTGGCGGAACTGGCTAAAAAAGAGATGGACATACATACTACCCACTCTATTGACGAGGCGAAGAAATACCATGAAATCAAGCATAAAAAATAAGCAACCTGGTCAAATTGGTGTTGCCTTAAACAGAACAAAGCTGCCCGAAGACAGCTTTGCCCTTTTATGGTCTATAGGATAACCTTAATCATTCTTTGTTTTCCTCTCTCCTGTTTCGCCGTCTATCTTTACCTTTTTATCGCCATCCTTTATTTTAATATCTCCGTCCTTTTCCACTTCTACTTTACTATCGCCATCCTTATACTCCACATTCCCGTTATCGCCGGTTTTTAATTTTTCATCCTCATCAAACACATACTTACTCTCCCCTCCCAAAATAATATGACCGTTAATTACTTTCCCGGTTTTAGCATAGATAGTATCATGCTTCTTTGTGTCCACATAAATATACAGCGCTTCACCTGTTTCTTTATTAACCATAAACCCGGTTTTCTCATCTTTACTTACCTCGATGGCTTTCCCGGTTGACAGATCAATGTATCTTTCTTTACTATCCGAACAAGCCAAACAAACTACCGTAAGAACTACAGTAGACAACAACATCAATTTTTTCATAATTTAAATTTTCTTTAGGAAATCCAACTATCAGGCCATTCTTTTGTTTGCCTGATAATGGATATTTTCACCGTTGGAATGGGGTTTTGTAGAAAATTTTCTACACCCGGTTGTCCCCTATTTAAATCAAATCACTTAAATGAGAAAAATTTACTTCCCCGTTTTCCTTGCAGGCCTTCTATTAATATCACTACTTGCTCATTCACAAGTAGCTCAAACAGGGGAAGAAACAATTATTACTATCAAAATAGTGAATCAAAAAAAAGAGCCGGTACCTTTCGCCTCGGTCACCGTCACTAACAGGTCAGACAGCACAAAAGTGATCACAAAAGCGGCCGATAGCAGCGGGATTGCCAAATTCAAACTAACCAAAAGAAATAACTATACGGTCAGCATCAGTTCCATCAATTACCTTCCAATTGAAAAGGGGATCGCCATTTCGGGCAATCAATCCGTTTTTACTTTTTCTGCGGTACCAATCGGTAAAACACTGGATGCAGCAGTGGTCACTTCCAAAAAGCCACTAATGCGGCAGGAAGATGATAAGACCATCGTTGACCCCGAAAATTTAGTGGCCTCATCTACCAGCGGCTATGAAGTGATTGAAAAAACCCCGGGGCTCTTTGTGGACCAGGATGGGAATATCTATATCAGCAGCCTGACACCGGCTACGGTGCAGATCAATGGAAGAGAGGTAAAAATGAGTGCCGCAGATGTGGCCACTATGCTTAAGAGTTTGCCTCCTGATGCCATTTCAAAAATTGAAATTGTAAAGACCCCTTCTGCCAAATATGATGCTTCCGGGAGTGGTGGGGTGGTGAATGTGGTTTTAAAGAAGGGAGTTAAAATTGGTTTAACCGGCAGCGTAACCACCGGTATGCAGCAGGGTACTTATGGTAACCGTTTTGCAGGTTTCAACCTCAATAACAATGACGGCAAAAAAAGTTACTATCTCAACCTGAACTTCAGCAACCGGAATAATTTTGAAAGAATAAGAACGGACCGCCTTTTTGATGATACCACACTTGGACAGAATGCTTTCACCAAATATCCCGCATATGTTTATTTTACCAGTTATGGCTATGTAGTTGACTTCAATAAAAAATGGAGTCTTGATTTTGCAGGAAGCATTACACTGAATGATTATAACAATAAGTCGGAGAACCTGAACCAGATCAAAAAAATAAGTACCGGGCAATTGCTAAGTGAGAATCTAAACAAAGTGAATAACGATGGAAGTTCTCTTATATTGAGCAATGGAATACAGGGCAAGCTAAAAATTGATTCCCTTGGCTCTGAATGGACCAATGACCTCTATTTTTCGTATACAAAAAACCAGTCTGACCAGGTATTCTCTACTAATTATTACACTCCGTTCCCGGCTACCACCGGAGGGGATGGCGCCAGCGATGCGAAGCGCAGACTGTTTACGGCCCAGTCTGACCTTAAATTAAAGCTGAAAAAGAAATTAACTATTGAAAGCGGTATCAAAACATCAATACTCAACTTCAACAGTGTAACAGACTATTATAAAGAAGTAGCTGGCATAAGAACGAAAGACCCCGGCCGTACCAACACCTTTAATTACAAAGAAAATATCAATGCCCTTTACTTGCAGGGGTCAAAGACCTTTGGAAAGGATATTGTACTAAAAGTGGGTACACGGCTGGAAAATACCAACATGACTGGCAGGCAGGTCATTCCCCGTGATACAAGCTTTGAATTGCACCGTACCGATCTCTTCCCTTATATCTACCTCAGCAAAAACCTGATGAAGATCGCCGGCTATGACCTGAGGGCCTATCTTGTTTACCGTCGCACCATCAACCGGCCGGTTTATGAGCAGCTGAACCCTTTCCCGAAATATATTGACCAATATCTTTCAGAAATTGGCAACCCGTCTCTCCGACCGCAATTCACCCAAAACTATGAAGCTAATATAAGTGTTGACGAACGTCCTATACTGGCTGTTGGTATAAATGATACAAGAGATATCTTCTCCATCGTAACATATCAATCTGATACTAACCAAAGCCAGGCATACAGGACATATGACAACCTTGGAAAGAATAAAGAATGGTATCTCCGCGGATTAGGCGCTTTGCCTCCCGGCGGCCGTTATTTCTTTGTACTAGGCGCACAATACAACCATAACTTTTACCAGGGGTTGTATGAAGGCAAGCCCCTCTCCTTTAAAAAAGGGACCTGGACTTTCTTCACTTACCAGACCTTTAAAATTGACAAGCGATCTGTACTTACATTAAACGGATTTGTGCGGTTAAGAGGCCAGCAGCAACTATATGAACTGGAACCCTTTGGCTCCCTGAACACGAGCATCAACAGAAAATTTTTAAAAGAAAAACTGACTGCCACGATCAGTATGAGTGATATTTTTGCCACTAATAAAAATAACTTCTCCATCAGGCAGGGTTCTGTGGATGCAACAGGCCTGCGGGTATCTGATACCAGGCGTTTTGGCATCAATTTGCGTTATAGCTTTGGTATTCGCAAAAAAGAAGAGAATGGCAACCTGTTCAATACAGAACCGCCCGCAACGAATTAATAAAAACTATCCTGAAATAAAACATGCAATGTGGTCATTAATCCCTATCTTTGCCCCGTTAATTTGAGTGACACAGCATTTTGTAAGTGAACGATTTTTTACTGCTACGCATTCCCTGCTAATAGTTAGTCTTCTTTACCCTTGCGTATTTCTCAAGTATTTTTAAAAGTTAATTTATTTACATGAACATTTATGTTTCAAATTTGAGCTTCGCCGTTGTGGACGAAGACCTGAAAAGTTATTTTGCCGAGTACGGAGAAGTTACTTCTGCAAAAGTTATTATGGACAAATACACAAACCGCAGCAAAGGCTTTGGTTTTGTGGAAATGAGTGATGATGCAGCCGCCCAAAAAGCAATTGCTGAACTGGATGGCGCTACTGTTGATGGCCGTTCCATCAAAGTAAGTGTTGCAAGGCCAAAAGAAGAAAGACCTGCAAGACCTGCTTATTCGAACAGCAACAGCAACAACCGCTGGTAATCACAATTATCAATAAGATTGATATTATTAACGGGAGGGCTGAGATTTTAGCCCTCCTTTTTTCTTCTCAACAAAATTCAAGTATGACAACAGAAGCAATTGCTAAATACATCGAAACAAAGAATCATACAGAAAAAGCTATAAATATTCATTTCAAGACCCGTAGCACTATATCCGGGCTGTTCATTAAAGGAAATGATTATAAAGAGCTGCAGGCAAAAAATTTCTGGCGCATTGTTGCGAACGGAAATATTGAGCAATGGAAACAATCCAAAGACATGAATCTTGCCCGTATATTTAATGGTTCTGAGTTCACCCGGCTTTCTGAACAACAATAAAGAATTAATTGGTACTAGTTAATACAGCTATTTCATAATCAAAAAACTACCCGGAATATGTTTGCACAAGCCTGGAATAAGTATTTACCCGTTATCAAAATACTGATGAAGCGATCTGCAGGTGGCGAGCAAACCCTTGCCATGAATAAAACCGATTTTGAAAGAGCTGCCGGTGGCAGAAAAGCGAAACTTACTTTCAGCCTTACTATACAAAATGGCCGCAACCAGAACTATACGGCCCCTCCTCCCGTTGCCAAAGAATTATTGACCATTCTCCAGGAAGATGAAACTACCCGCCAATTGCTCCGAAATGAGGAATTTGCTTTCAGCATGAATACGTCTTTTCAGCTTCTGATCAAAAAAGCAGAACCGATAGCAGAACCCTCCGCTGAAATAAATGAGAACGTAACAGAGACTGTAGCTGAATAAAACAGGCAAAAAAAAAATCCTGCCTCATTATCTGAAGCAGGATACGAAATTTTCAATTTTGTTTCTTATGCCCGTTGCTTTGCCTTTGCGGCCGGCTTTTTAGCAGCAACTTTAGTTTTTGTTTTCTTCAGCGCCTGATCAATAGCCGCACTCAGATTAGCAAACGTAGGTTTCACTGTAACCATTACGTCATTAACAAAGAAAGCCGGTATCTCTTTCACACCCCGGTTATGCCCTTCTTTAATATCATCCTGCACCTGCCAGCCGTACATGCCATTTACCAGGTCATCCAGAAATTTCTTATTCCTAACGCCAGCTTCCTTACTGTGCAGCTTCAGGCTGGTAGTTCCCAAATTTCTCCGGTTTGCAAAAAGTACATTGTGCATCTCCCAAAATTTACCTTCCTGGGCAGCAGCCACAGCTGATTCACTGGCCTTCAGGCTACGCTGATGGATCAGGGTTAATGGAAAATGTCGGAACTGAAACCGGATCCTTCCCTCATACTCTTCCAGCAACTGTTTCACAATTTCAT